>NZ_JBHUON010000001.1:0-408792 GCF_042686155.1 Mucilaginibacter antarcticus | reverse complement strand
ACCGTAATTGTGTAAACCTATTTTAGTACTAACTTTAAAGTGTAAACTAACACCAGTATTAACAACCAATAGTGTAAACTTTTTTCAGGACGGGTCAGGCGCATAAAGTTATTTTGCCTTATGCCTTAATATTATTCGTACTGGCCATTTTGGCATTGCTGGTGTACTTTTCGACCTTGCCAGAGATTGAAACAGACAGAGATGAGGCTGCGGTTGAAGGATCAGTATCAAAGGCAAGTAGTATAACACATTACCCTCACCTTATGCTAGGCGTGCTTGCCATATTTTTATACGTGGGTGTAGAGGTTATAGCGGGCGACACCGTGATAAGCTACGGCAGTAGCTTGGGTATCCCTTTGTCGACAGCAAAGTTTTTTACTACCTGCACTTTGTTGTGTATGATAACCGGATATATTATCGGCATTATTTGCATCCCCAAATATCTTACGCAAGCCACTGCCTTAAAAGGTTCGGCAATAATTGGCGTTGTATTTTCGGTTGCTGCTATTTACAGTCCCGGTTATACCTCTGTATTGTTTATAGCGCTTTTAGGCCTTGCGAACTCGCTGATGTGGCCAGCCATATGGCCTTTAGCTATTAATGGCTTAGGGAAGTTTACCAAGATTGGCTCTTCGCTGCTGATAATGGGGATTGCCGGTGGCGCATTGTTGCCACTGCTTTACGGCCGTTTGTCTGATGTTTACAGCCCCCGTTATGCTTACTGGATCTTGATACCCTGCTATCTGTTCATAGCGTACTACGCTACCTGGGGGCATCGCTTAAAAAGACAGGAGTGAGTCTCTCTTACATTTTCGTTCCCTTTAGGACGATCGCGCGTAAAAGCAAGGCCATGCTAACACGGTACGCTACCCGTAGGCATATTAATGAATAGCAGTCTGTGCTAATACCGGTGTTTTTATCTCAATTGGCTCAATACCCAAGGCAACAATTTCAGAACGATAATGCCTAACCTTATTCTCGTCTAAAACCATCTTGGTTTGCAGTCGGCCCTGTAAGTATAATGTAGTGCCTTTAACCAAAACATCAGCATCGGCTAAATTTGCTGGCACGCTTACCTTATGTTGCTCTTCATGCACCTGCTGTTCGCCCACGGTTTTAATTCGCTCGGTAGTTACCAGCGTGAAACATAAAAATAACTGGCTTTCAACTTTATGCCATCGCGGCGCATTGCTGATGTAACCCATTAATATTACTTTATTGACGGTATTTCTGTTTAACATGAATATTGCTTTTCTGCTTTAGTAATTAGTCTGTGTATATTTTCGGTAACGTCGTCCAAATCAAAGGGCTTTGCTATAAACGCGTCGCACCCATAGGTGCCTAAAGAGTTAATGACCCGCGGATGGGCTGACATGATTATAACGGGAATAGCTTGAGTGGAACTGTTGTTTTTAATTTGATGACACAATTCGCCACCATTTATACCCGCAAGTAAATAGTCCATAAGGATCAGGTCCGGCCGACGTTGGATTATGTCGGGAAAGATGTCATTGGTGCCGGTTATGGCACGCACTTCATACCCCTCATATGACAGAGCTTCTTTCATCACATCCAGAATGTCGTTATCGTCATCAACAATAAGTACTCGTTTATTTTTTACTTCGGGCATCACAGGCTAAATTATCTCCCCTTATGAACATAGAAACGAAGTTATGGTGTATCATTTTCCCAAATTCCGTATTAATACCTAAATGCGTAGGTGTAAATACGTAATCTTATTAAAGAATCATAACGCTTTTGGAAAGAGAGAACGGGGCGTTTTATTGATTAAGCCCTACATAATGGCGTGGCGATAAAGATAACGGTATTGCGTGCTTAGTCCGCTCTCCAAGTGCCTGACGATACCCCTCTGCCGTGCGCTTGCTGGTAAACGGTGGTTGCCAGTCGACTGGTTGGTAAGTTGACGCGATCACTATCAGACTTCAATGTAAAGGTAGAATACTCGTACCGGTTTTTGCCTTATGTGGCGATAATCTGAGTAAGCAACCAATCGGTCAAGAAACGGCAGTGCGCGTTCAGGTCTTTTATAGCGTCTATCAGTACGGATCTATATTACAAATTTACATGATGTAAAAGGTGTCCGGTTCGGTCGGCTTATGCGGGATAGGCAAGTTCGCCATCTCCATTAAATTGCGCTCAATAGTTGCCGACAGGGTTGACATTGGCGTATCGGTTGGTTTGTTTTCAAATGGGTCCTGCATCAAAATAGCAGTACGCTCAATAGCTATAAACAAGGATGGTATCATGATTGATACCGCAATTTCTATCAAAAAATGATTGTCGTCAAGGCCAAAGGGTAAAATGGTCATTAAAACGTAAATCATAAAGTGGATCATAACACTATATGAGCGTGGAAAGATGGTGTTTTTAATCCGCTCGCATTTACCCATCGCGTCGGTCAGTTTTACTATGGTATTGTCTAGTTGGACCTGCTTATTTGCGTCCAACTTATATTGGGCTGATAGCGCTGCTAAATCTTCGGCATGCCGGGTAAGTAAGAGGTTGGGGCGATTTTCGCTATCTGTACCAAGCTCATTAATATAATTATCCGTTATTGCTGACGGCGATACTCGCCTTAAGCCTTCGGCAAGCGCATAGCACCATGTTGCCTGGCGTATGGCAAAACGCTCTATGTGGGCCGCCTTTTCTTCGCCGGCTGGTATAAACTGTATTAGTTGCCTTATCAGGGTGCGGCTATCATTAACAATAGCTCCCCAAACCACTCGTGCTTCCCACCAACGCTCGTAAGATTGCCCGGTTCGAAATGCCAGTAATAAGGACAATAAAGTGCCAATCAAAGCTGATATACTAACGGGAATGACCATATCTCTAAAAAACGAATTGTGGTCCAGCATTCCCACCAAAACAGAATAGATGACTATCGCCATAATATCCCATTTGATAAGATTAAGAAAATAAACGACAGAGATCCTTTTTTTTAGCAGCATAATTGTGAAACAGTTGTCGGTTTAATACAAAAATTCGGCCATTCAAATCATTGAAGCGTTGTTGGTTGGCTAGTATTCAGCACGTTGATGATCTGCACAAAATCAGGTTCGGCCTGTATGTATAGTTCAAGCAATTTGATCTGGTTTTTCGCGCGCGTCAGATTATGTCCGTCATACTTAACCGGGTAATAGATGTCGCCATTTAAAAAGTCGGTTAAAAAGCGTACTGCCTGCATGTAAATCATAAATTTACCGGCGTAAATAAAAAGCTCCCTTTCCTTTGTTGTTAGGCTGCCCCCCATATGGCTAATATAGCCCGCATATATTGCTGAAAAGAAATTCGGGCGGATATCGATTTTGTCCATATCCTGCTCTTCTTCATTTGCTTCGGCCAGGTAGGTGCGCATCATATCACCCACATCGCTGATAAAATATCCGGGCATAATGGTGTCAAGGTCAATTATGCCTAAGCTATTATCCCCATCGTCAAACAATACATTATTTATTTTAGTGTCGTGGTGGATTACCCTTAGTGGTATCAACTTATCTTTGCTGATCTGTTCATATAAGTCGGCAATGGTAAAATGCTGTTGTACCTGTTGTATTGCGTATTCTGCCTCCACTTTCCGTTGTTGCGGGGCCTTGGCTAAGGCTTGTTTAAACTGAGAAATCCTAAGGCTCAAGTCATGAAAATTGGGCAGCGTATATTTAAGCTGATTTACATCAAGCTCCCGCAGCAAAAAGGTGAATTTGCCAAACTGCCTTGCAGCCTCATAAGCCTGGCTGGTTTTAGTTAAATAGTCAACAGTTTTTGATCCGGCTACAAAGGGCGACAGTCTAAAAAAGCTTCCTTCAGCCTGAACTAATAATTGACCGTCAAGTGTTGCCAGCGGTGCAGCGAATAGATAATTAGGCGATTTTTCTTTTAAATAGTCGGCTAATAAATGCAAGTTATCAGCAATATGCTGCGGGTTAGCAAATACGTTTGTGTTGATCTGTTGCAAAACGAAGACGTTAGCGTCCCCGGTTACTTTCCAAGTACGGTTGATAAGCCCCGAGCCTAAAGTTTCAACTTGGTACAATTGCGGATTGAGCCCGTAAGCTTGTAATATAGCTTTGAACATGCTTTACTGTATCGTGCCATAAATTTGGCGGAGAGGGAGGGATTCGAACCCTCGATACACTTTTGGCGTATACACACTTTCCAGGCGTGCTCTTTCGACCACTCAGACACCTCTCCGTTTAAGTGGATAGCAAAGGTAGAATAATTCGCATAAAAAAGCGGGATATCCCGCCGAATGCCCCGCTAGTATAAAAAATAACCAAAAACTATATTCCACTTTAATTACAGCATGCTGCAACATCAATGTATCTAATAGAGTGTTTACCCGGCCAAAGGTTTAATTTGCTTCGAAATTTTTAAGCTAATAATGCAGATAGCGTTTTTTACCTTATGTTTGCTGCACCTTGGTTAAACAGGCAGTTTAACCTGTAAAAGCTTGTTATAATTTAATGCTGAGCATCAACGAGATCAAGAAACCCATTGCTGCTGATATTGATGTATTTGAAGATCGTTTCAAGGAATCAATGCGGAGCTCAGTACCCCTGCTTGATCGCATTACTCACTACATCGTAAAACGTAAAGGAAAGCAAATACGCCCGTTGTTTGTGTTCTTTTCGGCTAGTATTTGCGGGGGTATTAACGAGTCTACACACCGCGGTGCCGCTTTGGTTGAGCTGCTGCATACTGCTACTTTGGTGCATGATGACGTAGTAGATAACTCCTACCAACGCCGGGGCTTTTTCTCTATTAACGCATTGTGGAAAAATAAGATAGCTGTTTTAGTAGGCGATTACTTGCTGTCAAAAGGCTTACTGCTGTCTATTGATAATGGCGATTTTAGCTTGTTGAAGATTGTGTCGAAAGCGGTAAAGCAAATGAGCGAGGGCGAACTGTTGCAGATTGAAAAGGTGCGCCGCATGGATATAGGAGAGGAGGTTTATTACGAAGTGATTCGTCAAAAAACAGCATCCCTTATTGCCGCGTGCTGTGCTTGCGGTGCTGCGTCGGCCGGTGCAGATGCTGATACAATTGAGAAGATGCGCTCGTTTGGCGAGAAGATAGGTATAGCTTTCCAGATCAAGGATGATATGTTTGATTTTGGCACAGATGATGTTGGCAAGCCCTTGGGTATAGATATTAAGGAAAAGAAGGTTACCCTTCCCTTGATTTATTCCCTGAGCAATTGCAATGTAACAGAGCGTAAGCGGGTTATAAACCTGGTAAAAAATCATAATGACGAGCCGGCTAAAATAGCACAGATCATTGACTTTGTTAATGCTACAGGCGGCCTGCAGTATGCCGAAACCCAAATGAAAAAATACCGCGACGAAGCCTTTGATATATTAAAGACCTTGCCTGAAGGCGATGCAAGGCGGGGGTTAGAACAATTAGTTAGCTTTACAACCGAAAGAAATAAATAATGTCACACGAATTTATTTTTATTGCCGGCTTTTTAGTTTTTATTTTTTTGATGATGGCAATTGATTTGGGCTTATTTGGTAAGTCTGATAAGCCTGTTAGTTTGAAACAGGCCGGCATCATGAGCGGTGTATGGGTGACCTTGGCCCTTGGCTTTTACGTCTTAATATTGAATTATGGTGATTACCTGCATTCTATTGACACTATGCAACGTCTGCAACAAATCAATACCGACCACGCCCATAAATTAACTTTAACTGATGATTTAGCGGCTAGCTTACAGCAATATCGTAAAACCCTAGGCCTTGAATTTTTAACCGGCTATGTGGTCGAGTACGCGTTATCAGTTGATAATATATTTGTAATGGTGCTTATCTTTTCAGCATTTTCTGTCGATAAGCGATATTACCATAAGATACTACTTTGGGGGATTATAGGTGCCGTAGTAATGCGTTTCCTGTTCATTTTCCTGGGGTCAGCGTTGATCAACCAGTTCCATTGGATCCTTTATATTTTCGGAGCGTTCTTGATTTACACCGGTGTAATGATGTTTATTAACCGTAACCAGGAAGAAAAGATAGATCCGGATAAGCACCCGGTTGTTAAGTTTGCTTCGCGCTTTTTTGCGGTGCACCCTCACTTTGCGGGCAGCAAATTTTTTGTGAAGATGGATGGAAAAAAGATGATCACCCCCCTGTTCCTGGTGCTGCTGATCATCGAGGCTACCGACCTTGTTTTCGCGGTTGATTCCATACCGGCTATATTCTCTATCACTAAAGATCCTTACATCGTCTTCTTCTCTAACATCTTCGCTATATTAGGTTTAAGATCGATGTTTTTCTTGCTGATCAACATCATTGATAAGTTCCATTACCTGAAGATAGGGTTAGCAGCCTTGCTGGCCTTTATTGGCTTGAAAATGCTGCTGTCACACTACGCAGAAGCAATAGGATTAACCACAGGCCGGTCTTTACTCATCATTGTTGGTATACTGGCTATTAGTGTGGTGGCATCATTGGTATTTCCTAAAGGGAAGCATAAAACAGCTTAATAATATGGAGGCTAATAATCATAGAACTATTCCTTCGCTTTTTGATTGGGCGGGAGGGATGCCCGTATTCGTAAAACTATTTGATCAGTTTTATGATCGGGTGCTAGCCGATGACATTCTTGAGCCGGTATTTAAGCATATGTCGGCGCAACACCGGGAGCACGTTGCCCATTTCGTAGCTGAGGTTTTTGGTGGTCCAAAACTATACAGCGAAGCAGAAGGCAGCCACTTTTCCATGGTTCAAAAGCATGTGGCAAAGCACCTAACACAACAACACCGTAAGCGTTGGATTGAGTTGTTACTGGAGACTGCTGACAGCTTGCAGCTTCCGGATGATCCGGAGTTCCGGTCTGCTTTTATGGCTTACCTGGAGTGGGGCACCCGCATTGCAGTACTAAACTCTAACCTTGAAGACCTGGATATGGACACCAATGCACCCATGCCTAAATGGGATTGGGGCGTGCCCGGTGGGCCTTACATTGGTTAACGGTGACTGCAATGCTCATATCAAAGTAAACCTGCGTCTTATTGCCTCGCATGTCCCAAATTTGGTATCTAAACCTTAACTTCGTGGATGCTCAATTTAGATCTCAGCCTTTTTGAAATAACCTGGTATAGCGTATTGGATATCGTGCTGGTAGCGTTTTTGATTTACCAGCTATATAACTTAATACGCGGCACCATAGCTGTAAATATTCTGATAGGTATGGCTGTTATTTACGCGTTGTACTTTGTGGTTAAATGGAGCAACATGCAGTTGCTTACCGGCATATTGGGCTATTTCAAAGAGGTTGGCATCATCATCGTTGTGGTGGTGTTTCAGCAAGAGATAAGGCGGTTCTTCCTGTTGGTGGGTAAAAACGCCTCGCTGCAACGCAACAAGGCCTGGTGGCAGTACTTCTTTGGCCGTGCACAGGACGAGAAGAACAACTACACCCGTATTAAGCCCATAATCGATGCCTGTAAGATACTAAAGCAAACCCGCACCGGCGCTCTTATTGTATTTGCCAAGTATTATGACGAGCAGTTCTACCAAAACAGCTGCGAGGTGATGGATGCCAGGATCTCCAAACGGTTACTGGAGAGCATCTTTCAGAAAACCAGCCCTTTGCATGACGGGGCCGTCGTAATAGCAGAGAACAAGATCAAGTCGGCAAGCTGCATTTTGCCGTTGACGGACAAGGTTGACCTGCCTCCGCAGTTTGGCTTGCGCCACAGGGCCGGAATTGGCGTTACAGAGGCTAACGAGGCAACGGCTATCATCGTATCCGAAGAGACGGGCGAAATCAGCTACGCCAAACAAGGTAAGGTCAAGATGAATATCAGCTTTGCGGAGCTAGAGAAGCTGCTGAATAAGGACTTTTAAGCGTTTGTTTCACGCGCGTGTGACACAGATGAAACAGATGAAACAACATTTTGGGTCAACGCTCTGATATTGAGGTATTTGAAAAAATTGAGTGAAACAAAATGAAACAAGATTTTGGCTTAAATAATTGATAATGAGTTGATTGTAAATCGGCCAAAAATAATCAAAATGAAACAGGATTTCGGTCAAATACCGGAATTTTAAGAGTAAAAGGTTATCATTTCGACGACTTTCCCACCCTTACAAAGTACACTATCGCCGTTGTTAAACGCGGTAGTCAACCACTAAAAGCATAGTCGTTGGTCGCCAAAGACTTGGAACAGCGGGGTAAAATCCGGGTAATAGTAGGTATTTTCCTACAAACAAAAAAAGCGACAGGCTTAAACCCATCGCTTTTTAAATCCGACATCGAAAATTCGATATCCAATATTAAAAATTATATCAACAACCTTACCGGTTCTTCTAATAACTGTTTTAGCGTTTGTAAGAAAGCTGCGGCTAAAGCGCCATCAACCACGCGGTGATCGCTGCTTAGGGTAACTTTCATAACGTTGCCCGGTACTACTGCACCATTTTTAACCACCGGTACTGCCTGTATGCCGCTTACTGCAAGTATACACGCGTTTGGTGTGTTAATGATAGCGGTAAACTCGTCAACGCCAAACATACCTAAGTTAGATATGGTAAAGGTTGAGCCTTCCATTTCGGCAGGCTGTAGTTTTTTACTTTTTGATTTACCGGCCAGGTCTTTAACCTCAAGCGAAATATGAGTTAATGATTTACCATCGGCAAACTTGATAACCGGTACCAGTAAACCTTCGTCAACCGCTACGGCTACACCAATGTGTACATGCTCGTTAGTACGGATCTTATCGCCCTGGAAAGCCGAGTTAATAGCAGGGTGTTGTTTTAAAGCAACAGCGCAGGCTTTAACCACAAAATCATTAAATGAAATTTTAACCGGGGCAACCTCGTTGATCTTGGCACGTGCAGCAATAGCCTGGTCCATATCAATAGACATGGTTACAAAGAAATGCGGCGCGGTAAACAAGCTTTCGCTTAAGCGGCGGCTAATAGCCTTACGCATTTGGGTAACCGGTCTTTCAGTAAATTTCTCTTCGCCGGTAAATGTTGGCAAATTGATTGGAGCAGGTGCAGCTTTTGCAGGAGCATCGGCGCCTTTAGCAGGCGTAGCGCTTTCTGCAGCAGGAGCAGCTTTTGCTGGTGCGGCACCCGGTTTAAAGTCCTCAATGTCTTTTTTAACAATGCGGCCACCCTCGGCAGTACCTTTTACAGCGTTAATATCAATGCCCTTGTCTTTGGCTATTTTACGTGCCAGCGGCGATGCTTTTACGCGGCCATCGCTATGCGATGTCTCTTTTTCTTCCTCTTCGGCAGCAGGCGCGCTTTCCGCTGCAGGTGCAGCATCAGCAGCCGGGGCAGCTTCTGCGCTTGCCGCAGGGGCATCATCCTGCAATAGCGGCGTAATGTCTGTACCCTCTTTACCTACAATAGCTATAATGCCATTAACCGGCGCAGCTTCGCCTTCTTTAGGGCCAATGTATAGTAAAGTACCTTCTTCATAACCTACAACTTCCATGGTAGCCTTGTCGGTTTCCACATCAGCCAGCGAGTCGTCAGATTTTACTTTATCGCCAACTTTAAAGTTCCATTTATTAATAACCCCTTCGGTCATGGTATCGCTCAAGGCAGGCATACGTATAACCGTAGCCGGGATGCTTGATGTATCAACCTTAGCAGCAGGAGCAGGTGTAGCAGCGGGTGCTTTATCAGCGGCCGGAGCTTTCTCTGCAGCGGGTTTTTCTTCCTTGTTTTCGGCCGGGGCAGCAGCAGGAGCGCTACCTTCTAATGCAGCCTTATAATCTTCGCCTTCTTTACCTATTACGGCAATTACGTCATCAACAGGGGCAGCTGCGCCCTCTTCAATACCAATGTAAAGCAATACGCCGTCCTGGTACGATTCAAAATCCATAGTGGCTTTGTCGGTTTCAATTTCGGCCAATACATCGCCTGATTTTACCTTGTCACCAACTTTTTTATGCCATTTAGCCAATACACCTTCGGTCATGGTGTCGCTCATCTTAGGCATTTTAACTACTTCGGCCATATATATTTAGGATGAATTAGAATATTTAAATTCAGTATTTGTTTAAAGGTTAGTCCATGATGTATGGGTAATCCTTCTGCACGTAAACATCAGTATAAAGCTCTGACGCTTCAGGCCATGGCGACTCTTCGGCAAATTTTACCGCCGCGTCAACCTCTGCTTTTACTTTAGCTTCAATCTCTTCAAACCATTTCTCATCAGCATAACCGTTTTTGGTAATAGCTTGTTTCACGGTTTCAATAGGATCTTTTGCTTTATAGCTTTCCAGCTCTTCTTTGGTGCGGTATTTTTGCGGATCGGACATCGAGTGGCCTTTATAGCGGTAGGTACGCATCTCTAAAAAGGTTGGTCCTTCGCCGGCACGTGCACGGGCAACAGCCTCGTCCATCGCATTGTGTACAGCAACAGGGTCCATACCGTCAACAGCCGATGAAGGGATGCCGTAAGGCAAGCCCAATTTAAAAATATCAGGTTGTATAGTAGTACGGGCTACAGATGTACCCATAGCGTAACCATTGTTCTCGCAAATAAATATTACCGGCAGTTTCCATAACGCGGCCATGTTAAAGGTCTCGTTAAGGGCACCCTGGCGTACAGCGCCATCGCCCATGTAGGCAACGTTTACAAAGTCGGTACCTTTAAATTTTTCAGCGAAAGCTACACCTGCACCCAAAGGGATCTGGCCGCCTACAATACCGTGGCCGCCGTAAAAGTGATGCTCTTTGCTAAACATGTGCATAGAGCCGCCTTTACCCTTTGAGCATCCCGTAGCTTTACCATACAGCTCGGCCATGATAGAGTCTGAAGTTACGCCCTGGGCGATAGCATGAGCGTGATCGCGGTACGCGGTTATCATGCTGTCTCCTTTTTTCAAAACAGACATGGCGCCGGCTAAAACCGCTTCCTGGCCAATATATAGGTGGCAAAAACCACGTATTTTTTGCTGACCATATAACTGTCCTGCTTTTTCTTCGAATTTACGCATCAAGTACATAGACTCGTACCACTTTAAGTAGGTGTCTTTATTTATTTCGATTGAACTCATTTGCAAACAATCTATTTTAGTAGAAGCGCAAATCTAAATATATATTGCAAATAATCGAAACGTTTTTAGTGATAAACGGCGGTAGATTTAAGAATAATTATCGGGGCATTAGACAGCGAAGTTTTATTATTAAAATCTGATAAGCGTAAGGGCAGTATTATTCAGTTTAACCGTTAATTACTAATCTAAATCTTCCCCGTCAATCATTTAATCCCCAACTATTGAAAATTAAATAATCAGCATAAAAACAGCCTTTTATTTGCGTAATTGAAAAAAATGGATAGTTTTGTATCCAACCTGATCGAATATGTATAACAAAACGGACGCTTTGTGCGTTTAAAGAGACGAAATCGAGAATTAAATGAAGAAAATTGTACTGGCCACGGCCTTATTTTTCAGCGTTTTAGTAGCCCAGGCTCAAACAAAAAGTGCTCCAAGTCAGGCAGATAAGCCTGGTGATGAACAAGAAAGCTTAGCAAAAGATTATCTTTCTCAAATTATGCATGTTGCGGTATCTGCAACATCAAACCTAAAACTTTTTAATTTTGTATACGAGTGGATAGGCACCCCGTATCGTTTTGGTGGCAGCACTAAAAAAGGTATTGACTGTTCTGCTTTTACAAAACAGCTCTACAACCAGGTTTTTAATCTGGATATAAAACGCAACTCGCGCGATATTTTCAGCATGGTTAACCCCATTGCTAAAGATGAGTTAAAAGAAGGCGATTTGGTTTTCTTTAAAATTCATAGCCGCAGCATATCGCACATCGGTATTTATTTAGGCGATAATCGTTTTGCACATGCATCATTAAAAGGTGTAGCTATTAGCAGCCTTGACGATGCTTATTACAGCCGTTACTTTTATAAAGGTGGCCGCGTTTTGCAAGCCTTTAAAAAGGATTTGCCTACTACTGCAGCAGCCGAGGTTAGCGAAGATTAAATAAGATATTTAGATACATCATATAAATCCTTCTCATGTAAAAATGAGAGGGATTTTTTTTGTCATTAAATCTGTCGAAGCTTTTATGGAAACACAGTTTGTTCACGCTAAAACACGCCATTACCCGGGCAGCGTTATACTTACCGAAACAGAATTTTATTAAGTCGATTAAAAATTAAGAAAGAGGTAGGATTGTGTTGACTAATACAGGGGGGACGGTAGTTAATAGTCGTCAGAATGTTTTTTGTAGAGCTGGCTTATACCAATAAAAACTACAATTAGCGAGAATAGCAATACGCCTGCCGCCGCGCGTTTGTCCATACCGTCTGCAAACTGCGAGATCCCGGCGTAAATAAGTCCGGCTGCGCCTGCAACGGTTAATAAAGTGCCTATGATTTTAGTTCTACGGCCGCTATTAGCTTTCTGTTTCATGTGTTTAATCAATAGTCGAAAATTTGACCGATCCAAAATCGATCATTTAATAAATGCTATCAATACTGCAAATGAGGTATTAGCAGCAACTATCGCTATAGGCAAATATAGTTTTAAAAACAGCACCACGATATCATCGCCGATTCAGAAAAGCGATTAGCTTATTCGTGCGTTTAGCTTTTGTTCAGCATGGTTAAGCCTACCAGTAAAGTCATACCCGGCAGCCGTTTTAGCTGCCGGGTAGTATAATTCGGGAATATTAGTTAAACACCACACGTTGTGGCATTTGTAACACCCCTTTTAAGGGTTATGCCTCGTCTTTTGTGTTTCTAACCAGGCTTATGCCGGTAAAGAAAAATATAATGCTAATTACTCCTATCACCACCAATGTGGTATAGTTGTCGGCATGCGATATAATATTTACCCCGGTATATATTAAACCGATGATGCCTAAAATGGTAAGGATGGTTCCGAAAGTTCTTTTAACGTTCATGGCTTTTTATGCTAAATTTTAAACTGATAGACCGATAGTAAATACTATCTTTATTCAACTAAATCTAATAAGTCATGACAAACCAAATAGTTTCATTTGTAATCATTTTTATTTTAATAATTATTGTTTTTTCGTCGTTTGTAACTGTTAAACAAGGCACTATTGCCGTTATCACCATATTTGGCAAATACCGCCGTATACTTACCCCGGGGCTAAATTTTAAGATCCCGTTGGTAGAAAACATCTACTCAAAAATATCTATCCAGAACCGCTCGGTCGAGCTGGAATTTCAGGCAGTAACATTTGATCAGGCCAATGTGTATTTTAAGGCTATGCTGCTGTACTCGGTACTTGATCAGCAAGAAGAAACCATTAAGAACGTGGCCTTTAAGTTTGTTGATGAGCGTAACCTGATGCAAGCGCTGATACGTACTGTTGAAGGCTCTATCCGTGCTTTTGTGGCTACCAAACGCCAATCTGAAGTATTGATCTTACGTCGCGACATTGTTGAACATGTAAAAGACCAATTGGATGTGATATTAGAAGGTTGGGGCTATCATCTTCAAGATTTGCAGTTAAACGACATTACCTTCGATGAGGTGATCATGAAATCAATGAGCCAGGTAGTGGCATCAAACAACTTGAAGGCTGCTGCCGAAAATGAAGGACAGGCGCTATTGATCACTAAGACTAAAGCGGCCGAAGCTGATGGTAATGCCATCAAAATTTCGGCCGAGGCTGAGCGTCAGGCATCGCAGTTGCGCGGGCAGGGCGTAGCGCTATTTCGCCAGGAAGTTGCTAAGGGTATGACCGTTGCCGCTAAAGAAATGGAGTCGGCTCACATGGATACGTCTGTTATTTTGTTTACCATGTGGACGGAGTCTATCAAGCACTTTGCAGAAAACTCTGAAGGCAACGTGATCTTCCTGGATGGCTCGGCTGACGGGATGCAACGTACCATGAAAGAGATGATGAGCTTAAATGTATTATCGGCTGATAAAATACAAAACACAAAGAAGTAATAGGATAAACCTTTGCCTGTGGGCACAGTCTTAAAGGCAAAGGTTTTAAACTATTATTTAATGAGAGATAGATTTGTGGCCATGATGTTTGGCTTGCTGTGCTTAAACATAGCTAACCCCGCAGCGGCCCAACCATACAGGCAGTTAACCACCAGCGATTTTAGAGGTACGCCGCGCCCCGGCGCAAACGGCGCCATTGCCCACACCAAATGTTCCATTAATTTTAGGTACGAGGGCGTAGGCCAGGGTAATAGCTTCAGGCTTGTGAGTAACGTAAGTTTGATGGTAGACCCTTACTACTCCTGGATAGATTTAAAACGTGTAACATCGCCAAAACAACTGGACAGGATATTGAACCATGAGCAAGGGCATTACATGATATCGTACATGGAGCAGCAGGAGCTAACCCGGCAGGTAAACCGCCTTACCTTTGATGCTTATAATTATAAATACCAGGCGAGTAACCTGTTTAACCGGATCCACGCTAAATACGAGGAGCTTAACCGCAACTATGACGCCGGCACCCAAAATATGCGCGACGAAGAGCAACAACGCAGCTGGGATGTGTACTTTAAAAAGCGCTTAACCTTTGCGCCGCCGGCTGAAGCCGAGGGGTATTAAAATCCTTTCTTCCTTGTTACGCCGGGTTTGCGCTGTTTCTTGTTTTGTTCAATACCCACACCTTCGGCACCATACTGGCGGGCCATTTTGCCTATACGGTCTTCCATGGTTTCGGTAGTCAATTTCTCGCGACCAAGGCTATCCACCATAATCGGGAAGGCAAATGGGGTGGGCCTGTCAATGTGTTTTAGTATAATATTTTGTTTAACAATGCGCTGCAGGGCCATCCGCATCCTAAACTCTTCTAACTGAAATGCCAATGCCTCATTATAGGCTTGGCGCACCAATAAGTTATCCGGCTCGTACTCGCTAAACACATCAAACAGCAGGGATGACGAAGCCTGCAAGTGTTTGTTTTTAACCTGCTGCCCCGGGTAACCCGTAAACACCAGGCCGCCAATGTGGGCAATGTCTCTAAAGCGGCGGCGTGCCATTTCGTTGGCGTTAAGGCTGTGCTGGATATCGTCCAACAAACCCTCGATAGAAAAGAAATCAGCATCCTCTAAAAACTGCTCGATATCGACGTCTTCATCGGTCAACAACTCAAAGCCATAATCATTCATAGCGAGAGAGAAGCTGGCCGGTTTTACCCGCGAGATGCGGTAAGCCAGCAAAGACGCCATACCCTCATGCACTAACCTACCTTCGAAAGGGTAAAACAACAAGTGATGCCCCTCGCGGGATTTGAACGACTCGATCAAAAACTCATGGCTTTGCGGCAGGTGCGATAATTGTTTCTGCAGATCAAACAGGGGTTTAAGAGCTATTACTTCTTCATCCTTTTCAATACCGTGCGCTACCTCGTCCAGCTTGTCGCGAAAAACCGCCGATAGCTGCGATGACAGCGGCATACGCCCGCCCGCCCAGCTAGGTATCAACCCTTTTTTAGCGGTCGATTTTTTAACGTAGGCGCTCATTTCTTTAATGCGCACAAACTCCAGGCTTCGCCCCGCGAACCAAAAGGTGTTGCCCGGTTTAAGTTTAGATATAAATGATTCTTCTAACGTACCCAAACTGCCGCCGCTTAGCCATTTAACGCGGATGCTCATTTCACTGGTAATGGTACCAATGCTCAACCTGTGCCGCATTGCTACCCGGCGACTGAACACTTTGTACACGCCGTTCTCTATCTCCACCTTCAAAAATTCATCATACTGCGCCAGTGTTTTGCCGCCATTGGTAATAAAGTCAAGCAGTTGGCTAAACTCTTTACTGGTCAAATCGGCAAATGCATAGGTTGATTTCACTTCTTTGAACAGCTCATCCGCCTTAAACCCTTCGGATACCGCCAGCGTCACCATGTATTGTATCAATACATCCATGGCCAGCAGCATCGGGTCGCGGCTTTCAAAAATGCCCTGTTTGATGGCCTGCTTAAGGGCGGCGCCTTCCAACAACTCCATAGAGTGTGTCGGCACAAAATAAGCTTTGGATATCGCGCCGGGATGGTGCCCGCTACGCCCCGCGCGTTGCATAAAACGGGCCACGCCTTTGGGGCTGCCCACCTGTATCACCGTGTCCACCGGGCGAAAGTCAACCCCAAGGTCTAAGCTGGATGTGCAGACTACCACCTTCAATGCCTCGGCATGCAGTGCGGCCTCGACCCAGTTGCGCAGCTCATTATCCAGCGACCCGTGGTGCATGGCCATTACGCCGGCATACTCGGGGTAATTGTCCAATATAGCATGATACCAAATCTCTGACTGCGACCGCGTATTGGTAAAAATCAGCGTGGTTTTACTTTTGGCTACCAGTTCCATCACCTGCGGCAACAATTTTAAACCAATGTGCCCGGCCCAGGAGTAGTTCTCTACGTTCTCCGGGATAATAGATTTGATCACCAGTTTCTTCTCTACGTTGGCCCGCACCATTTTAATATTTTCAGGAGGAAAGTCATTGCCCAGCAAAACATCTGCGGCTTGCTCAAGGTTGCCAATGGTAGCCGATATGCCCCAAATTTTTAACCTTGTTTTGTGACTTTGATCTTCCGGCGGTATTCCCAAAACTTTCAGTTTTGACAGGCCTAGTTCCACTTGCACGCCGCGTTTGGTCCCCAGCAATTCATGCCACTCGTCAACCACTAATACCTGCAGACTTTTAAATATGGCGGGGTAGTCCTTTTGGGCCAGCATCAGGTGCAGGCTTTCGGGGGTGGTGAGTAAAACTTCTGGTAGTTTCTTTTTTAGCGCGGCTTTTTCGGCAGCTGGGGTATCTCCGGTGCGGGTGGCAATTTTCCATGGAATGCCAAGATCGTCGCAGACTTCCTGCATGGCTTTGCGGATATCGTTGGTTAGCGCCCTTAGCGGGGTTATCCAAAGCATTTGCAAACCGTTGTTCTGCCGGGTTTTATAGTCAGGGTGCTTATTAATGAAGTCGGCCAGGAAAGGCAAAAACAGCGCGAAGGTTTTACCGCTGCCCGTAGGCGCGTTTAACAAACCTGAGTTGCCGGCCAGGTAGGTGCGCTCCATCTCTTTTTGAAACGGAAACTGCTGCCAGCTTTTTTGCTTGTACCATTGCCGTATAACTTGTTGCCCGGGTGTCATCATTATCAGGATAACAAAGTACGTAATCTTTTGTGCGGATGATTAGAATTCCTGACGGTTTTATAGGTGATGGGTAGCTGGTAAGATTTAAACTATCTTAAGATCATATTTAAAAAGTAAACCCTCTAACCCATGCGATGAAAATATAGCCTTTTTCATGGTGTTCAACTCGGGGTCAATAATATAATTTAAGGCGGTGCTGAAATTTACCGAGGTTAAATTTGTTTGCCTGAAAACAGTTTCCAGCAGGTTGCAATCGTCAAAAACAGAACCTGCTAAGTTGGCTTGGGTAAAGGTTACTTCTTTTAGTGACGACTTTTTAAATACTGTCTTTGGCATCTTTTTGCGCATAAACGATGAGTAATCCAACGAGCACGATTCAAATGCTACGGTGAACAAAAAGTCTTCGGCAGCGCTAAAGTTTACACCCAGTATTTTGCAATCTTTAAAGCTGACATTATTTAACGTACTGCGATCCAATTTCATCATGGATAGGTTGCAGTTATCAAAAATACAGTCTATAAATTTACACCCGGCAAAAATGGCATCGCTAAAATCGCACTTTTTAAATACGCAGTTATTAAACTCCGTGTTGCGCTCCGTGGTCTTTGCGTAGTTTAATTCGGTAAAGGTTTTATCGTCGAGGATGGTGGCGCTCATGAAGCAAAGATAAAACCAGTTTTCATTGATTTCGGTTATCTGTAAAAACTTGCTAACTTTATGTTATGACATTGGTAAAGCTTAAAAAATCACTTCATGAAAAGATAGATGATTTAAACGAGCAGCAATTTTTAGAGCATGTTGCAGCTATACTTACTAATAAGGAAGAGGTGTTTATCATTCCGGCCCACATGAAGGAAGGTATCCGTCAGGGTAAGGAAGATGCTAAAAGTGGCAATGTCTATACCGTGGAAGACTTCGAGAAAAAGTACCGGGCCTTTTTAAAATAAACATATATAGGATACTCCTACGGAGTCACACAACTTCTCCATCGTATGCTATAAACAGGCCGCTCCTCGGGAGCTTCTTATCCGCGTTAAAGCTCCATCGGAGCACCCTGTTTATAGAAAAAATTGACGACATAAAAAAGGCTCCATCGGAGCCTCCTAATATTAGTCAGATAATATATTTATTTTAACCCCTTAACAAACTCCTGCATCGCCACGCCCGGATCAACCTGCTTCATAAAGTTTTCGCCTATTAAAAAGCCGTTGAAGCCCGCTTGTTTCAAGCCTTTTATGGTCTCGGTATCGCTTATGGCACTTTCAGAGATCTTCATAAACTCGGCAGGGATATGTTCGCCTAATTGGTAAGAAGTATCTACCGATACCGTAAAGTCAGCCAGGTTGCGGTTATTTACGCCAATAGCATCAAGATTTGGGTTTATGCTGCGCTGCAACTCTTCCATATTATGCACCTCAAGCAGCACATTAAGGCCCAGGCTTTTTGCCAGTTTGGCCAAAGTGTCAATTTCTTTAGGGGTAAGTATGGCGGCTATCAGCAAAATAATATCGGCACCTAATGATTTTGCTTCAATCACCTGGAACTCGTCAATCATAAAATCCTTACGCAAAACGGGGATATTGTTAGCCTGGCGCGCCTTAAACAGATCAGTTTTGGTCCCCATAAAAAAGTCGGTATCTGTTAATACAGATAATGCCGAGGCTCCGGCCGCGGCATAAGCCGTAGTTACTGCCTCAACACCCACTTTATCATTAATAATGCCTTTTGATGGCGAGCGTCTTTTAAACTCGGCGATAATACCGGTGCGTGCTGGGTCAAGCAAAAACTCTTTAAAAGAATAGGTGGGGCGGCTAAACAGTGCCGACGACTCTAACTCTTTAATACTGATATGTTTTTTTGCCGATGCTACCTCGGCTTTTTTATTCAGAACAATTTTATCAAGGATATTCATGGGCATGCGCTCCCGGCTTAACCGCCGGGAGGTATATGTGTTTAGTTATAAACGATCGTATTAACGTTGGCTAAATTACCAATTTTTGATTTACCGGATGCTAACCAGTTTTGCAGCATTTCTTTACCAAACTCTGTTAAAATAGACTCCGGGTGAAACTGTACGCCGCGCACATCATATTCTTTGTGTCTTAAAGCCATAGCCGAGTTATCTACCTCGTCAATAGCAGTAATGATCAGTGTATCCGGAATTGATTTTTCATCAACTACCCATGAGTGGTAACGGCCCACTTTAAACTGCTGCGGCAAGCCTGAAAAAAGCTGCTCGGTATCATCAGTAACTGTAATGGGTGTGGCTATGCCGTGCATAGGTTGTTTTAAGTTGTATAGTGTACCGCCAAAAACTTCGGCAATGGCTTGTTGGCCAAGGCACACACCAAAAATGCTTTTTGTAGGGGCGTACATGGCTATCACATCAAGCAATAAACCAGCTTCTGACGGGATACCCGGGCCCGGCGAAAGGATGATCTTATCGTAGGCGTCAACATCCTCAAGCTTAAACTTGTCGTTTCTCCAAACATCGCACTGCAGGCCCAACTCGTTTACCAGGTGTACCAAATTGTACGTAAACGAATCGTAATTATCGATAATTAAAATTTTTCCGCTCTGCCCAACTGTGGCAGACGAAGAACTTATCTTGTTAGTGGGTTCCATCATTATTTAAATTAACAGGTATCAATTAAACGATACCCTGATACTTTTTGTTACAACTACAGGTGTTATAGCTCTTCTGCCAGTTCAAGCGCTTTGCGCAGCGCGGCAATTTTGTTGTTAACCTCATTTAGCTCACTTTCTGGCACAGAGCCGGCAACTATGCCCGCGCCTGCCTGGTAATGCAGCGTATTGTTTTTACTTAAAAACGAACGGATCATAATGGCGTGGTTAAAGTCGCCATTAAAGCCTAAATAACCTATGGCGCCGCTGTAAAAGCTGCGTTTTATATTCTCGTTCTCGTCAATAATTTCCATAGCACGGTATTTTGGTGCGCCGCTCAGGGTGCCCGCCGGGAAGGTATCGGCCACAACTTTAAACGTTGGTACGTCTGCCAGCAACTCGCCGCTTACCATGGATACCAGGTGAATTAAGTGCGAATAATATTGCACCTCTTTGAAAGCCTTAACCTCTACATGCTGGCAATGGCGACTCAGGTCGTTACGGGCGAGGTCTACCAGCATCACGTGTTCAGCCGACTCTTTTGGGTCGTTTTTCAGGCTGAAAGCCAGTTCGGCATCCTTCTCATCGTCACCGGTACGTTTAAAAGTTCCCGCAATGGGGTATATAGTGGCCTTACGGTTTTTAATGGTGATCTGCGCCTCTGGCGATGAACCAAAGATGCGGAAGTTGCCATAATCAAAATAGAACAGATAAGGAGATGGATTAATAGAGCGCAAGGCGCGATAAACGTTAAATTCATCGCCGGTAAACTCTTTAGAGAAAGCCCGCGACGGCACGATCTGGAAAACATCGCCGCGATAAATGTGCGTCTTCATTTTTTCTACTATCGCTATAAACTGCTCATCGGTAAGGTTTGATTTTTCTTCGGCCTTGCTGTGAAAATGATATTCAGGGAAATTTTTGTTTTTGATCAGGTCATTTATACGATCAATACCGGCGGGATCCGTTTCGCCTTCGGGCTGATTATGGAAAATGTACAGCTCGTTTTTAAAGTGATCAATAGCGATAATATAGCGGTATATATTATACTGCATTACCGGTATTTGGCGGGTAACGTCGTCGCTTTGTTTTAGGCGAATGGTTTCATAATGCTCCACCGCTTCGTGCGTAAAATAGCCAAATAAGCCATTCGCTGTAATTTTAAGGGGGATCTCGGTAGTCTCAAAACTGTTTAAAAAGTTGGTCAGATCTGCTATCAGCTCAAACTCGCCGGCTTTTAAAGTTTCTTCGGTGCCATCCGGATAGCGTTTGTTAAGCTCGCCGTCGTTAAGGGTTAAGCCGCCTATCGGGTCGCAGCAAACATAGCTGGTGCTGTTTTCGCGGCTGTGGTAGTCAGAGCTCTCTAATAGCAGCGAGTTAGAGAAAACGTCGCGCAAGCGCAAATATATGCTTACCGGTGTAGTGGTATCGGCAAGTAGTTTTTTATAGGTGGTGTTAATTTTATACTTTTTCATTGTTGTAGTTTCAAAACTTTTGTAAAACAAAAAACCCGGGGCATTGGGGGCTCCGGGTTTTCGTATTAGGTTTACAATTGGTTAGTGTCCTATGGTCAAAAAATTATCCGGCTGCCAAATTTAATTGGTGCCACCAGCTTTTAATATTTGTTTTTTTGATCATTGTGGACGCAAATTTATAAAGAAAATTGAATTAGCAAACTTTTTGTTCACTTTTTTGCAATTTTTTATAAGACAGAAATTTTGCCATGAACCAATGCGCCAATAATTATGAGTAGTGCAATGCCATAAAACAGGGCAATTGTTTTGTGCTTAGCCTCGGCCGAAAGCGCCTTTTTGCTCTTGCTGTGGCCTATGGTAATCAGTACCAATGCAATAAGCATTATAACCTGGTGCTCCACGGTATAGTATCGCAGGACAGGGTCTTTCATGGTGCTGCCGGCAAATTGTACCAACGGACTTAAAAAGTATAAAGCAATACCAATTAACAACTGTGTATGTGCCGATATCATGGCAAATAAATTGGTTAGCCTGTTGCCGTTAGTGTACGGGCGTTTGCCAAACCAGCCTAACAAAGCTGCAATAATGGTATAGATAAACAATACCAATACAATATACCTGAAACCCGAGTGCAGGTGCTGTACAATAGAATATGCGTTCATGGGGTGTGTTTTTTTTGCGCTAAGATAGTGATTAGTGATTAGAGGTGAATAATTGAAGGCTTGGGGATGTAATTTATATTCGCTCTAAATCGTCGTAAATATTTAACAAGATATACTAACTAAGAAAGGGCGGATAAACACCAATAGGATGCCTGCCTGCCCTTCTTAGTTAAATGTAAATAATTACTGTCTGCTTGGGAAAAGACCGCTTGTGCAGATAATGTACTTAGCGGGGCCTGTAGTGTCGGTGTTAAGATTTGGTAATGCAAAGTTTTTAATACCATCGCCGCCGTACTGTGTACCAAGTAAGGCAAATAATGCAGTGTTGTTTTGGATGTCTAATAAACGTCCATCACAAAACATCCAGTTTACTGGTTCAAAACCAGCTGCAAATAATAAAATACTGCTCATGTAAGCTTCCATTGTTGATAATTTAAAGGTTAAATAATGTTGTGAATATACTGATATATTTAGCTGTTAAGTGATGCATCTACTAATGAGCTAACTCCTCATTTGTCCGAAGGCTCTGGCTTCGGACAGCGTAAGGTTTACAACGACGATAACTGTCACAGCTACTTAACCCAAACTTAACTTTGGCGTACAAATTTATGCTTACATTTATAGCTAACTTAATGTATATCAGTTATGGATGCTGTAGTAAATTACTGGTGGGCCATTTTGGGCCTGTTACTGTTAGCTTTATTAGTGATATGGCTGATAATGCGCAATTTTAAAGATCAAAAGAAATTTGAAAAAGAACAAATGCAATCGGAGTTAAAACCCGGGGAGCACGACGTTAATCAGGATACAAGGCCTTAAATAAAAAGAGACGCAATGCATTGCGTCTCTTACATAAATCATCAAAATCTTCTTAATAAAAATACCGCTTAAACGCCTCCATAGCCGCATATTCTGCGAAGCCTAATTTATCATAACTTTCGGCGGTTTCGCGGTTGCGGTCTTCTGCCCGTACCCAGAACTCGCGGGCATCTTCGCCCGGGAAGACTGCGGGGTCTTTTTGCGACTGATGTTTAAATATGGCCAGGCGCTTACGAATAACCTCTTGGGGGGATAGCGGTACGGCCATCTCAATTTCGTGCGTGGCAAACTCAAACCAGGCGCCGCGGTACATCCACAGCCAGCAATCTTTCACCCAGTCTTCGGTCTTTTTAAGCTCGGCCAAAGCGGCAAGGATAATATTGAAGCAAACGATGTGCGTGCCATGCGGATCAGCAAAATCGCCGGCCGCAAAGATCTGTTGTGGCTTAACCTGTTTAAGCAGGTCGATAGTCATTTGCACATCAACCTGGCTAACCGAATTTTTAGTCACTTTACCCGTTTCATAAAATGGCAGGGCCATAAAGTGGATATGATCATCCTGCAAGCCTGCGAAACGCGCGCCGGCTATCGCCTCGCTTTTGCGGATAAAGCCTTTTACATCGCGCACCTCGGGGGTGTCAATCTGGTTGGGGTGCTTGGTTTCAAAAAACCGGCGCATGTCGCTGTGTATTCCTTTAAGTTTGCTGTTATCATCGCCAATACTGCTGTTAAAATCAATGGCAAACTCCATGTAGCGTAAAACGTCGTCATCCCAAACTGCGGTATTGCCTGAGGTTTGGTAGGCGACGTGCACATCATGCCCCTGGTCAACCAAACGAATGAATGTGCCACCCATTGATATCACATCATCATCAGGGTGCGGCGAGAAGATCAGCACGCGCTTTTTATCAGGCTGCGCGCGCTCGGGGCGTTGGCTATCGTCAGCACCCGGTTTGCCGCCCGGCCAGCCGGTAATGGTATGTTGTATCTGGTTAAAAATATCAATGTTGATCTGGTATACCGGGCCTTGCTCTGTGGCCAAATGCGCCATGCCATGAGTATTATAATCCTCGTCTATCAGTTTTAAAATAGGCTTGTTAACGGTGTTTGAGAGCCAGATAACTGCCTTCTTTTTCAGCTCGTTATCCCAATTACAATCTTTAACCAGCCAAGGGGTGTCAAAGCGGGTAAGTTCAGACGCGGCAGGTTCATCTAAAATAAACTCAACATTGTCTGACAGTTGCAGGTAGGTGGCAGGTACTTCGCCTGATAGCTCGCCTTCGACAGCTTTCTTGATGATGGTTGCTTTCTTCTTGCTCCAAGCCATCAGGATAATCTCGCGGGCCTTAAATATGGTGCCTACACCCATGGTGATGGCTTTGGTAGGCACAGCTCCTTTACCACCAAAATCGCGGGCAGCATCGGTACGGGTAAGGTCATCTAAAGTAACCAAACGGGTGCCCGAGTTGGGTGCCGAGCCAGGCTCGTTAAAACCTATGTGGCCGGTACGTCCAATGCCGAGTATCTGTAAATCAAGCCCGCCAAGGTCCTCAATTTGCTTTTCGTAATTAATACAAAAGCCGGCAATTTTGTCTTCGGGCAGTGTGCCGTCTGGTATGTGGATGTTGGCGCGGTCAATATCAATATGGTCAAACAAGTTCTCGTTCATAAACCGCACATAGCTTTGCGGCGCGTCGGGGCGCATAGGGTAATATTCGTCCAGATTAAAAGTTATCACGTTTTTAAAGCTCAGCCCTTCGTCTTTATGCAGGCGGATAAGCTCGGTATAAACCGCAATAGGCGTAACACCGGTAGCAAGGCCAAGCACCGCTTTTTCGCCATTAGCCTGCTTGCTTTTAATTAGGCTGGCAATGCGTTTAGCCACAGCAACAGCACCGGCAGCGGGGTTGGGACAAACGGTTACGGGTAGTTTTTCGTAACGGGTTTCTTCTAACAGATTTAATCTGGCCATATAAAATACAGGTTGGTCGGAGCGGCAAATATCGGTAATTATTAATTTAAGTTTTGCCTGTTGAGGGTAATTTCCTAAATTGAGTGGCGGAGCCCCTCCCAAACTCTCCCCCGGAAGGGAGGGCTTTAAAGATAGCTTAAGTCTCCCCTTTCGGGGGAGATTTAGAGGGGGCGGAATTACACTATGGCACAACTCAACAATAACATCCAGCATTTAGTCAACATTGCCCAAAAAGATACCCGCATCGGTATCGGCCTGATGTCGGGCACATCGTTAGACGGTTTAGATATTGCGCTGTGTAAGTTTACCGGTGCAGGTTTGCAAACCCGGTGCCAGCTGCTGCAGTTTACCACGGTGCCCTATCAGGATTTTTTTAAAAGCGAGGTGCGCACTATTTTCTCGCGCAGGCAGGTTGATCTGGAAAAAGTTTGCCTGCTCAATGATCATATCGGTAGCTATCATGCCGAACTGATCTTGCAAGCATTGGCTGAGTGGAATGTTAAACCGACTGATGTGGATTTTATAGCCAGCCACGGGCAAACCATTTATCATGCACCCAAACGCCTGCACGGGCAGGAAGGTTACCATAACGCCACCTTACAAATAGGCGACGGCGACCATATAGCCAGTAAAACAGGCATACTTACCATCAGCGATTTCAGGCAGAAACATATTGCCGCAGGCGGCGAAGGCGCTCCGCTGGCCTTATATGGCGATGTGTTGCTGGGCAGCAAACCCGGCGAGGATAGGATACTATTGAACATTGGCGGCATATCAAACCTTACCTATTTACCTGCTGATAGCGATATGGCCAAAGTGCTATGCTCAGACATTGGCCCGGGTAATACGCTGATAGATATGTTTTGCCGCAAGTATTTTGATAAGGCTTTTGATGAAGATTCGGCTATCGCTTTTTCGGGCGAGGTTAATGAAGGTTTGTTGAACTCGTTACTTAAACATCCGTTTTTTGGTGAGCAGCCACCAAAGACGACGGGCCCCGAGTTGTTTAATGAAGAGTATGTAAGTAAGGCGCAAGAGCGATCCGGCACTACGCATATTGACCCAAAAGATGTGATTGCTACGCTCAGCGCCTTCACCGGTAAAGCCATCGCTGATTTTGTAGCCGCTTATTTACCTAAGGATGCTAAACTATTTGTTAGCGGGGGCGGGGCCAATAACCGGTTTGTAATGCAGTATCTAAAGCACGCCTTGTCTGCAATAACTATTACCGATACCGCAGCGCTTGGCATTAACCCCGATGCTAAGGAGGCTATCCTTTTTGCGCTATTAGGAAACGAGGCGCTGGCCGGCGAACCATCGGTAATTGGCAATAATCCGGCGGTGTTAATGGGTAAGTTTAGTTTTGCGGGATAGCATATTTATAGCTACATTACAAAACAATACGCCTGTTTTATGAGCAAAACCCAAACCCAACGACTACTATCCCTGGACGTTTTTCGCGGTATTACCGTGGCGCTAATGATATTGGTTAACAACCCCGGCAGTTGGGGTAATATCTACACCCCGCTTGAGCATTCAAAATGGAACGGCTGCACACCTACCGACCTGGTTTTCCCTACATTTTTGTTTTTGGTGGGCGTATCTATCGTTTATGCTATGGAGCGCAAGCTCGGTAACCCGGCAAATCATGGCAAGCTGATATTGGGCGCCCTGCGTCGTGGGGCCTTGTTGATACTGATCAGTTTAATCATACAGGTTATACTGCATCCCGGCTTTGCGCAATTGCGGTATCCGGGTGTGTTGCAGCGTATTGGTTTGGTGTTCTTTATTTGCGCGGTGCTATATATCAAAACATCGCAACGGGTGCGAGACTGGGTTTGTGTGATCTCTTTAGTAGGCTACTACATCATTATGTGCTTTTTGCCGGTGCCGGATACCGGCGCACCCAGCCTTGAGCCCGAAACAAACATGGGCGCCTGGTTAGATAGGGTGGTATTTACCACCAATCACTTATGGGTGCAATCGCGCACCTGGGACCCTGAAGGTTTATTAGGCACTTTGCCCGCTATTGCTACCGGCCTGTTCGGCATACGCATTGGCACCTGGCTAAAGCGTAAAGACCGCGATGACAGCGTTAAAGTAAGCTGGATGTTTACCTGGGGCATAGCTGCCATCGTACTGGGTTTATTTTGGGATCTGTTCTTCCCTATTAATAAAGCTTTATGGACAAGCTCATTTGTGCTATATGCAGGCGGCTGGTCCATCATTGGGTTTGCTATTTGTTATTGGTTGATAGATGTGCAGGGCTATAAAAACTGGACGAGTTTCTTTTTGCCTTTTGGCGCCAATGCCATAACCGCCTATGTGCTGTCTGATTTTATTCCGCATTATATTAACCTTATCAGGATCAATGACGCGTCGCTCTATCAAATCGTTTTTCTGCCGCACTTTTCACCAAATAATGCATCGCTGGTATCCGCTGTAGTTACGTTGTTATTGCTTTGGGTTATTATGCTGGTGTTGTACAAGCGGCGCATCTTTATTAAAGTATAAATCAGCTTAAAATCAGTTGATAATAATTTTTAACTAATTTTTTCGTTTTTGCATCTTTAGCACAAATTAATTTTTCTATTACCCTAACATGAATTTCAAAAATACCGGTTATATATGGGCCGCTGCTTTATTAATTACCAGCAGCACCTTTGCCCAGGTTAAAAAAAGTAAAACACCGGCACGTAAACCTGCGGCAACCGCTGCTAAGCCTACTGCTATAGCCAATGCCATATCTGCGGTATTACCGGTAGATCCTTATGTAACCATAGGCAAGTTGCCAAACGGATTAACCTATTACATACGCCCTAACGGCCAACCAGCTAAAAAGGCACAATTAGTATTGGTTAGCAAAGCAGGGTCTGTTATTGAGACGGATGCCCAGCGCGGAATGGCCAACTTTATACAATACATGGCATTTAAGGGCACACGCGATTTTTCGCAAAGCGAAATGAATGCCTACCTGTCTAAACTTGGTGGCAGATATGGCGCAGACACCAGTGCTTTTGCCAGCTATGATGAAACGGTTTACCAGCTAACGGTACCTGCAGATAGTGGTAAAGCCTTGTCAACCGGGCTTAACCTGTTGGCCAACTGGGCATCGCACATCAACTTTGATGAAAACGCCGTAAACACTACTAAAGCGTTATTAGGTGCTAAAGCCGCAGCGGGCGGGCAAACTGCCGAGGACCGGCTGATGGAGCAAACTTTGCCGGTATTGCTTAATAACTCGCAATATGCCAAGCGGGCGCCACTAGGTGCTGCGGCTGCTATAAATACCTTTACTGCAGCATCGTTAAAAAACTTTTATACAGATTGGTACCGCCCGGATATGATAGCGGTTATTGTGGTAGGCGATATCAACCCAAAACAAGTTGAGGAGATGATAAAATTCAGTTTCTCGACATTAAGAAACCCAACACCCGCCAAGCCACAGCCGCAGTTTAACGTGGCGCCGGTGGCAGGCACTGTAGTTAAATTTGCTACCGATAAAGACTTTCCGTACACGCTGTTTCAAATGCTGATCAAGCATCCGCCGGCAATAACTAAAACCAAGGCCGACTTGTTAAGGGCTGTCCGCATAAATCTGTTTAACCAAATTTTAAACACCCGTATAACAGATTTGACCAAGATCCCCATACGTCCAATCACTTACGGACAGGCGTCGTACGCAGACTTTATGGGTAACCAGGACGCGTTTTCTGCATTGGCTGTAGTTAACGCAGCGCAGGGACTTGAGGGTGCGGTTAAAGCTATAGTTGGCGAGACCGAACAGGCGCGCAGGTTTGGGTTTACCCTTACCGAATTGGAGAAGGCCAAGCAATCGGCCATTGCACAGATTACCAATGTGTATTCGGCCAAGGCCAATAAGCCATCGGCTAATTATACTAACGAGTACGATCGTCATTTTATAACCAGGCAGGGCATTCCGGGTATTGATTACGAGTACAACACCTATATTGACAATATTGGTAAAATAACACTGGCAGAGATGAACGCTTTAGCCGCAAAGATCATTACAGATCAAAACCGTGTGCTGATCGTTGAAGCACCCGAAAGCCAGAAAGCTAATCTGCCAACGGAGCAAACTTTGTTAAAATGGGTAAGCGATGCAGGCGTAGGCTTAAAAGAATATGTCGACGATAACTCTATCCCACTAATGAGCAAATTGCCTGAACCGGGCAAGGCCGAAAGCATTAAGGTTGATAGTATATTACAGGTAACCAACTTAACGCTATCTAACGGAATGAAGGTGATATTAAAACCTACCAAATTTACCCCTAACCAAGTCTTGGTAAGTGGTTTCGCATTTGGTGGTACTTCATTAGCGTCTGATGCAGATTTTGTGTCGGCAAACCTGGCTGCCTCTGTTATTAGTAATAGTGGCGTAGCGGGATATACCCAAACACAATTAGTTAAGAAGCTGCGTGATAAGGGCGTTAGCGTAAGCCCATATATTGGCGATGTTACCCAGGGGATCTCGGGCTACACTACTGCTGATAACTTTGACGACGCTATGCAGCTGATTCACTTATATTTTACCAGCCCACGTAAAGACGCTGATGTTTGGAAAGCCTATGTTAACCAAGCGCAAACTGCCTTAACGCAAGGCGCCAATGAGCCGGGTGTTGTTTATCAGGATACCATTGTAGCTGTGCTTAATGGCTATGCCCCACGCTTTATGCCCATGACAGCAGCTAAACTAAACGCGGCGAGCCTAGATAAAGCCTACAATTTTTACAAAGCCCGTTTTGCGGACGCGGGTAATTTCACCTTCACACTAACAGGTGATTTTAATACGGATGCGGTAATACCTTACCTGGAAACTTATTTAGGTAGTTTGCCGGGCACTAACAGCAAAGAGACTTTTAAGAACTTGGGCATCCACCCGCCAACAGGGCAGGTTACTAAAACCGTTTATAAAGGCGCCAGCACACGCGCTACCGTTCAGTTGGTCTATAGCGGCAAGTACGATTATAGCGAGGCCAACAATTTACAGATGGACGCGCTGGAAGAAGTGCTGAATATCCGCCTGGCGGATTCGTTGAAAGATGCCAGCATCCTGTCGCCAAGCATTAGGGTAAATTACGCTAAAAATCCTGAAGGAAATTATAAAGTAACAATAGCGTTTTTAACTGATGTTGCCAATACTGATAAAGCGGTTGAATACATATTAACAGAGATAAGCAAGCTAAAACAGACCGGTCCAACGGAAGGAGAAATCAAGATGTTTATATTGCGCCAGGCCCGTAACATTCAAGGCCAGTATAAGCAAAATACATTCTGGCAGGCGTCATTAAGCACCGCCGCCCAAAACCAGCAGGACCCGGGTAAGATACTTTACCGTATACAACAGTTAGACCAGGCTACCCCACAAAGTGTTAAGGCAGCGTTAAACAAGTATTTGGGCAGTAATTTAATCAAGCTGATTTTATTGCCGGAGAAGAATTAGACTAACAAATGTCATTTTGACGAAGGAGAAATCTAGACAGCGACAGGTAGCAAACCTGGAATTTGTATAGATTTCTCCCGTTGTCGAAAGACAACCCTACTAAAGTTATTACAGTTTTAAAGCTTTATCAGCAAAATCAAATACTTTCTTCAATAACGGGGTTGAGCGTGCACCGCCAAGGTTATCGCGAATTTTTAACTCCTGCGCTGCAATCTCAATAAATAAACCATCAATAGCTTTTTGTGTAGCATAGTTAGCTATATCCGGATTGATTTTGCGTGTAAAGGGTACCTTATTATAGCTATTGGCCAGCAGGGTATAGTATCGTGTGGCGTTAACTTTGTTAAGGCTGCTCTGTATTATCGGCTGAAATTTGCCGGTAAGGTCTAAAGTAGTTGACAATTTAAAGTATTGCGTGGCGGCGTCTTTCTCGCCTAATAGGATGTTGGTAACATCCTTTAAGGTCATTTTTTTGATGGCGCTTACAAATATGGGTTTAGCTTGTATTACGGCGTCTTCGGCGGCGCGGTTTAATGATAGTATGGCATCATCACAAAGTTTACCCATGCCTAAGCTGCGTAAGGTCCTTTCAGCTTTCTGTGCTTCGGGTGGCAGTAAGATCTTTATAGCCGCATTTTTAAAAAAACCGTCAATGGTAGACAGTTTGTCGGCGCTTTTAACAGAGCTTTGTTCAAGCGCCTGTTTTAAAGCGCTACCAATTTCTGTAGATGTAGGAACGAGTTGTGCGGTGCTTGTTAAGCTAATGCTCAAAAGTATTGCGGCAAAGAGTAAAGTTTTCTTCATGCTATAAAATTAGCAAAAATGAAGCCGCTTTTACCAGATAGCGTGTATAACAACAAATACCAGGCTTGCAATAAGCGCAGATATAGGAATAGTGATGATCCATGCCCAAATCAGGTTCACCGTTACGCCCCAGCGTACTGCCGATACACGTTTTGTTAAGCCCACACCGATAATTGAACCGGTAATGGTGTGCGTGGTAGAAACCGGAATAGCCAAATGCTCGGTAATAAATAAAGTTACCGCGCCGGCAGTTTCGGCAGCCACACCCTCTAACGGGGTTATTTTGGTAATCTTTGATCCCATGGTCTTAACGATCTTCCAACCGCCGGACATGGTGCCTGCCGCGATAGCCGAGTAACAAGCCAATGGGATCCACTCAGGCATATTATCGCCGGTGTGAATGATTTTTGCTGCTACTAAGGCCACGTATAATATACCCATTACCTTTTGCGCATCATTAGTACCGTGTGCAAAGCTTAGGGCCGCTGCCGATACCACTTGCAAGCGTTTAAACCATCTGTCGGCAGCGGCTGGTTTGGCGCGCTTACAGATGTGTAATATCATTATGGTTATAAAGTAGGCTATAAATAAACCGATAAAAGGTGCCAGTACAATGTATGATATAATTTTGATAATGTACCCCATGTTAACTGCGTCTAACCCATGCGAACCCAGGAATAAAGCATTAGTGATACCCGCCCCGGCAAATCCGCCTATCAGCGTGTGCGAAGAACTTGAAGGGATGCCAAACCACCAGGTGGTTAAATTCCAGGTAATGGCCGCTATGAGGCCGGCACTGATTACGTTTAGGGTAATAAACTCTTCGTGAACAATTTTGGCAACGGTGTTAGCTACTTTATGGTCTTTAATAAAAAAGTATGCGGCAAAGTTAAATACAGCCGCCATAAACACAGCCTGAAACGGCGTAAGCACTTTAGTTGAAACGATGGTAGCAATAGAGTTGGCAGCATCATGAAAACCATTGGTATAATCAAAGATCAGCGCCAGCGCAATTACAAAAACTAAAAGGGAAGTAACCATTTATTGATAACCGTTGATTAGGCGTTTTTAACTAAGATAGATTCCATAACGTCGGCAGCGTCTTCGCACATGTCTGTAGCGGTTTCAAGTGCAGCGTATATCTCTTTGTATTTTATAAGGCGGATAGCGTCTTTCTCATACAAAAACAAATCGGCTACGGCGCGGTCAAACACATAGTCGGCCTGATTCTCAACACTGTTAATGCGGATACATGAATCTGCAATGGCGCGTACGTTTTTAAGATCCTTTAACTCGCGTACTGCTTTTTCAAGATCAATGCTTGCCTGCAATACAAGTTCAGATAGTTTTAATATATGCTCATTGTAATCGTCAATACGATAAAGGTTCATGCGGTTTGCTGCACCTTGTATATAATCGGCTACGTCATCAATAGCGCTGGTAAGCGCGTGGATATCCTCGCGGTCAAACGGGGTGATAAAGTTTTTACCTAATTCCAGGTAAACCTGGTGCGTAATCTCGTCTCCTTTATTCTCTAATTTGTCAATTTGTTTGAATAGTTCTTCGCGGGTTGCCGGGTTTGTGCAGTTAACAGTTTCAACAAGTATGGTAGCCATAGCCACAACGTTGTTTGATGCCTGCTCAAATAATGGAAAAAACACTTTTTTGTCCTTAGGAACAAAATACTGAAAAATGCTATTTAATGACATATTGTATGATTATGGCGTAAAGGTAATGTGTGTATGTTAAGTTAATGTTAACTTTTTAATATAGGTATCACCGGGAAGGGTAGGTTTTGTTTCGCCTTTTGGAGCGTAAAGCCAAACGTAGAACCCACACCTTCAGTGCTGCGCACATTTATGGTTTGCTGATGCGCCTCTACAATATGCTTAACAATTGCTAAACCTAAGCCCGAACCGCCAATTTGCCTGGAACGGCTGGTGTCGGTGCGGAAAAAGCGTTCAAACAGGCGAGGTAAAAACTTTTCTTCAATACCTACGCCATCATCAGTAACCTCAATCAGCACCTGGTCGTGCAAATCAAATAGTGTTATCCAGGTGTTGCCGCCTTCTTTGCCGTATTTAAAGGAGTTGTCTATCAGATTTACCAGTACTTGTGTAATTTTCTGTCTGTCGGCATTTACCTGTATGCCCTCATCATATTTTTGTTTAAATATAGCTTTAACTTTGTGTTGCCGCGCTTTAAGTTCTGACGCCTCGATCACCTCTTTTATCAGGTCGTTGATCTTAAATTTAGTGTAATTGATAGGTAATTCGCCCGACTCTAATTTCGAGATCTCATCCAGATCCTGGATCAGATAGCTCAGCCTGTCAACGTTTTTAGATGCTTTGTTTAAAAACTGGCGTGCCAAATCCCGATCGTCAAAATCATCATCCTGAAGCGCTTCTATATAACCCTGTATAGCAAATAGCGGCGTTTTAAACTCGTGCGATATGTTGGATAAAAAATCACGGCGAAATCTTTCTTGTGTGCGCAGGTTATCAATTTCGTTCTTCTTCTCGCGTGCCCACTCTTGCACCTCTTGCTCCACATCATTGATAGGGTCGCTGCTCATGTGTTCGCCAAGGGCATCGCGCAGGTCGCGGCCCAGCTTAAGGTTGTGTATAAGCTTATATATGAGCTTTATTTTTGAGTAGACATACTTTTCTATCAGGTAATAAAAAACCAAAAAGCTGCTGATAATGGTAGCAATAAAAGTGATGGCCAGATCATACAGCTTATGCTGGAAATACCAGTTTACCGCCGATATGGTGATAGCCACCGCCAGGGCATTAATAAAAACTAATACACGTAACTTCATAACAAGGTAAAGTTACTTTTTTTGAGCGATGATAGGAAAGGTGCTATGTTAAGGTTAGATTAAAATTTGCCGGCTTTTAATTTATCAAAAGCTTATAGCCCCTGCCATGCACGTTAATGATCTCTACAGTGGGGTCATCCTTTAAATACTTGCGGATTTTGCTTAAAAAAACATCCATGCTGCGGCCGTTAAAATAATTGTCGTCATGCCAAATATGCAGCAGGGCTTCTTCGCGGGTAAGCACTTCGTTGCGTTTAATGCAAAGCAGCCGCAGCAATTCTGCTTCTTTGGTTGATAGCTTTTGGGGGGTGCCGTTTATGGCTATAATTTGGGTGGTATAATCAAATTCGTAGCTGCCAATGGTAAATTTGGTAGGCTGCTGGTCCTCTTTCTTTTCGACGCTCTCGCTGCGTTTAAGCAGGGCGTTAATGCGGAGTAATAATTCTTCTATCCTGAACGGTTTGGTTATGTAATCGTCGCCGCCTAAAGTAAAGGCTTCAGTTTTATCCTCTATCATTCCCTTGGCTGTAGCAAAAATAATAGGCACATGGGGGTTGATCTTTCTAACGTCTTTACCCAACGTAAATCCATCCTTTTTAGGCATCATCACATCCAGTATCAAAAGGTCGAAGGTGTTTTTGGTAAATGCCTGTAAACCCTGTTCGCCATCGGTGCATAGCACTACGTCAAATTTTCCTTTAAGTTGCAGGTAGTCCTGGAGTAATAAACCCAAGTTAGGGTCGTCTTCAACCAGTAGGATTTTTTTCATAGGTGAGGTTTGTGTTGGTTTATGTTTGCTATAACGGCAATGTTGGCATTATCATATCTATCAGGTACCCTGAAATTTCAGCTCAAACTCTGACCCTTTGTCCTTCTCTGAGCGTACGTTTATTGTGCCGTTAAGCCTTTTTACTACGGTATTAACATAACTCAACCCCAACCCAAACCCTTTCACATTATGCACATTACCCGTAGGGATACGGTAAAATTGTTCAAATATTTTTGATTGCTGATCGCGGCTCATGCCAATGCCTTTGTCTGCCACACGAATAATAACCTGACCGGCCTTATTTGCGCTGCTTATGGTTATTTGCGGTTTCTCGTCGCTGTATTTAATGGCATTGTCAATCAAATTGTACAGCACGTTAGAGAAATGCAGCTCGTCGGCAACAATAACCGCATTGTCTGCACCAAGCTCAAGCCTTATGTCGGCCTCATGTTTTTGCAGTTTAAGCGCCATGCTGTCAACCACGATGCTTATCATTTCGTTGACATCCAACGGCCTTTTCTCCAGCTTAAAGTCGTTTTTATCTATTTTGGCAATGTTTAGCACGCGCTCTATGTGGCTGCCCAAACGTTCGTTCTCCTCAAAAATAATATTGGCCAGGCGTGATATGCGATTCCTGTCAATAGCCATGTCATTATCTTTTAAAGCCTCGGCGGCTATCATGATGGTTGATACCGGAGTTTTAAATTCGTGGGTCATGTTATTGATGAAATCTGTTTTCATCTCAGAGATCTTTTTCTGCCTGATGATAGAGAACAGCGTATAACCAAAACAGAACAACAAAACAACTAATAACCCGCCGGTGATAGCCATGGTAGCTTTCATGTGGCCCAGTATCAACGTGGTTTTTTGCGGAAACGCCAGCTTGATCATCCCCGGATCGTTAACTACTTCTTTACTAAATACCGGTGTTTGGTAGGTGTTAGCCAGGGTAAAGACGGGTTTCTCTCCCTTTACATCCATCGCTTTCGAATATATGATGGAGTCGCCATTAGCATTGCTTACTTCATAACTAAAGGGTAGGTAAATGCCTTTATTATGCAGCTCAAACCGCAGCAACGAGTCAACCCAATAGGGATCAAGACGTGCGCGCAATGATTCGCCCGACTTTTGATATTCTTCCATCAGGCTGCTTATTACATTGGGCCTGCCGGTTTGTAAGTTTTGTATCGAATCGGCCGCCAGCAATTGCTTCACTGTGCGCATTTGACGCTCTTTCTGCTTTCGCTTTTGCTCGGCAAGCCATTGTGGATTAATACGACGGGATACCAATACCTGGTTGCCAAATTGAGGGTCAGGATAAATGATTTTTAAGGTGTCGTATTTATTGAGTTTTTGCCTGGGGTCTACAACTGTTTTGGTAATTACCGGTATGTAGCGCATATGTACCACGCCAAAATCGTCTACATATTGTTCCATACGCATCTGGAAGGTAAGCGAGCCCAGCATTTCTGCCATGCGCTGATCGTTGATCATGCGTTGCAGGCTGTCGCGTAATATGCTGAGTTGTTTTGCACGTGCAGTAGAGGCTTTTTTTACTTTCTGCGCCGAGTCATTAATAATGAGCGCACCGTACCGCAGATCAGGTTTTTCTGAAATCTCTACAGCATTGACGGCATTAAACTGATTTTTTAAATCGTTGCGATGGCGTGCCTTACGGGTTAAAAACTTGTCGGCATCGCGACGGCTCAGCTTAGTTACCACATTATCAAGCGCTTCTTTAACAGAGCGGTCAAACACCTTTGATTGCATATCGTATGACTGCACTAAAAAATACAGCTGCATAGCCATAACACCTAAAAGCGCGAAACTCATTAAGCCTATAATTATACGTATGCTGCTCTTTTTCAAATTGAGGAAGGATTTTTACCTAAACAAAAATATTTTAAATAAGGAGATATAAAGAGTGTTTAACAATTTTTAACAAATGGCGAAGCCAGACGGCGACTCCCCGTCGGGGAGCAGTAGCAAAGCGCACAAACAACAAAACCCCACCGAAGCAGGGTTTTGTTGCAATAAATAAAAGCTTTGTGACAGGCTATTATAGCGAATTAAAAGGGCAGATCATCGTCTTCTGCAGCCGCGCTGATATCAGCAGGAGCAGCATAAGCCGGTGCAGCCGCTTGTGCGCCGGCGCCGCTTAATACGTTGACTTTCCATAACTGCATAGAGTTAAAGTAACTCTTTTTGCCTGCTTTATCTGTCCATGGCCGGCCTTTAAGGTTAAAGAAAACCTCAACATCGTCGCCTGCTTTCACGCTGTCTAATAAAGCGCAGCGGTCTTGTATGGCTTCAAATTTTAAGTACTCCGGGTATTGCGGATTCTCAACATATTCAACAATTAGTTCTCTTTTTTTCAGAGACTCAGTTACCTGTGCGGTTGGGGATACTTCGTGTACTTTGCCCTTAATTTCCATAATTCAAAAAATTAAAATGTAAAGTTAACAGATAAAGAAGTGTATTTTTGCAAAATATTATGCAAGTTTTCCACACTGAAAGTAAAATCATCATCACCTGCAATAAAAGGTTGTCGCCTTATTTGCAGCAAGAGGTAGAAGAATTAGGCTATACCCCAACACGCGTTTTCCAAACCGGTGTTGAATTGCTGGGTACCGTTACGGATACTATCCCTCTTAACCTTAACCTGCGCTGCGGCAGCCAAATACTATACCGTATAGCAAGTTTTACTGCGGCTGACCCGCAGGCTTTATATAATGAACTGGTGCAACTTGAGTGGGAAGAGCTGATTGACTTTAGCGGATACTTCTCTGTAACATCAAATGTTAATAACGAGCATATTTTAACGCCGCTGTTTGCTAACGTTAAGGTTAAAGATGCTATTGTTGACCGGATCAAATCAAAAAAAGGGATCCGCCCAAACTCTGGCGCCGATGCTAATAAAACTGTAATACACTTATATTGGCAAGATGACCAAGCCGAAGTATTTATAGATACATCGGGCGAAACTTTAGCTAAGCACAGCTACCGCAAAATACCGGGCAAGGCGCCAATGTTAGAGGCCCTGGCCACATCAACCATTATGGCTACCGGTTGGGATGCTAACAGCACTTTTATTAACCCCATGTGCGGTTCTGGTACCCTGGCTATCGAGGCCGCTTTACTGGCTACCAACAAACGCCCCGGCTTGTTTAGAATGAATTATGGCTTTATGCACGTTTTGGGCTATGATGAGCAGGTGTTTTTTAATGAGCGCCGTGCGTTGAAAGATAAATCAACAAAAGACATTAACTTTAAGATCATCGCTACAGATATATCGCAGGATGCTATTGATGTAACACAAAGAAACGCTAAAACTGCGGGCGTAGACCATTTGATTGAGTTTGCAGTTTGCGATTTTGAAGAAACCGAAGTGCCCGAAGCTGCCGGTATAGTAATGTTTAACCCCGAGTATGGCGAGCGCCTTGGTGTGCATAGCAAGCTTGAAGCCACCTACAAACGCATGGGCGACTTTATGAAGAAAAAGTGCCTGGGCTACAAAGGGTATATTTTTACGGGTAACCCCGATCTGGCTAAAAAGATAGGCCTGCGTGCATCGCGCAAAATCGAGTTTTATAACGGTAAGCTTGACTGCCGCTTGCTTGAATATGAAATGTACGAAGGTACCAAGCGCGAGCCCAGAGAGGATTAATATCGAACAAATAAACAATAAAGCGTGTTGATATGGGTTGAATAGTAACCAAATTATATGGACACGCATCAATACATGAAAAAGCTAACCTTAATTATCCTATTAATATCGGCCACTTTTTGCAGCTATGCGCAGGGCCAATTGGCCTTTCCGTTTCAGGGTGGTAAAGATGTGATGACGCGCTTTTTTAAAGATAGCCTTACCGTAACGCCCGAAATAAAAGCTTTAAAGGCAAGCGGCGCGGCAGTATTCAAATTCACGGCTGATGAAAACGGCGCCATCAAAAAGATCATCATTTTTTACGCTGATGATATACAGCTCACCCCGCCAATTATTGAGGCCTTAAAAAGATCAAACGGGAAATGGATTATACCAGACCGCCAAAAGCTGCATGATTTTATTATTACCTTTAACATTAAACTTACCCCACCAGCCACGGCTAGCGCTGCCTTGCAAAAGGCGGTATATAACTTTAACATTAACCGAAAACCTGTAGTAACCCTTGACCAGGTGCCTTTAGACGAGGCTACCTTATTACCCGCCGTGATTGTGAATTACACATTGTCGAAATAAAAAACACTTAGACGTAATTTTTAAAAAAAAATTAAATCCGGTGTTATAAATATTTCGTACTTAGGGGTAACAACCCCTAACCACAACATGAGTAATACTAATAAGGCAAAAATAAATGCCATTGCAGTAAGCATCCGTAAAAAAAGAGAGTCGAAGAATTACACGCAGGAATATTTGGCCTACAAGCTTAATATTTCTCAAAACGCGTATAGCAAAATTGAACTGGGTTATACCAAAATCACAGTTGAAAGATTATTCCAGATAGCCGAAGTTTTAGAATTAAACGCCATTGATTTGCTTGAAGGCGAGCTAGAAGAAGCTGAGCATAAATTTTTACCTACCGGCAGCGATTAGCATATTTTATATTTGCACGAAAACATGCAAATATGGAACACCGGGAAATTATAGACAAGACAGTATTATTTGTAAAGGAGACCTTAAAAAATGCCGAAGGCGGCCATGACTGGTGGCATATACACCGTGTTTGGACCAACGCCAAAGCTATAGCTGAAACAGAAAGCGCAGACAGGCTCACTATTGAACTGGCTGCCTTATTACATGATATTGCCGACAGTAAATTTAACAATGGCGATGAAGAGATTGGCCCCGCTACTGCCGGGCGTTTTTTGCAAAGTATAGGTATTAATGCCGATACCGTTCTACACGTTCAAAATATCATCAGGTATATGTCTTTTAAAGCGAGTTTTGATAAACCCGCTTTCCATTCCATTGAGCTTGCCATTGTACAGGATGCCGACCGCCTTGATGCTATTGGCGCCATTGGCATTGCCCGGGCGTTTAGTTACGGTGGCCATAAAGGCAGAGAGATTTATAACCCCGAGATAGCGCCGGATTTGAATATGAGTAAAGAGGCTTATAAAAATACCACCGCGCCTACCATTAATCATTTTTACGAGAAGCTATTATTGTTAAAGGATAAGATGAATACCGACACCGGTAAACAGCTTGCCGAACAGCGCCACGCTTTTATGGAGCAATATCTGAAGCAGTTTTATTTAGAGGTGGAGTAAACCCTTTGAGCCGGCCATCGTCAAAAAGTAAAAAAATCACCACCGATTATCATTACCATATTAAACACCGTAATTAGCAGCATGAAACGTATAGTTATCCTGATACTTCCCTTATTGATTCTGGCAACCGCAGCTTCGGCGCAAAAGGTTGTTATACTTAAAACATCCATCAAATTTCAGCTTAAAAACTTGGGGGTTAATACAGGCGGCTCAATCAATGGCTTGCAGGCCAGCATGGTGTTTAATCCCGAAAATTTAGATGCCAGTGCTATAGAAGCTATTTTAGATGTTAATAGCATCAATACCGATAATGACTTACGTGATAGCCACCTTCGTGGCGAAGAATATTTTGATGTGGCTAAATATCCAACTATCACCATGAAATCTGTATCGCTTAAACACAAAAGCGGCGACAAATATACCGGGCAGTTTAGCCTGACCATTAAAGATAAAACCAAAACTTTCGAGGTGCCATTTACCTACACTACCGATCCGTCAAACACGGCTACCTTTAAAGGCGGCCTAAAGCTTAACCGCCTTGATTTTGGTATCGGTGGTAAAAGTTTGGTAATGGGTAACGAGGTGTCGGTAGCTATTGAGGTTCAGGTAGCTAAATAGGCAGTAATAAGCTGCATTGTAAAAATTTTATGCAAAAGGCCAAAGCGCGGGTTTTCCGGCTTTGCCCTTTTGCTTTTACGGCTGCAATTAGATAAGTTTGTTAGATAACTGACTCACTTACATCATGAAAAGAAAATTACTTTACGCCCTGCTTTTGACGGCAGGGACAATGTCATCGGTATCCGCTCAAACCGACGAACAAATGTTGGCAAGGATTAGGGAAGAAGGCATGTTGAAATCGCAGGTAATGGCTACGGCTCTGCAATTTACAGACGTTGCCGGCCCCCGTTTGGCTAACTCGCCGGGCCTTAAGCGTGCCCAGGATTGGGCCGTTAATGAATTAAAAACCTGGGGCGCCGTAAACGCTAAACGCGAGCCTTGGGGTAAATTTGGTAAAGGCTGGGAGATCCAGAAAAACTATGTTGCTATCACGGCGCCTTATTACCACAATATTATAGCTATACCCAAAGCCTGGACACCAGGTACCAATGGCCTTGTAAAAGGAGATGTAGTACTATTAAAGGTTGACAGCCTACCGGATTTGGCTAAATACCAGGGCAAGCTAAAGGGTAAAATTGTAATGATGGATGTTAAAGGTACCGGTGGCCAAACTTACCGCGCTGATGCATCACGCTATACCGATTCGGCGTTAACGGCTATGGGTAACGCTACCCTTGCACCTGCAGGCGGCGGCCAACGCAGAGGCGGCCCAGGTGCCCGTGGTAATATGGCAGCCGCCGCCGCATTGCGCCAGGCATTACCTAAGTTTTACCTGGCCGAAGGGGTATCGCTGGTATTAAGCCAGGCGCGGGGTACAGATGGTACCGTATTCACCAGCAACGGCGCATCCTACGCGGATACCGCTAAAGCGGTTGCCCCCGAAATTGAAACCAGCACCGAAGATTACCAACGTATTTTGCGCTTAAGCAAAGCCGGGGTTAAGGTTGGTTTAGAAGCTGATATTAAAACAGAATTTTTTACTAATGATTTGCAAGGCTATAATGTTGTGGGCGAGCTGCCCGGCACAGACCCAAAACTGAAAGATCAGTTAGTGATCATTGGCGGTCACCTTGATTCATGGCATGCTGCTACCGGCGCTACAGATAATGCTGCAGGTTGTGCTGTAATGATGGAGGCTATGCGTATTTTAAAACGTGTTGGCTTTAAGCCGCGCCGCACTATCCGCATTGTATTGTGGAGTTCTGAGGAACAGGGTATCCACGGTTCTCACAACTATGTGCTTAATCACTTTGGCGACGCTAAAACGATGGTGTTAAAGCCTGAACATGCTAAAGTATCAGCCTACTATAACTTAGACAACGGAACCGGAAAAATTCGCGGTATTTACTTGCAAGGTAATGCCGCGGCGGGCGACTTGTTCAAAAGCTGGTTTGCTCCATTTAAAGATCTTGGGGCAACAACCGTGACCATTAGCAATACCGGCGGAACGGATCACCTGTCTTTTGACGCAGTGGGCATCCCGGGATTCCAGTTTATACAGGATGGCATGGATTACAATACCCGCACGCACCACACTAACCAGGATACTTATGACAAGCTAAGCGAAGATGATCTTAAACAAGCCTCAACTATTGTCGCTTCGTTGGTATATAACACATCGCAACGCGATGAAATGCTACCACGCAAGCCGCTGCCAGTGGCGCAGCCACCAAAAAACTAAACAATAAAAGCCCCGGTCACGGGGCTTTAATTGTTTAGTCTGTAGTCTCTAGACTATCATGTATAGCGATGGAAATAATATAAGCACGATAACGATTGCATAGTTTAGTTATTGAGTCCATTCTATTACCCTATTTATTATTTAGTTTTATTGAACCATTAAACCACACCAATGAAACTGAGATCAGGAATTGTATTGTCTTTATGTTCTGCTACGCTGTTGTTTAGTTTTAAGCCGCAGCCTAAATCGCCGCACGCATTGGGGATGATAGAGAATTTAAATAAAGACAGCATTGTATATGCTGCAGGCTTTAAAATGATAGGCGAAGCGGTAAGCAGAAGTATATCCCCAAGTTTTACGGAGGAGAAATTGCAAACCAATATTACACGGATCAAGAAGGCGCAATGCCAGGTTTATATGTGCAATATCCTTTTTTCGTCAAGCATGAAAATTGCCGGCCCCGCAGTTAATGAGCAGTGTGTTTTACCTTATGCCGATAGCCTTTTTATGCGCGCAAAACAAGCCGGCGTTAACTGGCTGATACTTGGCAGCGGTGGCGCACGCCGTATTCCTGATGGCTATGATGCCAAAAAGGCGCAGGTTGATTTTACTGTGCTATGCGGCAAACTGGCCCTGCTGGCCCAAATGCATAAAATTATGCTGGTGTTAGAAAGTTTGGAGACCGACGAGACTAACTTTTTGGTAAACCTTAAAGAAACCGCCGAAGTAGTGCGCGCTGTTAATAACCCTAATTTTAGGCTCAATGTAGATATTTATCACATGGGCCGCATGAAAGAGTCGCCACAGGTTATTGTTGACAATGCCGACCTGATCGTCCACTGCGAAATTGCTGAACTGGAGAAACGCACCCTGCCCGGCATGAAAGGCGACGACTTAAAACCCTACTTGCGCGCTATCAGAAAAGCCAAATACAAAGGCCCCATATTTATTGAAGCAACTGCGCCCTATACCCCCGCCGATGCCACAATGAGTTACAAGTTTTTGAGCAGGCAGCTAGATGAGGTGTATGCGGAATAAGCTCTTCAAATGCGCTGGCTATCATGCTGAGCTCGGTCGAAGCATCCCTGTAAAGGCTTCTACACACACCCTTCGACAGAGCTCAGAGTGACACCCCTTTCTCTTTGAGAATTTGAATTATTCCAGCACCACTTTCTGATGCTGATGCGGTATTTCTATATTCGTAAAACCATGCTCATTTAACCGGGCGGCAAAGCGTTGCTGTACATCGTACTCGCCATGCACCAAAAAGATCTTTTTAACTTTCCCGGGTTCCTGACATTTTAAAAAGTGCAGCAGATCCTCGTAATCGCCGTGAGCGCTCATTGATTTAATGGCGCGTACATCAGCATTAACCTGGTACTTTTCGCCAAAAATAAATACTTCTTTGTCGCCGCGCATTAGGCGCCCGCCTAATGAGTTTGGCTCGCAGTAGCCAACAATAAGTATGGTAGTTTTTTGGTTATTAATGTTGTTTTTGATATGATGCTTTACCCTGCCGGCTTCGGCCATACCCGACGAGGAAATGATCACGCAAGGGCGGTTATCCTCATTTAACGCAATAGATTCTTCGGTAGACTGTACAAAGCGCAAGCCCTTAAAAGCAAACGGGTCATCATCCACTTTTAACACCTCTTTCACATCGCGGTTATACACTTCGGGGTGTTCTTTTAAAACTGTTGTAGCTTTTTCTGATAACGGGCTATCTACATAATAAGACAGGTCTGGAAGCTTGCCTTTTAGTTCTAATCCGTTGAGAGCAAACAATAATTCTTGCGTACGGCCCACACTAAATGCAGGAATGATAACCTTGCCCTTTTTAATCAGGCAGGTTTGATTAATAATTTCTAATAGCGCATCTTCAATTGGCTCCAGCTCTTTATGCAGGGAGTCGCCATAGGTCGACTCTAACAATATATAGTCAGCCTGTGGAAAACGTTGCGGGTTTTTAAGCAGCAGATCGCCGTAGCGGCCAACATCGCCACTAAAAGTTACGTGGGTTTCTTTCTCATTCTCGGTAATTACCAAATGTACGGCGCAACTCCCTAACACATGCCCGGCATCGCTAAAATGAAATTTGCATTGGGGCGTAATGGCATATTCTTCGTGATACTCTACAATCTTAAAAAGGCGCAAGGCTTCTATCGCTTGTTCTTCGTTGTATAGAGGTTCGATTAGTTCCATGCCCTTTTTTTTGCGATGCTTGTTGCTGTAGTCTGCATCGCTCATCTGGATCTTTGCGGAATCCATCAAGAGTATTCGCGCAAGGTCCATTGTTGCCGATGTGCAGAAGATCTGCCCGCTAAAACCCTGGGCAACCAAGCGGGGGATAAGCCCGCAATGATCAATATGCGCGTGCGATAGGATCATGCAACTGACCTTTTTAGGGTTAAAGCCAAAATGCTCATTCATGTCTTCGGTATGCTCACCCATGCCTTGAAACATGCCACAATCTAATAATATCCCGGTACCATCCGGCAAATGTAGCAGGTGTTTGCTGCCGGTTACGTTGCGCGCCGCGCCATGAAAAGTTATATCCATTTAGTATAATATAGGTCGATGTTGAAAAACGAAAGTGACGAAAAAAAGTTTAATATAAAATAAACTAAAATTTTAGTTGTTAATATCATTTATAACTAATAACTTCGTTTTAACTAATTAGTAAAGTAAATATACCCCAAAAGTATTACCATGGAAATTAAAGAACTAACCCGCGCCGAAGAGCAATTAATGCAAATACTTTGGCAGTTAGAGAAAGGCTTTGTAAAAGATGTTATTGAACATTTGCCAGAGCCCAAACCCGCTTACAACACCGTATCAACCATAATACGGATACTAGAGGCTAAGGGCTTTGTTGCCTATAACGCGTTTGGTAAAAGCCATCAGTATTACCCGGTTATCAGTAAAGAGCAATACCAAAACTTTGCTACTGATAAGCTGATGCAGGGCTACTTTGATAATTCGGTTCAACATATGTTCTCGTACTTCGTGAAAAAAGAAAAAATAGACTTGAAAGAGGCTGATGAGATCATGAAACTGATTGAAAAACTTAAAAAGCAATAGCTATGACCTGGTGGCATTATTTATTACTGGTAAACTTTTACCTGGTATTATTCTTCGGCTTTTACGTGCTGTTTTTACGGCGCGAAACGTTTTTTCAGCTTAACCGGGTATACCTGGTGGCGGCGGCATTGCTGTCGTTCATCATCCCGGTTATTGAGGCCGATTGGGTGAAGAGCCTCTTTATAACGCAAGAGGTGCAGCATACCATTTATAATATGCCCGTAGGTATCCCAATAATATTTGCTCCCGCGGTTGAAAGCGGAATAACGCTTGGCCAGGTGCTAAATGTAGTATACATCAGCGTTACTTTGTTTTTATTAATAAGGTTAGCCTGGCAATTAATAGTATTAAAGAAAGCCATTGAAAAACCCACACCATCTGCCGCATACACCTTCTTTAAAAAGATCAGTTTGGGCGAAAACATGATCCACTCAAAAGTAATTAACGACCACGAGCAGGTACACGCCAACCAATGGCACTCTATTGATGTGATGATTATAGAAACGGTAATGATTATAAACTGGTTTAACCCGGTGGTTTACCTGTACCGATTTGCCATAAAATACATCCACGAGTTTATTGCCGATAGCCATGTGATAAATGCCGGTACAGACAAGGCAGACTATGCCATGTTGCTATTAACGCAAAGTTTTGATGTGCAGAGCCATAACCTGGTTAACCAATTTTATAACCACAGCCTATTAAAGAAACGTATTATGATGTTACAAAAAAATAAATCGCACCGCATAGCCCTGGCAAAGTATGGCCTGTCGGCACCGTTATTTATAATGATGATGATATTCTCATCGGCTACCATTAATAACAGTAAAGCTGTCGCAGCTATCACCGAGAAAACAGAAAACGCTTTAGCCATGCCGGCTACTGAGGTCATAGAATCTATCACTGACAACGCGCAGATACCCAACGATAACCTTACTGAAGAGCCAAAAGCTATTGTAGAGCTACCATTTGGTTTGTACAATGTACAACCCGTAGAGCTACCAGCCGATCTGGCCCCGGTTGATACGAGTCAGGTGTACAGCCAGGTATCCGTGCAGCCATCTTTTCCGGGTGGTATAGCGGCCTTCGGAAAGTTTATAGGCAATACGGTAATTTATCCTGCCGGTGATAGAGAGAACGGTACCTCGGGCAAGGTTATCGTATCGTTCGTGGTTGAAAAAGATGGCAGTTTGTCAAATCTGGACGCTGTGCGCGGGCCTTCAGAAACCTTAAAGGCCGAAGCTGTAAGAGTGCTTAAATTGTCGCCCAAATGGCAACCAGGTACGCAGGCCGATAAACCGGTAAGGGTGTCATACACCGTACCAATTGCTTTTACGCTTGAAGCGGATGATGATAAACCATCGTTTCCTGGCGGGATGGAATCCTTCGGTAAATATTTAGCTAGTAATATTAAATATCCAGCAGTTGATCGCAATGCAGGCATACAGGGTAAAGTAATACTAACCTTTGTTGTTGAAGCCGACGGAACGCTGTCTGACATTAAATCGGTGCGTAGCCCGTCGCAAACATTGACAGATGAAGCGATAAAGGTAATGAAGAAATCGCCAAAATGGAACCCCGGTACAAAAGACGGTAAAGCAGCAAGATTTGCATTTGTTACACCAGTTAATTTTGCTTTAGAAATAGAAGACGGGAATGTAGTCAAAACAGAAAGTAAAGCTGGTGTTGCTATATCAACAACAGGATCTGAGACTAAGGCTGTTACTTCTCCATCAGGCTATCTGCAGACTAATGAAGTTGTTATCCGTGGTTATGTAAAATCAATCGATAATATGCTATTCTCTCAAGTTGAAAAACAACCAAGTTTTCAGGGTGGATTGGAAGGATTTGCGAAGTTTTTAAGCGAAAATATAAAATATCCAAAGGATGATCGCGATAACAAAGTACAGGGTAAGGTTATCGCGACATTTACAACCGAAATAGATGGAACCTTGTCAGACATTAAAGCTATAAGAGGACCGTCGCAAGCAATGATGGACGAAGCTGTACGTGTGTTAAAGATGTCGCCGAAATGGCAACCGGGTTATCAAAATGGGCATGCTGTAAGAGTATCGTATACCGTGCCTATAGCTTTCAATTTAGATACGGATGATAAAAAAGTTGGCACTGTACCGGGCATTAAAATTAATTCGGGCACTACTACGCTGCCAGGTACAACTATCGGCATCCGTAGCGGCTCTACCCTCCTTACGCCAACAAGCCCGTTATATGTGATAGACGGAGTTGTTTTAGATGCCGCTAAAGCTTCAGAATATGGCCTTGATCAAATGGCACCGGGGGTAAGCCCGCTTAGCCTTATCCCGCAGGAAGATATTGCCAGCATGGAGATATTGAAAGATGCTACGGCTACAGCCTTGTATGGCGACAGGGGGAAATATGGCGTAATTTTAATAACAACTACTAAAGGGCAAAAATCATTTAACCCACCCGCGGTTGTAAAAGGGCTAACCAGTGCTAAATCACCTACTGCTTTAAAAGGCAAAGCGCTTGGCATATCAACAAATAGTACAACAATGTTACAGCAGGCCCTTAAAGGCAAAATGACCCCCACCAGCCCGCTATACGTAATAGACGGTAAGGTGGTTAAACCAAACCCGAAAGCTAAAGGCGTTAGCCCGCTATCTGAAATTAAGCAAGAAGATATTGCAAGCATTGATGTATTAAAAGATAGCACCGCCACAGCCATTTATGGGGATGCAGGTAAATACGGAGTGATTATCATCACCACAAAAAAGGCTAAAAAGTAAGTAACCCAAACCTCATAGTACAATTAAGTAAGCCCTGCCGGTGTATAACCGTGCAGGGTTTTTTGTTTGAGAATACAATACCTATCTTAGTTCAACTTTACAGCCTTATTATGGTCAGCGTTTACAGATCGATACGTTTATTGTTAGTTTGTGTATCAGCAACGATATTTTCTGCTACGCAGGATGTGCGTGCTGGCGGCAGGTCGTTTCTGTCCCATGATATATTGCTAACAGAGATTAACGTTTCGCCCGGGGATAGCATCTATACCAAAGCTGACAAACCGCCCATGTATCCCTATGGTTTAGATATGTTTTTACAATACATTGGTAATAATATAAAATACCGCGATATTGATGTTGTTGACCCATTGCAACGTAAGGTAATTGTCAGTTTTGTAGTTGAGCCGGATGGTGCGGTGTCCAACGCTAAAGCCATACAAGGCACTAATGATAGCTTGAAAAACGAAGCTGTGCGGGTGGTAATGGCATCGCCTAAATGGGAGCCGGGTTATGTTGCCGGTAAAGCGGTAAGGGTAGCATATACGGTGCCAGTGCCGTTTGGTAAGGCCGCGCTACATGAGGGCTATACTGATGAAATTTTTACGGTAGTGAGCCGCCAGCCATTTTTCCCCGGAGGGGACGAGGCGTTCACCAAGTTTATTGATCAAAATAGACATTACGCGAAAACAGATAGCCTGAATAAAACGCAGGGAAAGGTAGTTGTAGAGTGCGTGGTAGAAAAAAACGGAACACTGACCAATCTTGAAGCCGTAAGCGGGCCAACTGATGCCATGAAAACAGAGGCGCTCCGTCTGCTGTCGATATCGCCTAAATGGCGCGCCGGGCTGCATGAAGGTAGTAAATTTGTACGGGTATATCATAGTATAACTATTGATTTTACTTTAACACCTACAGCGGATAAATAATAAAGAGGTACTTTTAACGATTGTATAAATGAAGACATCTCCACTACAGCAAACCATAACCAAGATCATTGTTTGCATTTTAGCAGTAATTTTTTGGCTTGATACCAACGCTGTATTTGCTGGGGACACACAGCGGGCTGCCCTGCAGGCTAATGATACCACCATTTATACAAAGGCCGAGAAGTACCCGGCCTTTGCCGGCGGGGTAGACGGCTTAGTAGCCTTTATTAATAAAAACCTGAAATATCCGCCTTTAATGTTAAAGTACGAGGTTGAAGGCAAAGTACTAGTACAGTTTGTTGTTGAAAAAGATGGTAAACTAAGTAACATCAGGCCATTAAAGGGTCCTGGTCGGGGCTCTTTAGAAGAAGCGGTGCGTATAACAAAGCTATTGCCCAAATGGGAGCCGGGATTAGATAAAGCAGGGCAGGCCATACGGGTGCAGTATCAATTACCTGTTGTGTTTAAACTAGCGCCGGCGGATATCCGTGAAACAGGAGAAGGAATGAAAGTAAGTACTTATTAATATGATAAAGTGGAAACTAATTACACAGCTATCGGTATTTGGGTTGATTATGGCCTTTGCATCGGTGTCGGTTATCTCGACCAAAATGGAACCACCGTTTTGGCTGATGACTTTTATATTTAGTGCATTTGTAATAGCCAGGGTAGCGCCGGGCAAATACTTTTTGCATGGTTTTATATTGGCTATGTTTAACAGCGTATGGATAACGCTGGTTCACCTGTATTTTTACGATAGCTATGCTGCCAATCACCAGGATATGATGTCTATGTATGGCACACACCCACGCCTGATGATGTTGTTATTGGGCCCGTTGTTTGGCGTAATGTTTGGCATTATCCTGGGTCTTTTTGCGCTGATAGCGTCGAAAGTAGTAAAGAAGAATGAAGAAGTTTAATTGTGACGGTTTACTTAGCATTTTTTTTAAATAAGCTTAAATTTTATGCATAAATTATTACTTTTGCCGTATCGACTGTAAATAAAACAACATACAATGAAGCCTTTTATTTCAAAAACATTTTACGGAATTTTAAACTACTTAATGGCAGTGGTATTATTATCGTCGCCCTGGCTATTCGGTTTTGCTGATGTGCGTACTACGTTTGCTGCTGCTTTCTTTATGCCTTTACTAATGGGTTGGTTGCAGTTTATTATGTCGGCATTTAGCGAGAGCCCAACTGGTTTTGGCTTTTTGAAAGTTTTCCCTATGCAAATGCAAAATCTTTTTGATGTATTGATGGGTACTTTCTTACTGTCATTGCCGATGATTTATGGTTTTTGCCATGTAGTATTTTGGCCTCACTTTTTAATGGGCTTAATACTAACCATCAAAGGTGTATTTGCTCAGGATTCGCCATTTTTAACCAGGCCGCATCGCGCGTTGCCTGAGACTGGTGTTACTTCTACCGATTCGTTGGAAGGCCGTTTAGATCAGCATCACTAAGAAGAAATTTTAAACACCATATACAAAAGCGGGTTCAATGAAAATTGAACCCGCTTTTTGCTTTAAGGCTTTATGGTTACTAAGGTGATTAAAACACCTCGTTTAAGCCTAAAAATATCCCCTTAGAGCCATAGTTGCCTATGCCATAGTCTATGCATAGGTTGGAGCGCGAGTACTTGTTAAACAGCAGGCGAATACCTACGCCGCCTCCCGGTTCAACAAACTGGCCTATACCTATACTGCGGCTATTACTGGCCGACTCGACATTAGCAAAGGCCACGCCACTAATCAGTTTGTTTTGAGTGATTGGGAAACGATACTCGGCCTCGCCATATACAAATGAGGTGCCTTTGTAGCGCCCAATAGTATAGCCACGCCCCAGGCGATTGGTTTGATCGCTGCCGGTGCCAGGTAACTCAAGGTAAGGTAATCTGCCTCCGAGCAAATAGCATCCCCAATACCAAAAGGAAAACACATGCTCCGGGTTTTTATTTGATAAGCTCCAGTATTTACGCAGCTCTGTTTTAAGCTGTATGGCGCCGTGCTCACTACCCAACCATTTTTGGTTAACCCGCAAAACCACATCGGCATACATGCCACTGTAAGTACGGTTGATATGATCGCGAGAGTTGTACTCAAAATTTACTAACCAGCCGTTAGCAGAGTAGCCCGAAGTTGGATAACGGTTAATCATGCTGTACCTGTAGTTATGGGTATTGATATTGGGGCCGGTTTGATGCTCGTCGTCAATGTTGCTGTATTTGTTAATAACAATACCTGCGCCGGCATAAACGTGTTCAACTATCTTGCGGTATATACGTTCAGTAAATTTTATGTAGGAGTATTTGATGGGGAACACATCTGAATTGTTGTCCAGCGGCAGGTCATTCAAGATAAACGAGCCATCGCCCTGTACACGGTGGCCGGTGCCAACGCCATAATCTAGCGCTACGGTTTTGCCAACTTGTACGCTTCCTTGAAGATTGTATACATCATCGTTAGTGAAAATATTGTTTTTGATCTCAAAGGTGGCCATACCCATGGTTGACACGTAAGCATTGGCATTTACAACAGAGAAGGTGGTAGTTTTAGGATTGCCAAATACATGCCCCCCAGTGGAGGTTAACCCGACAGAAAAACCCACACTTGGATTATAACCTGCCGATGGCAGTGTTGAAAAGGTAGAGTGTGTTTTTTCCGTAGATGTGGTGTCCGGTTTTTTACCGCTAAAAAAACTGCTTATTACTTGTTTAGCATCTGTTTGTTTACGCAGTGTCTCGGGCGAATCCTGCTTTTCCTGTCCGAATAATGTTCCGGTACTACTTAATATCATGCAAGCTGTAAAAGCATGCTTCCGCACAAATCGTATCAATTTATTTTATAGAGGGTTTATATTACGAATATAATGAAACCCAAACGAAAACAAAATAAAATGTAACAAAACTGATACATTTTATAAGTTTGTAATAATTGAAACGTTTTTAAATCTAATGTTACAAAAAGATTAAAAAATTTTAAACCTTATTTAAATTAATTTGTCAAACCAAGTACATTAAAATTTAAAGCTATGAGGATAGTGAGCATTTATTGGAACTATTATTTTGCCAACCCGGCTAAAGTGTCCGATTTGGTATGCCAGGCAGGCATTTACTAACCAACAAAAAAGGGGCTAATGATCAAATCATCAGCCCCTTTTTCTATTTGCTACAACAGCTACTATTCAATAACGGTTACTTTAAGCATATTAGTTTTTCCGTGCTTAACTATTGGGATAGCAGCGGTATTGATAACTACATCACCCTCGCCAACCAAGCCTTCAGCCTTTAAAATAGCATTCACATCACCAATAGTTTGATCGGTACTTTCAACGTTGTCATAATAAAACGTACGTACACCCCAAACAAGGCTTAATGAGTTTAACAGGTGTTTGTTTGATGTAAAGATAAAGGTACGGGCAGCGGGCCTATAACTTGATATCTGGTACGCTGTGTAACCAGATGTAGTCATTGAAACAACCCCTACTGCATTGGTATGGTTAGCCAGATAAACTGCCGACTCACAAACCGCGTCGCTTAAATATGTTTCAGAGCTACTGTCAGATATTGATCCTTTAGGAGAGTTGAAAGGATAACCTAGCTCTTCGACATTACGAACAATTTTAGCCATGGTTTCGATAACGATCAGTGGAAACTCGCCTACTGATGTCTCGCCGCTAAGCATAACCGCGTCGGCGCCGTCTAATACAGAGTTTGCAACGTCATTAACCTCAGCTCGTGTAGGGCGGGGGGTTGTGATCATCGATTCTAACATTTGCGTAGCAACAATAACCGGTTTTGAAGCCGCGCGACATTTGCGTGCAATCATTTTTTGCAACAACGGCACTTCTTCTAAAGGCATTTCAACACCCAGGTCACCACGGGCAACCATTACGCCATCTGTAGCGGCAATAATTGCGTCTATATTGTCAATAGCCTCTGGTTTTTCAATTTTAGCAATAACCTTAGCTGCCTTGCCACTGCGTGCAATAACTTGTTTTAACTCAGTAATATCGTCGGCATTACGCACAAACGATAAGCCTATCCAGTCAATATCCCACTCTAAGGCGTATTGCAGGTTTTCAAGATCCTCTTCGGTTAAGCTAGGGATAGATACCTTGGTGTTTGGCAGGTTAACACCTTTACGTGATGTTAAGATACCACCGTGTACAACCTCGCAAAGTACAGTATCAATTTTATTGGTTTCAATAACGCGCAATTGCAGTTTACCGTCATCCAATAAAATAATTTCTTCGGCTTGTACATCCTGCGGGAAAGCTTCGTAGGTAATGTATATACCATTCTCATCGCCAATGCACTCTTTGGTAGTAATATTTACTCTTGTTCCGTTAATTAAATGTATACCACCATCTTTTACCATACCGATACGGATCTTAGGCCCCTGCAAATCTGCAAGTATTGATACGTTGGTTTTGTATTGTTCATTAATTTCGGCAATCAGATCAACAAACTTTTTGTGATCTTCTGGTTTTCCGTGCGAAAAGTTTAAGCGGCAAACATTTACGCCGGCTTCAATCATGGCCAGCAATGTTTCTTTTTTGGAACAGGCCGGGCCCATTGTCGCAACAATTTTAGTACGGTTATACGGTATATTCATATTTATCGGGTTCAATATTATAATGTCGCATCGTTATGATGCATTATGGTCAGTTCAAATTCGCCGCTAAAATAGGAGATTTTCGCGTGATTTTATTTTTTTAGGATCAATCTTTACCGCGGCCACAACTTCTTGTATGCGGTTAACGCCTGTAATTAGGTTCTCAAGGTCTGTATCATCAATATAATTTTTAATCATTATAAAATAGTCTGCCTTTTTCATTTCGGGTATTAAGTACCCATTTGTGCCTTTATTAGCTATAAAATAAAAATCTGTCTCGCTGTCCTGCCAGCTAAATTGATACAATGAAAAATAAACCGGGGCCGCACCGGGGTGAATGTCAACCTCCAGGTCATCAAATTTAGTAAAGTTAAAATTTAAATGTTTATTAATTAAATAACAAACCCGATAGTCTTTGAGCGAAGTTGTTACTGCTATCAGAACAAAATCCAGGTCTATCTCAAATTTTAAAAATTTTCTATTCAATTATTAGATATATATTTGCCCCGGTAAAAATACAAATTGAAACAGTTTCAACTAAAACTTTGTTACCCAATAAATCAAAAAGTTTTAGATTTGATATTTGATAGATTTTATTTTTCTTTGCACTGAAATTATTAATCATTAAATTATATTACTATGTCTGATATCGCTTCAAGAGTAAAAGCTATAATCGTAGAAAAATTAGGTGTTGACGAAAGTGAAGTTACACCTGAGGCTAGCTTCACCAACGACCTTGGTGCTGACTCTTTAGATACCGTGGAACTAATCATGGAATTTGAAAAAGAATTTAACGTGGCTATCCCTGACGATCAAGCTGAGACTATCGGCACAGTAGGTCAAGCCGTGGCTTACCTTGAAAAAAACGTTAAGTAGGCTCTCCTTAATTTAATTAAACATTAAATGGGGTTTAAACGAGTTGTAGTAACCGGGCTTGGGGCACTTACTCCAATTGGCAATACCGTTCCAGAATACTGGAACTCATTGATCAATGGAGTAAGTGGCGCAGCTTTTATTAAAAGTTTTGACACTACGTTGTTCAAAACCAAATTTGCGTGCGAAGTTAAAGGCTTTGATGCCGATGCCTATTTGGGCCGTAAAGACGCACGTAAACTTGACCCTTTTGTGCAATACGCCTTGTATAGCACTGAAGAGGCAGTTAAAGATGCCGGTTTAGATTTCTCAAAATTAGATACTAACCGTATAGGTGTTATCTGGGGATCAGGAATAGGTGGTTTAAAAACGTTTTTAGACGAGGTTACCAATTTTGCTAAAGGCGATGGTACACCGCGTTTTAACCCGTTCTTTATCCCTAAAATGATTGCGGATATTGCCCCTGGTCATATCTCTATCAGATACGGACTGCGTGGTCCAAACTTCTCTACAGTATCTGCTTGCGCATCTTCTAACAACTCGCTGATAGACTCTTTTAACTATATCCGTTTGGGTAAAGCTAATATGTTTATAAGCGGTGGCTCTGAAGCTATTATTAATGAAGCCGGTATAGGCGGATTTAATGCTATGCATGCACTCTCTGTCCGTAATGATGATCCGGCGACCGCTTCGCGCCCGTTTGATCTTGATCGCGACGGTTTTGTTGCAGGTGAAGGTGCCGGTACCATTATTTTAGAAGAACTTGAACACGCTAAAGCACGTGGCGCTAAAATTTATGCAGAAATGATGGGCGGAGGCATGAGTGCCGATGCTTACCACATGACTGCACCGCACCCTGACGGACTAGGCGCTGCCAACGTTATGCGTGCCGCTTTAGAAGACGCCGGTTTAACACCTGCTGATATAGATTACGTAAACGTGCACGGTACGTCGACCCCAATTGGCGACCCGCAGGAAATTAAAGCGATACAAGACGTATTTGGCGAAGATGCTTATCGCATAAACATCAGCTCAACAAAATCAATGACAGGCCATTTACTTGGTGCTGCCGGCGCTGTTGAAGCTATTGCATCAATATTAGCCTTAAATACTGGCATAATACCACCAACTATTAACCACTTTACTGACGACCCAACTTTTGATCCTAAAATAAATTTTACGTTTAACACGGCTCAAAAACGCGATGTTAGAATTGTGCAAAGCAATGGTTTTGGTTTTGGCGGCCATAATGCTTCTGTAATTTTTAAAAAGTACGAAGAATAATAGTGGATGCCTGTAAGCCGCTTATATAAGTTATACCTTTCTCCACACAGAAAATACGTTAAGGTTTTAAAGAATTTGCTCGGCTTTGTGCCGGGCAATTTGTCTTTATACCGATTGGCATTTCGCCATAAATCGGTAGCGCAAAACGTTAAAAAAGGTGTAAAGAATAGTAACGAACGCCTTGAATTTTTAGGCGACGCGGTTTTAGGCAGCGTTGTTGCCGAAGTACTTTTTAAGCTTTATCCGTACGAGGATGAGGGCTTTTTAACCGAGCTTCGATCAAAAATTGTTAGCCGTAACAACTTAAACCAACTGGCCCGCAAACTTGGTTTTGAAAAACTAATTGATTATGATAACCGCGCCTTGGGCCCAACCCGGCAGGGATCATTACTGGGCGATGCCTTTGAGGCAGTTGTTGGGGCAGTATACCTTGATAAGGGATATGAATTTACCAAGCACTTTTTGGTTAATCATATCATCAAATCTCACATTGACATACACACGCTTGAGCAAACCGAAACTAACTTTAAAAGCAAATTAATTGAGTGGTGCCAACGCCACAGCAAGGATATATCTTTTGATGTTATTGAAAATGGCGACGGCGAGAACACAAAGCTATTTACTGTACAAGCTAGCGTTGACGGGCAGATAATGGGCCTTGGCAAAGAGTTCAGTAAAAAGAATGCCGAAAAGCTTGCCGCCGAAAAAGCCTGCGAAGGCTTGGGTATTTAATATCAGTAATATAGTGGGTTGATAGTTAATAAAGCTTTTGAATCTTGTATTGCGCCTTATTGTCTTTAAAGTAGCCGTACGACTTTTTTATATAGGTTATGATATCATAATCGCTCCAAACTTTAATGTCTTCGTAAAAAGGCTGAAAATTGAGCATAAAAGTCTCGAGGTCCTCATCCGAAATTTCTACCGTTTTTTTTACCAGCGGCCGATTATAACGCTTGGCAATTTCAATCCGCTCTAATTCTTCCTGCGTAAATTTTTGAAACTTACGGGCTTGGTTGGCCGATTTACCAAACAGATCATACAGGCCGGATAATGGCGAACTGATAACCGACATAACACTTGGGTTTAGCGAGTTATATTGCCCCTTTTTCTTATAATTTTCTAGCGTATTCTGCAGTTCAAGTTTCTTGCTGGTTTCTTTAACCGTTACTTGTTCCAGGTGAATGATGGGTTGGAGGTATATAGTTTGAACCCCACGGTTAAGCACAACCAAAATTTGCGGAGTGTAATCGCTCTTTCTAAATAGCAAAGTATCGCCAAGGGAAGCTTCAATTTTAAAACCCCCAAGATAATCGCTCAACAGGTCAGGAGTTTTGCGGCTGATGTTAGTTACTGTGGCGAAGGAAATAGTTACGGGCGAGTTTTTTTTAAAGAGCGTGCCGGTAACTGTAAAAAGCTGCTGCGCCGAAGCGTCAAAGGCGTAGCAAAAACACAGCAGCACCAAAGCACTTAAACGTCGATATGTATATAGCTTAATCAATCCTCAAACTTACACATTGTTAACGACGAGAAATGTAAAAAAGTGTTAATTGTGGCGGAGGGGTTGGCGATTCAGATAGAAGATGTTAATAGGCTGGCGCATGGCTACAATTATGAACAACCAATCTTTATTCTTTGATGATCAATCTTAAATAGCATCACCAAAAAAAGTTATCTTTGCCGCATGATAAAATCCATGACCGGATATGGGATCGCTACCTTCGACTCGGGTACTACAAAATACACCGTCGAGTTGAAATCACTGAACAGTAAGTTTCTTGAATTGTCATTGCGCTTGCCTAAAATGTTTTCTGAGAAAGAGTTTCAACTTCGTAACGATTGCAGCAAGCAAATTGAACGCGGTAAGGTAAACCTTTCTATCAACGTTGAGCAAGCAGGTGCTGCGCCCGTGAAGGCTGCCGGGATAGATACCGCTTTACTTAAAAACTACTATGCGCAGCTTAAGTCTGTTAGCGAAGAGTTGAACGAGCCCGCCTCAAATTTGCTACAATTAGCCTTGGGTTTGCCTGAGGTTGTAAAGTATGATGAGGAAACGGTATCAGAAGATGAATGGAAACAGATGGAAAAAACCTTTAACCAGGCTATGGCTGCATTTCAACAGTTTAGAAGCGATGAAGGCAACACCCTTGAGCAGGATATTAAATACCGGATAGAGATTATACTTAAAAACCTTAAACTGGTGGAGGTTGAGGAGCCTAACCGTGTGCCGGTTATCCGCGAACGCCTAAATAGCTTTTTGGCTGAAGCAGCCGGACGTGAGGGTATAGACCAAAATAGGTTAGAACAAGAGCTAATCTATTATATAGATAAGCTTGATATTACCGAAGAAAAAATACGTTTAAAAACCCATTGCGATTACTTCATCGAGACATTGAAAAACGCCGATGCAAATGGAAAAAAATTAGGCTTTATCTCGCAAGAGATTGGACGCGAAATAAACACTTTAGGCTCAAAGGCAAACGACGCCAACATACAAAAACTTGTTGTAGGCATGAAAGAAGAGCTTGAAAAAATAAAGGAACAATTACTTAACGTATTATAGTAATTAGTCATTGGGTAGGTGTCATTGGTAATTAGCTAATGGCGCAGTCCCGGTGATCAATGACCAATGACCAATGACTAAGGAAGGCAAACTCATCATATTTTCTGCACCATCCGGGGCTGGTAAAACAACCATTGTAAGGCACTTGCTTACTAAATTCCCGGAGCTGGAGTTTTCCATTTCGGCTACTACCCGCGACGCCCGGGGCGATGAGCAGGATGGTAAAGCATATTACTTTATTAGTAAAGAAGAGTTTTTGCACCAGATAGCTAAAAAGCAGTTTGTTGAATTTGAAGAAGTGTATAGCGGTACCTTTTATGGTACCTTAAGGTCTGAGATTGAGCGTATTTGGAACGAAGGCAAAACGGTGATATTTGATATAGATGTTGAGGGCGGCCTGCACCTTAAGCGCAAGTACGAAGAGCAGGCCCTGGCTATATTTGTTCGGCCACCGTCATTAGATGTTTTAAAGGAACGATTGGTAGGCCGCGGTACAGATAGCGAGGAAAAACTTAAAGAGCGTTTTGCCAAAGCCGAAAAGGAATTAAACTACGCTCCAAAATTTGATATTATACTCAAAAATTACGATCTTGAAACGGCATGTGCAGAAGCAGAGGCTTTGGTGACTAAGTTTATCCGGTAGCCGGCTTTTGTTTTGCTAGTTTAACTGATCCACGCAATGAAAATAGGACTACTCTTCGGTTCTTTTAACCCTATCCATATTGGGCATTTAATAATTGCCAATTACCTGGCCAACCACACAACGTTGGATAAGGTTTGGTTGGTGGTGTCGCCCCAAAATCCATTAAAAAAATACGGCGACTTAATAAATGCTTACGATAGGTTAGAAATGGCCCGTCTGGCTATAGAAAACGCGCAAAATATAGAAGTAAGCGACGTCGAACTTAAATTGCCACAACCCTCATACACCATTGATACGCTGACGCACCTTAAAGAAAAGTACCCGCAGCATGAGTTTGCTTTAATCATGGGGTCAGACAATTTGGTGAGCCTACCCAAGTGGAAAAACTACAAGCTTATACTGCGCGATTACCAGATTTATGTGTATCCGCGCCCCGGCTATGAGAACGCCGAACTGGCCTCACATCCGTCAGTCAATATTACCATGACCCCGCAAATGGAGCTGTCTGCCACCTTTATACGAAAATCCATTGCCGAAAAAAAGAACGTGCAATTTTTTGTGCCAGATGCTGTTTTAAAGTTTATAGAGGGTAAAAGTTTGTATAAGTAATTGTTTAACTTTATGAAAATGGGTAAGACTATGGTTATTACTAAAGATAAACTTCAAAATATTTTAAACGCCATGCCGGAAAAAATTGATGTTGAAGAAGTATTTGACAAAATACTTTTATTGGCAAAAATAGAACAGGCACTTAACGAATCTGAGCAAGGCTTGGGTCAGGATTGGGAACAATTCAAATCAGAATGGCTAAGCGAAGAGCTGTAAGAATTGAAATTTTACCTACTGCAAAGGCTGATTTAAAGGAAATCGTCTCTTTTATTGCTCAACGCTCAATTAAGTATGCAAAATTGGAGAAGCAGTTAATTGTCCGAGCTATAAGTCAATTGCTTGATTTTCCGGATATGGGCCGAACATTTGATTACAGGTCTATTGACGCACGGCAATTCGTCTTTAAAAATTATCTTATTATTTACCGCTATAAAACGGAAGACGTATTAGAGATCCTCACCATTCACCACCACGCCCGCCTACTAAGCAACAATCCAACTTTTACCGACGAAGATTAACCACTATCTTTGCCTTGTGAGCGAAAAGACCATCCTTAAATTACAGTTGCCTACAGATCCGCTTTGGGTGAAAAATGTGGTAGAAAGCAATATTCAAGAATTACTGATAGATCATGCTTACTGCGAGCAAAAGGCGGCTACTAACGGTATTACGCTTATTGTGCAAAACCCCAATTTGAGCGATCTGGTACAGCAAATGATTGCTTTGGTACAAGAAGAGATGGATCATTTTAAACGCGTGCACGAGATTATTTTAAAGCGCGGCTACGTACTTGGTAAAGAGCGTAAAGACGATTACGTTAACGAGCTACGCAAGTTTATTATTATTGGCGGCGGTCGCGAAGCACAGTTGATAGACCGGTTATTGTTCTCTGCAATGATTGAAGCCCGTAGCTGCGAACGTTTTAAGGTGCTGTCTGAAAATATTAACGACGACGAGTTATCTGCCTTTTACCATGAGCTCATGATTAGCGAGGCAACTCACTACACTATGTTTATTGGCCTGGCCAGGAAATATGCCGAAACTATAGACGTAGATAAACGCTGGAAAGATTTTTTGACCTATGAAGCCCAGGTTGTAAAAAACTACGGCAAGTCTGAAACCATACACGGTTAAATTAAACTCTTTTTACCCTGGTTTAATATTTATTTGAAACGCTTTGTAAACCGGGGCGCTTTTTGGTTTTTAGCCCATAGCATCAATAGGCTGCTTATTTTTAAATAGGATATAAGTTTGGATGAGATAACTAAATGCGGCGACAAGAATTGTGGTAAGCACTTTTGATGGCGTAGCATACCAGCCTAATCCATCAACAAATATTTTAAGCAGCAGGTAATTAAGGCTTATACACATTATTACAACAGATAAAAATCGTAACAACTGGCTGCGCCGGCGTAACCCCGACTGCTGAAAAACTACATACCTGTTTAAGTAATATCCAATGGGTAACGAAACGCAAAAACCTAATAACAGGGCGGCAATATGCGGGCTTAAAGTTATAAGGCCTAAATCCATGTCATCTTTTTTAACCACAAAGTGGTAGCTAACAGCAAAAAGAGCGATATCCAGTAAGGTATTTACGCCACCGCAGGCCGCATACCTAAAAGTTTGAATACTGAAAAAGCTGTTAAACAACGGGTAAAATAGATCGATAATAGAAATAATGCTTCGTCTTATTCCCTGGTGTATTTTGCGCATATTATAAGGCAGGCACGGTTTTGTTTAGTCCCACAATAGTAGTTAAATAATTTTCCATCATCTCTATATCCACCACATCATTTATTAACCCGATATGCATATCCGGGCGGATGATCAAAGCTTTCTTTTTATTTTCTGTCACCTCAAAAACCTCAAATACCTCCCTGTTCTTTTTTGATGGTGGCAGGTAAAAAAAGTTTAGTGCAGGGGTGTAATTTTGCGTTATCCATTTAGCTACCGTAAAGAGATCAATCTCCTGCAATTTACCCAGCACTATCAGGGTAAAACCAGGCTTGGCGCACCATTCGTGCAGGTCGGTTTCCAATTGTTTCTTTTCGTCAAACACTTTCAGGTAAGGTAGGCGGTCGCCGGCTTTTATGCCTTTAGAATTGCTTAAATGCAGGCTTATATTGCTATCGCGATATGAAATGCCGATTTGCGACAATCGTTTGAAAAACACTGAACGCAGGCTTTCGCTTTTCCAGAAAAACCGAACTCCGGTAGGCATTATCCATTTTTTAACGGCTAACCAAAACCAGCTGCGCGATACAATTATTTTAAAAGCACGATCTGTCGTATCCAGGAGCTCTTTGGCCACCGGCATCCGCTCGGTGGCATAGCTGTCTAAAATGGTCTCTTTAAGCTGATGCGTTACTACGCCGGCAAGTTTCCAGCCAAGATTATAGGCGTCCTGTAAGCCCGTGTTCATACCCTGCCCGCCGACAGGCGAGTGGATGTGTGCGGCATCGCCAATTAAAAAACAGCGTTGCTTTCTAAAATTGTCGGCCATACGGTGGTGCAGCTTGTAGGTGGTAAACCAATTTTGTTGTACCACGTTAAGCGCTATGCCCGTAATGGCCGCTATGTGCGGTAGCACTTCATCTAATTGCAAATCGGCCTTAGCCTGGCTGGCCAGGCTAAGGCTACCAATTACGCGGTAGCTATTAGTTTCTGGCAAAGGGAAAAATGCAGACATGCCGGCCTTGCCCCAAAATATTTGTAACTGCGTATCTTTAACTTCAGCGTTGTTCAATTCCAAATCGGCCAGGAAAAACTCATTGGCATACGTATCCCCGGTAAACGGAATATTTAACTGCTTGCGCACCGTGCTGTGTGCGCCATCCGCACCAACCACGTAATCACAGGTTAAAGTTGTTATTTCTTGGTCCGATTGTAATTGAACCTCTACTTGTCGCGCGTTTTGTTTTAAAGACACTACCGTGGTGTCCCAATAAACAGGGCAGCAATTTTGTGTCAACAGATCAAGCAGCAGGCGTTCATTTTTGCTTTGCTGATATAGGTGTACAAAGGGATAAGGCGTTTGTTGCGTTCCCACGTCGGTAATGGCAAGTGATGCAACCTCTTTACCATCCTGATTGAGCACCAAGCCGTGGGCTTGTTTGCCGCCCTGTAAGGCGCGTTCTACAATGCCCAGCTGGCGATAGATCTCTAAGGAGCGCGCCTGTACGGCAAGTGCTTTAGATTGATTGGTTGGCCCTTGTTTAATATCAATTATGATAGGCTGCACCCCGTGCCTTATTAGCTGAGCAGCCATCATTAGCCCGGAGGGGCCGGCCCCTACAATTAATACTTTGGTATGCTGCTCTGTAATTAACACTTATATTGAACGCGATAATAAGAAAATGGTTGGCTTTTTATGTAAGTCGGGCACTTGGGTTTGCCAGTCGGCAATGGTTTTGGTTTGCACAGACTCATCCTCGCCGGTTAGGTTGGTTGCAATGCAAAGCTTGGTTTTTGGATGGCCGGTTCTTAAAATCTCTTCTAACATCGGATTATTGCGAAAAGGGGTTTCAATAAATATCTGTGTTTGATTCAGCCTGTCTGCCAAACCTTCCAGCTCGCGGATACGGCGGCTGCGTTCGGCCTTATCAATAGGTAAATATCCCTGAAAGGCAAAGCCCTGTCCGTTAAAGCCGGATGCCATCAGGGCTAGTAAGATAGAGCTTGGGCCTACCAATGGCACCACTTTAATGCCGCGCTTATGCGCCTCGGCAACAATTTCCGATCCGGGGTCGGCTACGCCGGGGCAACCAGCCTCGCTCATAAAACCAACATCTTTGCCAGACTGCAGGCCAACAAAGTAAGGTTTAATGCTGGCACCGCGCGCGTGTTTACCATAATCATGTACAGTAAGTTCGCTTTGCGGTGTTTTTAGCCCCGCCTCTTTTAAAAAGCGACGCGCCGTTTTCTCGTTCTCTACAATGTACTCTGATATATGGTTAATGGTATCAACCAGGTAAGGTGTAAATGTCTTGGCCGTTGCATTTTCTGCAAGCGGTACCGGTATTAAAAAAAGTGTTCCATTGGGCATGCTGCAAAATTGCTCATTTTTGTTTAATTTGTTTGTTAGAAAGCACTAAAAGCATGGTTTATAGAAAAAAAACAGGATTGACTATTTCGGCGCCGGTATTGGCGCTGTTTGTTGCTCTAGGCATTACCCTCATAATAGACGGTAAATGGCCAGCATTTTTGATTTTACTTTCAATATCCGGTTTTATGGCTTACCTTTTTATGAATACTTATTATGTGATTGCAGACAATGTTTTAAGCGTACATACAGGTTTCAATAAAATTGGTATCGATGTGGCAGCAATAAAGTACATTGAAGACACCCCCACTTTATGGAGCGCGGCCACATTTTCATTAGGCAGACTTGAGGTTTTTTATAATCGCTATGATAGCGTTGTGATATCTCCGCCTGATAAAACAGCTTTTATTGCACACCTAAAAACTATCAATAACAACATTGAAGTGAGGCTAAAAGAGAGAAAATAGCTAAATGTTGTTGATACTATTGTATTTCAAATATTTTATTACCTTGCAATAATTTAAATAACAATTATAATGGCAACAGGAACAGTAAAATTTTTTAATGAAACTAAAGGCTTCGGATTTATCAAAACTGACAGCGGCGAAGAGATCTTTGTACACGTTTCAGGTTTAATAGACAAAATTCGCGAGAACGACAGCGTTACTTTCGAACCACAACAAGGCAAAAAAGGCCTTAACGCAGTAGATGTAAGATTAGCATAATATTATATTTTATAAGTCGTAACAAAAACGCCTTCTCACTATGTGGGGAGGCGTTTTTATTTGGATAAGGTTTGGTTTGCGCTACTTTATATCCAAAGGGCGCGCTGTGCATCTGTGATGACATTGAAAGTTTTAAGGTATTTGAGATGCATTTTGCGGGCGTAAGCGTTATACGTTAAGCCACCCGCTTTAAACAGTTTTTTATGAGCTATCCATACCAAGGTAGAAGTGGCGAAGAAAAAATACTTATAAATGAAGGCCCGCCAGCTACGCGAAAATCCGTTCTTGTTTTCAAAGATGATTGCCAGCCGCTCCGTCTGGAAAGTTATGTGATAGGCTTCGTCTATTAATATATCATTACAGATTTGTTTTAGCAGAACACATTTGGTGGCATCTTTAAGTGATTGGTAGAATAGCTGAGCGGTGCTTTCGACAATGATTACTGCCAGTGTCCAGATCTCCATACTGGTGTTAAAGTACCGCACCCGTCTAAAAAGCGAGTCGCCCCAATCTTTTTTAATACGTGGTTTGCCAATACGGTCAAGATAAGTACCAAGGTGATTGCCGTGCTTTTGTTCTTCTTTGATGAATAGTCGCACCGCTATTAAATATTGCGGATCGGCAACTTTAGTAGCATAGCGGGTTGCCGCAGCGATAAGGTTTTTTCCTTCAGATGTTTCGCCGAGCTGCCAGGCTTGCAGAGAGGAGAGTATCTCAGCTACCTCTAAGTCTGTAATGTTGGGCTCAAGGTCCCAATTTACCCTCTGTTCGTTTCCATTTGCGCGGAAATGGTTTATCCAATATTGACTTGATTGCATAGTGATATATTTTAGTAAATTAGTAATTAAAAGTACTCTGTATTTCAAAGTAAGTAGGTAAAAAAATATAGTTTAACTTTTTGATGATTTTATTAATTGCTCCAAAGCATCCAGGTGATCGGCAAATGCTTTTTTGCCTTTAGTGGTAGCCTCGTAATTGGTATTAGGCTTGCGCCCTAAAAATGATTTATTAACCAATATGTATTCTTCTTTCTCTAAACCTTTAAGGTGCGATGCCAGGTTGCCGTCGGTAACGCCCAACAATTCCTTAAGCGAATTGAAATCATACTTTTGATTAGCCACCAGCACGCTCATAATTTGCAAGCGCAGGCGGTTCTCAAAAGCTTTATCTAATTTATCAAATGGTATTTTCACCTATCGTATTTAAAGTACATTACGCTGCCATATATAATATGCAGCACACCAAAACCTATCGCCCAAAAATACAAACCGTAACCGGGAAACAAAGCGCAAATTAATCCTAGCGCAATTTCAAGCAAACCGAGGTATTTAACATCAGTAAAAGTAAAGTTGCTTGCGCCTACTAATGCCAGGCCATAAAATATAAGAGAGGCGGGAGCGATAATGCCAAAATAACCCCGGGTTAGCAATATCATCATCAATATGCCACCGGCTAATAGCGGTGTTAACATATGGAATAGCAATTGTTTGCTAGTATTGTTAACTACAGATTGACCCTTGCGGTGCGCTTTTTTGTATGATAACATAATGCCGGTAGTGACAGAAGCAAACAACACCGCGAGCGCTACATATACTAACTTACCTATATCAGTAACCATAATTTCATTTAGGCTTACTGCCTCCGCAAAATAATAGCTGGTTCGACTTGGCCCGGTGTAAAGCAATTTGTAGGCGTAGCCCGCGCCAATTAAAGCGTATACACCCGCTAACACGCCTGACAGGCCACTTAAAGATATAAACTTAGAGGACCGCTCCATCAGGCTGCGGATAGATGCCAGATCGTCTTTAATATCAGTTTGTTTCATATAAAGCACTTTGTGTTTCAAAGTAAATAATAAAGAATGAGATGTGCAAGTTTTATTTAAGAAAAATTGAGAAAGGCAGTAAGCGCCTGGGATTTATAAAAAAAGGAAGTGTGTCATTTCGACAAAGGGGGAATCGATACAACAGGAAAGTCTGTTATTGCTGCAGTAATAGATCGCTCTCTTCGTTAAACTGACAGGGGAGAGATGCGGAGATATTACTTCAACTCGTCCAACTTCATCAATGCATAAAACAAACTTGTGCAATGTAGCGATTGAGCTATTTTATTATCAGCGAGTAGTTGCTTTACTTCGGCTATGGTGTATTCTTCTACTATGATCTCCTCATGTTCGTCTAAAGACTGCTCTTGCACCTTAATACCGCCTTTAGCAAGGTAGCAATAGGTATGATTCGTCGCGGTTGATGGATTAGCATGTACGACACTAAGTAATTCAATATTGTCAAACTGGTAACCGGTCTCTTCCAACAACTCCCGGCGCATGGCATCGACAGGTGCTTCATCGCCGTCAATTACACCGCCGGGGATCTCGAGCGATACAATGCCCGCCGCGTGGCGGTACTGGCGCACCATGATAATCTTGTTCTCGGCCGTTATAGCAACTGCGTTTACCCAATTTGGATATTCAAGCACGTAATATTGGTCAACAATCCGGCCATCAGGCATTTTGCACTTGTCAGACCGTAAGGTAGCCCAGGGGCCTTTGTGGATGTATTCAGATTCGCAGATGCTCCACTTTAAATCGTTACTCATAGTTTAATATTGAAATAGCCGTATATGGCACTGCGTTTAGTTAAATTATCAAAAGATTGAAAGTGGTACTTTTCTTCTAATACATCAAAAATAGCCATCACTTTTTTTAGCAGCAGTTGCGTTTCCTCATTTCGTTCAAAAGGCTCGGCAAATACATAGAGCATTTGGCTTAGCGCATTTAATTTTTCTGAGCTGTATAGGTCTCCTTTAATAAGCGAATCGAAATCTTCCTGTGATAAGTGTATTAGTTTTTCAAGTTCAGTATTATACTCGCTTTCTAATATATTGTTAAACTCCTGTCTATATTCGTCAAACGTACCGGTTGCCTTAATACCCAAAAGCTTCGCTATGATCAGCGCCATTCGTCGCGCTTCATCAACTACCATATCAGTTAAATACATATCAGTAATTTAAATTACCAACTACCGCCAGACCCGCCGCCGCCAAAGCTACCGCCACCAAATCCGCCGAAGCCGCCGCCCCCTCCTCCGCCGCCGGAGAATCCTCCGAAGCCGCCCCCGTTACTGCCACGACCCAATGCTGAACCCGCCAATAGCCACCAGAACGGACTGGCACCGCCACGACTGCCTATTACCTGCCTGCCGCCGCCACCACCGCCTTTGCGCGATATCAGCACAATCATAATAACCACAATAGCTATAATAATAGCGGGTGGAAAACCACCGCCTTTCTTGCCACTAACTGCTTTTTTCTCGGCCTTATATTCTCCCTTAGTATACTTTATAATGGCATCGGTGCCGGCGTCTAATCCGCCATAATAATCGCCCGCTTTAAACCTCGGGTTTATCTCGCGGGTGCGTATCTGCTGCGTAATTACATCGGGCAAAGCACCTTCAACGCCATAGCCGGTTTGGATTGATAGTTGGCGATCGTCCAAGGCCACAAGTACAACAATGCCGTTGTTTTTATCTTTTTGACCCACACCCCAGGCTCGGCCGAGTTTCTGGGCATAATCGTTAACATCGTACTGGCCTATGCTGTGTATGATCACAACCGCAATTTGGGTTGATGATGAATCGCCAAAGGCAACCAGCTTGTTCTCAAGCGCCTGCTTTTGTTCGCTGGTAAGGGTGTTGGTATAGTCGGTAACTAACGTATTTGATTTTTCGGGCAGTTCCTGCGCAAAAACACACAGCGACGCCACTAACAAACCAACAAATAGTATTAATTTTTTAAACATGATATTGTTGATTATTTGCCGTCCATAAAGGCAACATCGTTTGATAATTCGTCAGAGTCGTTACCCAAATCGTGCGGGAAGTATTTGCCTAATTGCGTACCTGCTTGCGTTATACCGGCAATTATGCCTTCAACTATATTGCCGTTTTTAAAGTAGGAAAGCATTTCTTCTTTGGTACAATCCCAAAAATCCTCGCTTACCACCTTGTTTATGCCGGCATCGCCAATAATGGCAAACTTACGGTCTACAACTGCCATATAAATCAATACGCCATTGCGCAGCTTGGTTTTATGCATATCCAGCTGGTAAAAGTATTTGGCGGCACGGTCAAGCACTTCCTCGGCACAAGTTTTCTCAACAGAGATTCGGATCTCTCCCGATGTGCATTTCTCAGCCTCAGCTATTGCTGCGCTAATGCGCTGCTGCTCTTCGTCATTGAATATAGCCATGGTTGATTATTGTTAAATATTGAAGATTAAAGATTGGTGTATTGGAAAGACTAGGGATTAAAGATTGATAAGCTCAATCTTCAATCGCTAGTCTTCAATCTTCTTAATTAAAATTTTACCTTCGGCGCCTTGTCTGAACCGGCTTCGGCCTGGAAGTAGCCTTTTTCTGCAAAACCAAACATTTTAGCTGTAAGGTTAGCCGGGAAAGAGCGAATTTTTGTATTGTAATCCTGAACGGCGGTGTTAAAGTCGTTACGCGCTACGGTTATTCGGTTTTCTGTGCCTTCAATTTGTGCTTGCAAGCCTAAAAAGTTTTCGTTTGTTTTTAGGTTAGGATATTGTTCTGATACTACCATTAAACGGCCCAATGCAGACCCTAACTGGCCTTGAGCATCCTGGAAAGCTTTAATGCTTTCAGGCGTTAATTTTGATGGATCAACTTGTATAGCTGTTGCCTTAGCGCGGGCCTCAATAACAGCGGTAAGGGTGCTTTTTTCAAAATTTGCAGCACCTTTTACAGCTTCAACCAGGTTAGGTATCAAATCTGAACGGCGTTGATATTGGGTTTGTACTACACCCCATTTACCTTTTACGTTCTCATCTAACTTTACCATGCTGTTATAACTGCATGAGCTTAAAGACATAGCGGCAACCACTACCAATATTGCTGTGAATAATTTTTTCATTGTTGTTTGATTTATTTAATTGTTGTGATGTTTAGAGTACAAAACACATACCGTGTTACAATGTTTGTATTTGCCTGTCATTATGGCAAGTCGCCTGCGTAAATATAGGTAGCTTACAGGCAACTACGTGCTAATTTATCGCATTAAAAAATTATATTTGGCTTATAAAATTAATTGAACTGCTCTATAAAATCCATGAAGAAAATTTTTACCTCCCTGTTTGTTTGCACTGCTCTGTTTGCAAACGCTCAAAGATCAACAGAAAAATTAGTACAATACGTTAAGCCTATTGTAGGCACCGAGCGTATGGGCCACACTTTTCCGGGTGCTACTGTGCCATTTGGTATGGTGCAATTAAGCCCGGAAACTGACACCGCCAGCTACGAAAAGGACGGGAAGTACAACCCTAAAGTTTATGAGTATTGTGCAGGCTATCAGTACGAGGATAAAACCATTGTAGGGTTTAGCCACACGCACTTCAACGGTACAGGCCATTCTGATTTGGGCGACTTTTTAATTATGCCTACCGTGGGACCGTTAAAACTTAACCCGGGTACGGTTGATAAACCGCACAGTGGTTACCGCTCGCCATTCTCGCACGCTAACGAGGTTGCCGAAGCTAATTACTACAAAGTAAAACTAGACGAACACAATATAACTGCCGAAATGACCACTACTACCCGTGTTGGCTTTCATCAGTATACCTTCCCAAAATCAGACAATGCGCATATAATACTTGATTTGATGGCCGGTATTTATAATTATCCGGGCAAAAACGTGTGGACCTACATGCGTGTAATTGACGATACGCACGTTGTTGGCTACCGCTTAACCAATGGTTGGGCACGGAGTAGGGCGCTATACTTTGCTATAGAGTTTTCAAAGCCATTTACGGGCCATGGTTACAAAAACTTCTCTGCAAAATCTCCTTATGGTGGTTTTTGGGGCAAGTTTAATAACGTAAAGAATTTCCCGGAGATAGCGGGTAAAGATCTGCGTGCTTACTTTAACTTCAATACCGAAGAAGGCGAGAAGATCGAGATCAAATTTGCTATATCGCCGGTAAGTATGGCCGGCGCTCAGGCCAACTTAGCTGCTGAAGCCAAGACCTGGGATTTTGAAAAAGTGAAAAAAGATGGTCAAGACCAGTGGGAAAAAGAGCTGGATAAGATCACTATTACAGGTATTAAAGACACCAAAGAGAATTTCTATACCGCCATGTACCACACCATGATAAACCCAACGGTTTACATGGATACTGATGGACAATACAAAGGCCTGGATCAAAACATACACACCGCCAAAGGCTTTACCAACTATACTACGTTTAGTTTGTGGGATACCTATCGCGCACTACACCCGCTGTTTAATATAATAGACCCTGATCGTAATAAAGACATGATCAAATCTATGCTGGCGCATTATGACCAAAGCCCGGAACATATGCTGCCGGTTTGGAGCAACTCTGGTAACGAAAACTGGTGTATGAGCGGTTACCACTCAGTAACAGTAATTGCTGACGCGGTGATAAAGGGTAATGACGATTTTGACACTAAGAAAGCTTTAGAGGCCTGTGTAACCACGGCTCGTAATCGCGATTACCAGGGGATAGGATATTACATGGATCTGGGTTATATTCCTGACGAAAAGGATGGTAACTCGGTATCGTCAACCCTTGAGTATGCCTTTGATGATTGGTGTATTGCTCAAATGGCTAAAAAGTTAGGCAACGATGCCATTTACCAGGAATTTAGCAAACGGGCGCTTAACTACCGCAACGTGTACAACCCTAAATCGGGCTTCATGCACCCTAAAACAGCGGATGGTAAGTTCCGTAAAAAGTTTGATCCGTTTACTACAATCGGGCAGGGCTTTATTGAGGGCAACGCCTGGAACTATACACTACATGTTCCGCAAGACCCTGCCGACCTGATTAAACTGATGGGACCAAAACGCTTTAATGTTTATATGGATAGCTTGTTCAGCTACAACCTGCCTGATAAATACTTTGCCGAGACAGAGGACATCACCAAGGATGGTATCATTGGCAACTATGTGCATGGTAACGAGCCATCGCACCACATCGCTTATTTGTGGAATTGGACCGACAAGCCATGGAAGACACAAGAGAAAATCCGTATGATATTGCCGCGCATGTATAAAGCTACGCCAGATGGTTTAGGCGGCAACGATGATACCGGCCAAATGAGCGCGTGGTACATTTTTAGTTCTATTGGCTTTTACCCGGTAGCGCCAGGATCTGAGCAATACGCTATTGGCAGCCCGGCTGTTGACGGCGCTACTGTACAGGTTGGGGGCAATAAAACCTTTAAGATCACTGTAAATAACCAGGGCCCTAAGAACGTTTACGTGCAAAAAATGCTATTGAACGGCAAACCACTTACCACCCCTTTCCTTAACCACAAAGACTTGATGAAAGGCGGCGAATTGACCTTCTTTATGTCAGCGAAGCATAATTAGGTTGTTAAAGGATTAGTGATTGAAGATTAGGAATCGGCAATCGGATTTACAACACAAAGGCGATGAGGTTAACTCATCGCCTTTGTGTTTATCGAACGCTGTCATTTCGACGATAGGAGAAATATATACACCCACCAAATAGCCGACTTGGCAATGTATAGATTTCTCCCGTTGGTCGAAATGACAAAAGCTTACTTAATGTATTCCATCAAATTAGTATTCTCCGATACTCAGCAGCACCAACGTACACGCATACTGCGTTTCAATTCCCTCGGCATCGGCCATGCGTTGCAGTTCTGTGTTTTCCGTGCCGGGGTTAAAGATGATACGTTTTGGTTTGTTAGCTAATATATAGTCATATAACGGCGGTTGGTTTTGTGGGCCCACGTACAGTGTTATGGTATCAATATCACTATAAACTTTCTCGGGCTTCTGTATTTTAACGCCCGCCACTTCTCCCGCCTTTAAGCCAACATTTAATATGGTGTGCCCATGGCTTGTCAGGCGGTGTGCAGCCATATAAGCGTACCTGCCAGAGTTTGGCGTAGCACCTATGATCATTGTTTTTTTATCGGTCATTTTTTATCTGCTTATATATTCTGTATGTGGGGAGAGGTTGTATATACATCTTCAAAAATTACGCCAGTATGTAATAAAAGGCGGTTTTTGATGTCAAAGCACTATCACAGAGTTTTTTTAAATTTTTTAAAATGTTTTTAAAGATGAATCGTCTTTATCTTTAAGCAAGTAACAAATTGATAACAGCATTAATGCCCGAAGAAAGAGACAGCCACATCATAAGCACCATTAAGGCTTATGGTAAAAATTTGCTGGGCTTTATCCGTAAACGGGTAAATAATGATGCCGATGCTGAAGATATCCTGCAGGATGTATGGTACCAGTTTAGCAACCTGGTAAACTCTGAACCAATTGAGCAGACAGGCGCCTGGCTGTATAAAGTGGCAAGGAATAAAATAACAGACAAGCATAAAAAGAAATCAGAAACCTTACTTGACGACCTGTTCCCCGGCGATGGTGAAGGAGATGGTGATACGTCAAGCTTTAAAGATTTGCTGATGCCGGACGATAGCACGCCCGAAACGGAATACATGCGCAACCTTTTTTGGGAGCAGCTTTTTAAAGCGCTTGATGAGCTGCCCGAAGAGCAAAAGCAAGTATTTATCTGGCAGGAAATGGATGACATGACCTTCCAGGAAATAGCTGAATTGACGGGGGTAAATGTAAACACCTTAGTATCACGTAAACGTTACGCGGTGCTGCATTTACGCAATAGGTTACAACAATTATATCAAGAGATAACAAAATATTAAAAACACAAAAAGACATGAAACAAATATTTTATAAAGGACGGTTCATTTTTATACCCATTGCAGTGGCCGCTTTCCTATCCATTATTAGCTATGTGGTAATGCAGTTATGGAACTGCTTACTACCCGATGTGCTGCACGTAACTACTATAACCTTTTGGCAGGCTATGGGCATATTCATCCTATGTAAAATTCTCTTCGGTTTTGGTAAAGGCGGCGGCTGGCGCGGTGGACGTGGCGGTGGTGCCCCATGGATGCGTAATAAAATGGAAGAACGCTTTAAAAGCATGACCCCAGAGCAGAAAGAAAAGTTCAAACAAAAAATGCGCGATCGCACTGCCTGCGGCCCATGGGGTAGTGGTGGTTTTGACCGCGACTGGGATAAGTTTGATACGGAAGAACCGAAAAAGGAAACAGAATAACCACCAGCTTTTTGTCATTGCGAGAACGAAGCAAGCGCGAACTGTGAGGTCGCGTGCTACTTTTCTACTTGCGATTGCCACGCGACGCTCGCAATGACAAATTAGTTAACCTTCACAACAATGGACATACTTATATTTTCTACAAGCGTAAACAACGCAGACCAGGTACAACAAGTACAGCCGATATTGACATCGGTGCAAGCTATACAGGATTGGAACTTTGATCTTGAAGATTGCGACCATATCCTTCGTGTAGTATCACATGACCTGCCGCCAAGATATATTGAATCTTTGCTGAATAACGCAGGTTTTGAGTGCGCGGAGTTAGCGTATTAGGCTGTCCTTTTTTGTCATCCTGAGCGATAGCGAAGGATATGCAAACTTGCCGCGCACTGGCGGATGTTTCGTTCCTCAGCATGACAGGCTGGGTAGATTATTACCCAATAATGGCGCTTACCAATAATGATACCTGCGCAGAGTGATAAACCTGGTGCTGGATAAAGCCGTAAATTAATTCGCGGTACGTGTTAGTAGGTTCATTATTGCGCTCGTCAATGAAAATTTCATCCCATTTGTTTTCCGGGAAATCTTCAATGGTTTTAAGCAAATTTAAGCTCACCAGCTTAAAATCGTCTATCCAGATTTTTAGCCTTTCTTCGTCAGGTTCGCCGGGATGAGGCCAGTTGCCGCTGTTAGGTAATGAAGCCGGTTTCCCGTTCAGCCGGTCCATTACTTCTTCGGTCCAGCTTATTAGGTGCAGCAAGATTTCTGCAATGGTATGCGCGTGGCCGGCACGGGTGTAGGCAGCTTCAAAGTTTACTTTGTCGAAGATGTTATATATCGATTCTCCGTACCAGGGCTGGCCTGATAGGATGGTTTGTAGGTCGTTTTTAAGTTTTTCTGATGTCGTCATATTTATGCATCTCGCCTTATCCAAGCTATTAAGACCATGGCCCATAATATCATAAATGGGATCAATAAAATTAATAAATAATAAAATGTTAAGGCCTGTAATAACAGGTATAACAATGGTATACTAACAAGTAAATAGGTAAAGCGTTTGTAGTTAAGCAAAAATGGTAGGGTAAACAAGGCCATGTGAGTAATAACTTGTATTGCCAATAAAACATCGCGCCACAGCTTCCCGCTTGATCCCAATATGGTGTAGGTAAACAAACCCAACTCGCCGTCATACACGTATATCCAACCCTTATCGCCGCCGTTTAAAGGGATACCAATAAAAGTTGATGCTATCATCAATAGCAGAAAAATAACCAAAATAATTTTGGTTGATCTATCCGGACTGGTCATCAATTTCTTCATTATAGGATGGCCATCAAAGTTAATTGTTACCAATGAGCGTAACCTATTAATCATTATATCAGGGATTCAGACAACTTTCCCTGCCGCTATCGCGCAATTAATCCCATCAATAGCAGCAGAAATTATGCCGCCTGCATAACCAGCACCTTCGCCGCAAGGAAACAAACCCTGTATCTGCGGATGCTGCATGGTCTCTTTATCCCTTGGTATCTTCACCGGCGATGAGGTGCGCGATTCCACACCAACCAGTATCGCTTCATTAGTAAAATACCCTTTCATTTTACGGCCAAAAACCGGTAGGGCAAGGCGCAGGCGCTCGTTTATCCAGTCGGGCAATACTTCTTTTAGTTCGGTGCTTTTTGTGCCGGGCAGGTATGAGTTTTCGGGCAAATCTATAGATAGTTTTCCATTCACAAAATCCACCATGCGCTGCGCCGGGGCTACTAATCGCCCGCCTCCAGCCTTAAAAGCAGCCTGCTCTATACTATGCTGAAAGTTAAGCATTTTAAACGGGTCGGCATCACTGCCTTTAACATCTTCCATATTGATCTGTACCACAGTGCCCGAGTTAGCGAAAGGGTTGTTTCGTTTCGACGGGCTCCAGCCGTTAACCACAATTTCATCATGATCTGTAGCGCAAGGGGCGATAATACCACCCGGGCACATACAAAACGAAAAAACGCCACGGCCGTCAACCTGCTCAACCAAATTGTAGTAGGATGGGGGGAGATCGGGCCCACGGTACTCGCAATGGTATTGGGCCTGATCAATAATTTCCTGCGGATGCTCAATGCGTACACCCAACGCAAAAGGCTTGGCCTCTATTAAAATATTTTGTAGGCGCAGCATCTCAAACACATCGCGCGCCGAGTGGCCGGTAGCTAGTATTACCGCATTCGATTTCAACGTTTCGCCGTTCTCCAGCTTTACGCCCTGTATCTTATCAAACTGCACTAAAAGCTCAATTACTTTGGCATCAAATATTACCTCGCCGCCCGCATTCTGTATCGTTTCGCGCATGGCGGTGATGATTTGAGGTAGCTTGTTGGTGCCAATATGGGGGCGTGCATCTACTAAAATATCTTCGGTAGCGCCGTGTGCCACAAAGGCTTTCAGCACCGCGTTTACATCGCCGCGTTTTGTGCTGCGGGTGTAGAGCTTACCGTCCGAGTAAGTGCCCGCGCCACCCTCACCGAAGCAATAATTACTTTCTGGATTTACGAGCCCTTCTTTGTTGATATTGGCCAGATCTCTACGGCGGTCCTTTACGGATTTGCCGCGCTCGAGCACTATGGGCTTTAAACCCAATTCTATACACTGCAATGCGGCAAACAGCCCTGCCGGCCCCGCACCTACTATGACAACGTGCTTGGCATTTTTAACATCAGGATATTGTTGAGTGTAGGTTTCGGGATGGTAAACCTCGTCAATATAAACCCGCACCTGCATGCGGTATACCACACGGCGGCTGCGCGCGTCAATAGAGCGTTTAAAAACCTGTACCCCGGTAATTTTTTGTGGCGATATATCTAAGGCCGATGCAGACAGTCTCTTTAAAACGTCCTGGTCGTCCTGCTGCCCTGGTGGACAAACTATTTCAATTTCTTTGATCATAGTGCTGCTGAGTTTTTATCCCAGATACTGCAAAGATAACAGTAATTGTTGAACCATGATTTTAGGATTTACGGTTGCCTTAATGTGATAATAGTTAATCCTACAACCGTCGTTCAGATAAAAAATTCAGGTGTCTGCCTATTCCCACGAATCTTAGTCCTATATTAGCTCAACTTGTATATACCTGTATGAAATCACTCCTTACCGTCCTTGTACTTGTTTGCGCTTTGCTGTCTAATAAAACTAGCATCGCGCAGCCATCACATAAACCTGTCGCCACAAGGCCATGGAATGCCATTTGGATAAGCGCCCCAAATGAAACAGGCAAAGAATACGGTGTATTTTATTTCCGTAAGACCATCGATCTGCCGGCAAAGCCAGCTACTTTCTTTGTGAATGTATCGGCAGACAATCGCTATAAATTGTATGTTAACGGCACGTTGGTTTCACTAGGCCCGGCAAGGGGCGATACTTACTTCTGGAATTATGAACATGTGGATCTGGCCCCTTACCTTGTGCACGGAAAGAACACCATAGCCGCAACTGTATGGAACGAAGCCGAGTCGCGCCCCGAAGCGCAGATAACCCTTCGCACCGCATTTATACTTCAAGGCGCTACGCCAGTAGAGGAGGTGTTGAATACTAACAACTCATGGAAAGTCATTCGCGATAACGCGTATAAACCACTGGGTGTTAGCCTGGGTTACGGCGCGTATTATGTTGCCGGGCCGGGTGAACTGGTTGACCAAAGCAAAACTATAAAGAACGCCATGTCGCCGTCATTGGATGATAAAGCCTGGCCCGCCGCTGCGCATTTGGGGCAGGCCAAACCAAAAGGTGTCGCTGATGCTTTTGGCTGGATGCTGGTAAAATCAACTATACCGCAAATGGAGATGGTACATCAGCGGATACCATCATTGCGAACAATCGTGGGCATGACCGCGCCACTGGGCTTCCCGGCTACGAAAACGCCGCTTACTGTTCCGGCAAATACAACGGCGACTTTGATATTAGATCAGACGTTTTTAACCAATGCTTACCTAACCCTTAATTTCAGCAAAGGTAAGGGCGCGGGTATCTCTATGACCTATGCCGAATCGATGTTTGATAACCTCAAGAAATTCGGTATTCGCAAAGGCGACCGTAACGCGGTGGAGGGTAAAGAGATAGGCGGACGTAAAGACAGCATATTAGCTGATGGCAGCAATGGGCAGGCCTTTACAACCTTATACTGGCGCACTTTCAGATACATCCGCCTGATAGTAACTACCAAAGATGAACCTCTGACTATTGACGATATATATGGCACCGCCACAAGCTATCCGTTTACCATGAACGCCAGCCTGAAGACGGATAACCCCGAAATGCAGCAGATGCTTGACATTGGCTGGCGCACCGCCCGCATGGACGCCCTTGAAACCTATATGGACTGCCCATATTACGAGCAGCTGCAATATATTGGCGACACCCGCATACAGGCCATGGTAAGCTACTATAACAGTGGCGACGACCGCCTGATGCGCAACGCCATTAACCTGATGGATCAAAGCCGTTTGGGCGAGGGCATAACGCTGAGCAGGCACCCGTCTTACAGTCCACAGATTATCTCTACGTTCTCGTTATGGTATGTAGGTGTGTTGTACGATTACTGGATGTACCGGCCCGACGCGCTGTTTATTAAAGACAAACTGGACGGTGCACGTGGCGTACTCAGCTTCTTTAGCCGGTATCAACAAGCCGACGGCACGCTCAAGGGCGTGCCTTACTGGACCTTTGTAGATTGGAGCAATGGTTTCAATAACGGCCAGCCGCAGGTGGGCAGCAAAGGTGGCTCGGCGGTGCTGGATATGCAATTGCTTACCGCCTTACAACAAGCAGCGCAGATGGAAGCCAAAATAGGTATGCCGGCCTATGCTGCGCTGTATACCGCCAAAGCCGCGCAGCTCAAGCAGACCATCCAACGTAGGTATTGGGATGCGACCCGGCAGCTATATGCCGACAACGAGGACAAGAAGGTGTATTCGCAGCATGCCAACTCCTTGGCGATACTGACCGGCGTAGCCGCTAAGACGGTGGCCCCTGCCATTGCCAAAAAGATGCTTGCCGATGCCAGCCTGATACAATGCACCATCTACTTTAAGTACTACCTGCATCTGGCTTTGGTTGAGGCCGGCATGGGCAACGACTATATGAAATGGCTGGACATTTGGCGCGAAGACATTAAACTGGGCCTTACCACCTGGGCCGAAATGAGCGACGTGCCCAACAGCCGCAGCGACTGCCACGCCTGGGGATCAAGCCCTAACGTGGAGTTTTTTAGGGTGATACTGGGGATTGACAGCTATGCCCCCGGCTTTGCCAAAGTGAAGATTGAACCGCACCTCGGCGAGCTTAAGACAGCCAGCGGCGAGATACCACACCCTAACGGCAAAGTATCGGCCGACTATGCCTTTGATGGCAAAGCCTGGCAGATCAAGCTAACGCTGCCGGCTAAAACAACGGGTCTGTTTGTTTGGAAAGGCAAGCAATTGCCATTAAAAAGCGGCGAAAACGTGTTTAAGTTGTAGTATCGTTTAGCTGTCTGAGTAGGGAGGGCATTGTAATACCGGCATTAACAGCTGCTTGTTTCACGCGTGTGTGACACAGATGAAACAAGTGAAACAAGTTTTTGAATCAATAAGTTGATTATTAGCTGTTTGTAAAAAAGGAGTGAAACAAAATGAAACAAGATTTTGGTATAAAGATCTGATTATGAACAGCTTAAAAATGATCGTTTTTTGAATTTTTGACACAAAATAGCCCTGTTAAAACCGATTTAACAAAAAACCAATTGAGCAGAGATTGATTTTTCACTCGTTCCTCGTAGGTAAATGATGGGGTTTAATCACTAAAACGGAGGTGTCCGCTGATAAAAACAGGGCAATTTGTTAGCGTTAACCGATTAAATACCTGCTTTTAAAGGGTGAAATATTACCTGCCCGCAAACACGGGCTTATTTGTTTGGAAAGGAAAGCAGTTGTCATGGAAAGCAGGGAGAATTTGTTTAGATGATAAGCTAAAGTATATTTAATACAATAGAAAAACCGGCAAACGGGCTGATGTCAAATCCGTTTTTCGATCATTTTTTTAACGTAAATCAATTAATATAACTAACTTATAAGCGCTATTGCGTAAAATTAAGTATTGGCGGATATGAAGAATTTATGGATACGGTATACCGCATTAATTAAGTCTAAGCTTGCCCCTAGTAGTGATAAAGAGGTTACGGGCGTTAGGTTTTGGCAAGATCAGCTTTTTGTAACCTTTTTGGTTTACTGCTTACCGGTTAGTTTAATCGCGCTGTTGCCCTGCGTATATATAGCCATACAGGCTAAGTTTTTTCTTATCGCCTTTGTCGACTTGTTTGTTTTTACCTTTCTGTTAGGTATTACATTTACAGGTAAACTTACCCTGCCTCGAAAAAAAGTAGCCGCTATCGCTATTTTTTATCTCTTATCAGTTGTCCTCATCAATTCATTGGGCTATATGGGGCCGGGTGTAATTTATTTGCTTTTTTTAACCATATTGATATCGCTGGTATTGCCTATCCGTTTCGGCTATTGGTCGGTTATTGTCAATACGGTAATGCTGGCTGTGTTTGCTTTAATCATTAAATTCAACCTCTTTAATACTGTTTTATCAGCGGTTTACAGTCCCGCGTCATGGCTTGCATTTAGTTCAAATTTAGTTTTTGCCAGCTTTGTTTTGGTGACGCTTATTCACCGGATCTTTGAAAGATTGCAGGTTGCTATTTTAAAGAAAGACCAATTGCAACATCGTTATAAAAGTATTTTTGACAAAAGCCCCTTACCCATGTGGATCTTCGATACAGAAACGCTTGCGTTTTTAGAAGTTAACCAAGCGGCTGTAATACATTACGGCTATACCGAAGAAGAGTTTAAGGCAATGACCATAAGGGATATACGGCCGGCAGAATGGGTGCCTGCTACAGAGCAGGTGGTTGATCTTAACAAAAAATCAGGTATTTACTACGAGGGTACATCGCAACATATTAAAAAAGATGGCAGTTACATTTATGTAAAAATAGAAAGCAACCTGTTAGAATTGGATAATAATAAGACCCGGCTAGTGCTTGCTACCGACATAACCGACCAGGTAGAGCACCAGTTTGAGGCTTTTGATACCCACAAAAAAGTAAAAGAATCTGAAGCCAATTTGCGCGCCGTGTTTGACAGTACTGTAGACGGTTTTGTACTGCTTGATTCAAAGTTTAACATTAAGTTATTTAATGGCCGGGCAACAGAATTAATTAGGTTAAATGACGGAAAGCAGGAGTTTGAAACCGGCAGAAGTATCTTCGATTTTGTTCAACCCGCAAGGTTGCCCTACTTTAGAGCCGTAATTGCTAAGGTAAGCAACGGCGAATTAGTGGATTACGATAGAAGGTACCGTACGGTTAATGGCGACTTAAGTTGGATCCGTTACACCCTAACGCCCGTGTATAACGGCGCCACGGTAGACGGCATTAGCTTAAGCGGCCGTGATATTACGGTGCGTAAGCGGTATTTAAAAACGGTTGAAGATCAAAACAAAACCTTCAGAGAGATCTCCTGGATGCAGTCTCACCTGGTTAGGGCCCCGCTGGCAAGAATCATGGGGTTAATACCGCTGCTGGTGGCTTCGACCGACAAGCAGGATCAGGCCGACATTGTGAATTACATCGATATATCAGCTACCGAGCTTGATGAGGTGGTGCGTCAAATTTCAAACAAATCCAACGATATTATCAATAAATACCCGGCTATTAGTGCCGCGCGACCCAGCGCTGATCAGGCACCAAAAATGGAGATGTGATCGCTTTGTGATTGTGGTCTGAGATCGCAGCTTCGGACCAACGTGTGATCTCGGCCTGCATCCGGCCATGCCTTAACGTGGCCGACGCGCAGGTTAGCAATTGCTTAAACCCCTGATTTTTTATGATGGCGCTGATGGGTGTGCGTAGAGACGCAATGCTTTGCGTCTCCGTTGTGGCAGCAGGATCACATATCCGGACTAACGGAAGGGTAAAGACCTTTCCTCTAAAAAGCAGCGAGAATTGGTTTATAATGTGAATGGAAAATTGTTGCTAAAAGCAATCAATTATTTATCTTGTCGTGGTCTAAACCAATCGTCATGAAAAAGCTGTTGTTATCCCTATTGTTATTATTCCCGGTACTTTACGCCGCGGCTCAAACCGATGCGCCTAGAGCTACGGCAAGCTCAGTGGTGATTGATTCGACGGGGATGAAGTATCCGGCTATGTTATGGCAAAAAATGCTGCAATCTAACGACTATTGGCTCAAGCCTCTGCAGCCCAATAGCAAAGACACCCCGTTTCTGTTGGTTAAATACACACAGCAACAAAAAGATTACTGGTCTGAGCGCATGCCTAAGCCCGAAGACAGTCCTTTTTTTAAAACCGGACAGGTAATTAAGCCCTTCAAAATAAAAGACATTGCGGGTAATAAACTAGAGGCGAAAGATTGGGCGGGCAAAACCATTGTGTTCAACTTTTGGTTCATCGGCTGTCCACCCTGCCGTGCCGAAATCCCCGAGCTGAGCAGGATAGCCCAAAAGTATAAAGACGACCCCGAAGTAGTATTTGTGGGTTTTGCTTTAGATGATGCCTATGATATCAAAGAGTTTATCAAAAAGTTGCCTTTTGACTACCGGTTGGTTAGCGATGCGGGCGACACAGCCCATCAATACAACATCAATATGTACCCAACCAACGTTGTTATTAATAAAAAAGGAGAGGTGCGCCTGCATTATGTAAGCGCCCCGTTTAATGGCGGCTACTGGATAGATAAAATCATCAAAGAAAGCAAGAGCGGGATATAGCAATAGGTCTCCGGTTTTATCGCCGCCCAATTTGCGGCGCTAATGGGCCATTCTCACTCTGAGAACGCGACTGCTCATACATAGACAGGACGCACCTACGGAGCGGGAGAGCTTTATTTATTAATCCTATAAACAGGTTATCCCTACGGGATTTATAAGTTCGACTCCGACGATTATAGGTCGAATCCGTCGATCATAGGTCGACTCCGTTAGGAGTCACCTGTTTATAGAAATCTGTTTGTTTGGTAACGCGCTCCATAGGAGCGTCCTAATTATACGCTTAACTGTCTTTAATAGCCTGTTATCCCACGCGTTGGCGCACGCATGTTGCTGGTGTCTAAGTACTATGAATAGGTATTATGCGCGAGGCGTGTATCCGCTGCAATGCTTAACGCGGGGATTGTGTACATTATGGTTCTGTATCACAGATCCGGCCAACGGAGGCGCTATGGATGTGCGTAGAGACGCAATGCTTTGCGTCTCTAATAGGCGGCAGGGATATTTGCTGTCGCGTGTATAAAGTATTTTATATAAAGTCTGCGCTAAAAGTGTTGGGGCAAGTGTCCGCTCTATCCTTAACGCGGAATAGTGAACACTATGGTCCCGGGATCAAAAACCGGACGATCAGGTAGTGAATGTCCTAAGTAGAGATTGCCACGCTATCGCTCCCAATGACGCGCGGATGGAAGAAGTTTGCGACCCTGGGGTCTAATATTCCCCTCCGCTGGCCCACGCGTGCCGCGTGTGATTTTCAGGTTGGAGGACCTATGGAGAGATTGCCACGCTATTGCTTGCAATGACGTGCGGATAGAAGAAGCTGGTCGCCTGTCGAGTCTAAATCACCTCACCGATCAGAATTTTACCTTTTGCGGACGCTGTTATGTTCCTTTTCAGTCGGTCCAGTTACCTCTATACCAGCTGCAAGGCTTAAAAATTGGTGTGCAGACTACATACTGTCGGTTATACTGCACACAAATTTGGAGTAAGGCAACCTTGTTAAACTTATGTTAAATACAGTTAGTCAGGCTATTTAACACAAATAAGCTGGTTTATTATTATCTCGGCAAGGTTTTGGCAAGGGGCGTATCGTCAGGAATATTCCTGACCGACGTTATATATATTAACATGAAATACAATTTTACAAAATCGCTGCTTACCCTAACTATAGCAGGTTTAACTTCTGCAGCGTCAGCCCAAACTATGGGTACTGAGTCAACAGACAACTTTCAGAAAAGAGATTTCCGCACGTGGTCTATCGGCCTTAACGGTGGTATACTAACTGCTGCTACGCCTTTTAATGGCGAGAATAATGGCGATTTCCGCAGCCCGCAAATTAGCTGGGGTTACGGTGCTTACATTAAAAAACAAATTTTGCCAAGCTTTGGCTTACAAGCCGATTTCTTAGCGGGTACCGTTAAAGGTGTGCGCGCAAACACGATTGCGCCGGGTGCTGCACAGGATGCCAGCAGCTACAATGCACGTATTAACTGGGCGGGTTCATTAAAAGCTAACTTTACAGTAGCTAACCTGAGCCTTAACCAAAAACGTAGCTTTTTGTCGCCTTACTTAACTGCCGGTGCGGGTTACATGTCAAACAGCGTTAACGTTCAAAACACGCCGGGTGCTGCTAACACAACTTTCCACAATAACTTTTTTGTGCCGGTTGGTGCAGGTTTTAAATTAGGCCTGTCAAAAGTAGTTAACCTTGATTTTGGTTATGACGTTAACTTCATGAAATCGCGCAACTTTGATGGCGTGGTAGGTAACTTTAATGATCGTTTTGCTTATGCACATGCTGGTATCGAAATTGCCCTTGGCAAAAAGAACACTTCGCAATTGCAAAACTTTAGCCCTATTGCTGCCCTGCGCGAAGAAAGCGCTGCCGAAGCTAGTGCTTTACGCACCCGCTTAGCTGCTGCTGAACAAGCCCGTATGCGCGACCAGGAACAATATATGAAAGACCTTGGCGACGACGATATGGATGGTGTAGCTAACAAATTTGACAAATGTGCAGGCACCCCAACAGGTACTGTAGTTGATGGTGCAGGTTGCCCTATTAAAGCTCCGGCTCCGCAACAAATCATCCGCGAAAAAGTAATTGTTACTGAAGCTGACCGTCAGGTTGTAGGCGAAGCGATTAAAAACTTAGAGTTTGAAACCGGTAAAGCAACGATCAAAGAGCGTTCATACGCTACCTTAGATCGCGTTGCGGCCTTATTGGTTGAGAAAAACTTTAGCTTGAAATTAGCAGGTCATACTGATAATACCGGCTCAATGAGCTTAAACTTACGTTTGTCTAAAGACAGAGCCGAGTCGGTAAAATCTTACCTGGTACAAAAAGGCGCTAACGCTTCAACTATCGAAGCTACAGGATACGGCCCTAACCAGCCAATCGCCACTAATAAAACTGCTGCCGGACGTCAACAAAACCGTCGTGTAGAGTTCTCTTTATTTTAAACAATACCATCAAATAGTAAATGTGGTTAGAGCAGCTGCCCCCGTAAAAGGAGGTGGCTGTTTTTCTTTAAAACAAAAAAGTTTCTTTGCGTATTATACCATTATGAGAAGACTACTAAAAACACTAATACTTTCAGCAGGCACTCTGGCTGTAGCAGCCAATGCCAACGCGCAAAGCGACTGGAAAAAAGAGATTTCGGGAACCATGCAAGTGCAAGGTATGTACCGGCAAAGCAAGTTAGGACAGCTTAATACTGTGCTTAATGCTAATGGCATACCCGCCCTGCCAGAAAACAATTACTGGATTAACTTGTCCATGAACCACTCTGTAAAGCGCTGGATCATAGAAGACGGTATAGGCATAAGCATTATGTCTAACTCGGCACCTAATACCACCAATGGTATTAAAGCCAAGTATAACCAGTATCAGGCATTCGGCAGGCTTGGCTATAATGTAGCCACTACCGATAAAATGCGCGCTTTCCCTTTTGTCGGTATCAATTTGTCGGCAGCAAGGTTGCGTATTAAGGATGATACCCGTACGCAAAGCACTTCAGAATTTTCGACGGAACTGTTGAACCTGTCAGCCAGCAAAACGCTATGGAACCCGCGTTTTGGTCTGGAGTTTGGCGCCGGCTTTGACTACCTTATTGGCATGAAAGACAAAACGGTGGACAATTACACCATCCATCGTAGCTTGCCTATTGGGGTAAGGTTTGGTTATTACCTGCAAACCTCAAACAGCCAATGGCGTTTTGACGATAATTACAGGTTAAATAACGGCCCAACCGATAAACAAAGCGGCGTGTTTGTAAACGTAAACATTGGCTTAGGTTATAAATTGCAAAGACCATAATAACAAAAGCCGCCTCATGTATTGAGGCGGCTTTTTTGTTATAAGCTTAAGTTACTAATTGGGCGTGGTCGCCGATTTTTCCTTCAGATATTTCTTATTTACTTCATAGCCGATGATGGCCGGCACGTAAAATAATAGATCAGCTGCTAGTTTGGCTGCTATAATGCCAGCGGTGAACCCCGGTACTATCCGTGGTACAAAATACATCATTGCCGGCCTTATCAATAGGCTATCCAATATCTCGGCAAGCCCAAACTCAACAAATACACCGCGCAGATCTGTCGCCAGGTTTCTTTTTGTGTAAGGTAAATGCTGCTGCTTCTGCACAGCTATAGAACGCCTTATATCGGCCGCTATAATGTATCCAAAATAGGTGATATTGCCGGTCCAGGTGCCTACCAGTGCAATGGTGAGCGCGCTGCCCCCCTGCTGTTTTATAAACCAGGCCGACAGCACTGTTACAGCGGTAGATATCACTTCTGCAGGCAGGTAGCGCTTTACCCACTCCATTATTTTGCTCGCGAGCTTCATGCCAATGAGGTGGTTTGCAGCGTTAATTGCAGCGTTTGCCCCAAGGTTTTAATTTGCCCAAGCAAGTTGGTTACATCATTAAATGTTGTTGTTGGATTAAGCAATGTAAACTTTAAAAATGCTTTGCCGTTAATACTGGTTTGGCCAATAATGGCTTTGCCTGATAATAAAAGATCGGTTTTAATTTGCTCGTTAAGCAGATCGGCAAGCTGTTCATCGTCATCATTTTGTGGCAGATAGCGAAACACCACAGCATTTATAGGCGTGCGGTAAGCCAGTTCAAAATCGGGGTCGCTTTCTATATGATCGCTCACCTGCGCGGCTAATGCTATAGTGGCGTCAATCATCTCTCCAAATTTTTCGATACCGATGTGCTGCATGGCTATAAAGGGCTTCAAAGCATCAAAACGGCGTGTGGTTTGGATAGATTTATAAACCAGGTCTAACATACCCGCTTCCTCATTTCGTTCAGGATTGAGGTAGTCTGCATGCAGCCGGATGTATTCAAAATCAGCCTTGTTTTTCAACATAAAGATCCCGCATGATATAGGCTGGTAAAAAAGCTTGTGGAAATCTATCGTCACCGAGTCGGCAGCGGCTATGCCACGCAATTTATGTTTATGAGTTTGGCTAAACATTAACGCACCGCCATAAGCGGCATCAACATGAAACCACATTTTATGCTGATGTGCGCAATTTGCAAGCTGCTCTAAATTGCCTATTGCGCCAAAGTCGGTTGTGCCGGCGGTAGTAACATAGGCAATAGGTAATAGCCCTTCGGCCGTCAACGCGCTGATGGCCGTTTCCAGGTGTTGAGTGGTTTCTTGTCTTCCGCCGGGTATTTTTACGACTGCGTTGCTGCCTAATCCTAAAATTGAAGCCGATTGTGCCACTGTAAAATGCGCGTCTTCGCCACAAAGGATGCGAAAACGGTGAGCATCTGCCGGTAAGCCCTGGCGTTGAATATCCCAGCCAAGTTGTTGTTTGCTGTACCTGTCGCGTGCAAGCAACAATCCCATAAAATTAGACATGGTACCGCCGCCGGTAAACACGGCATCGCCATCAGTATCAAAACCATATAAAGCACAAAGCTGATCGCATACCGCCTGTTCAATCATGCTGGCAGCAGGCGCCTGGTCCCACGAGTCCATAGACTGGTTAAAGACGCTGATAATCAGTTCGGCAGCTAACGATGACAAAAAGGGCGGGCAATGCAGGTGCGCCAGGCAATGCGGGTGGTATACCGAGATGTTGCTCTCAATGATGAGTTCATGCGTACGCTTTAGCACCTCTTGCAAGCTGGTACCCTGGGCAGGGAAGATATCTATTGCGGCCACCGCCGCTTTTAATTCTGCCGGGCTTTTGCCGTTATAGGGCTGCTGCTGGTTTTCTATTTGTTTGGCAATGGTATTGGCTAAGCCAGATATCATTGTACGATACTGCGCGGCGCTATCGCTGCTGCTAGTTAAAAAATATTGGTTAAAGGCCCTGGCAGATGCCGCCAGAGGATCATCCTGTAAGTTGTCTTGTCCTATCACCTTAAATTAATTTTGATGCGGTAAAAGTTCAAGCTCTGCCGCAGTAACAGCCTCTTCGAATATGGCGCAAATGGCACGCACCTGTCTTTCGTTAACGGTTAAAGGTGGCATAAAGCGCAATACGCTTGATTGACGGCCACCAAGCTCCAGTATTAGCCCGCGCGAAAAACATGCGGCTTGAATACGCCTTGACAGTTGCTCATAACGTGGCGGTTTGCCGCATAGTGTTTCCTGGCTATAAGGATTAACAATTTCTACACCTAGCATAAGGCCCAGTCCGCGGATATCGCCAAGACATGGTTTTGTTAACTGTATGTTTGCTAGTAAAGTTGTAAATAGCTGGCCCATGGCAGCTGCATTTTCAATAAGCTTATGCTCACGGATATGGCGTATTACCGCTGTGCCGGTAGCCATAGCCAGCTGGTTGCCTCTAAATGTGCCTGCATGGGCGCCCGGCCCCCAAACGTCAAGGTCTTTATGGTAAACCACCACTGCCAGGGGCAGTGAGCCACCCACCGCTTTCGACAGGATAACCACATCTGGAATAATGCCGGCATGCTCAAAAGCATACATTTTGCCGGTCCGGCCAATGCCGGTTTGCACTTCGTCAATAATTAGCGGTATGTTTTGCTCTTTGGTGATTTTTCTCAGTCTTTGTAAAAAATCTGCCGATGCGGGTATTTTACCGCCTTCGCCCTGTACCGCTTCAATGATGATACCTGCGGGTTTTACAACACCGCTTTCGTCGTCTGTTAAAATATTGTCAATGTAGTTGCTGCATAGCTCACTGCAGGCAGTGCCATCGTCGCCCATGGGGCTGCGGTAGGTGTACGGGAAAGGCAGAAATTGCACTTCGGGCATTAGGCCGGGTATTTTGCTTTTGCTGCCCAGGTTTCCCATCATGGCAAGTGCGCCATGTGTCATGCCATGGTAGCCGCCATGAAAAGCCATCATGCCGCGTCGGCCGGTAGCTATTTTTACCAGCTTTATAGCAGCTTCAACAGCATCGGCGCCGGACGGGCCGCAAAACTGGATCTTGGCGTTTTTTGCAAATTCTGCAGGTAAACTACTAAGCAGTTCCTGCACAAACTCGTCTTTAACAGGGGTGGTAATGTCTAAAGTCAGCATTGGCAAATTGGCATCTAATTGTTGCCGTATGGCATCCTGAACAACCGGGTGATTATGGCCAAGGGCCAATGCGCCGGCGCCCGACAGGCAATCGTAATAAACATTGTCGTCGGTGTCCTTAATGTACATCCCCTTAGCCTTGCTTATAGCAAAAGTAAGTTTGCGCGGATAGCTCCGTGCGTTTGACTCTGTAGACGCCTGTCTTTCTAAGTAGGCGCTGTTGTTAGGGCCGGTAGCCGCCTGTCGCAGCTCTCCGGGATAGGTGTTGATTAAGCCTAAAGCAGCAAGATCCTGCGCTTCAATAGCTTCGCTGGTTGGTGTTAACATGTTGTTTAAATGTGGGTTCAATAGTTTATTAGGGTGGCAATATTCTGTCTCTTAAAGAGACAGTTGGAAAGGCTGTGTTCGAAAGATTTCGGCTGTCAATAATGGCGCAAGATACATCAAGCATGTTAATTAGCAAAGCGTTAGATAAGTATTAACAATAACTTAACACTGATTTTTCAAAGGATAATTATGTGGTGCTGATTGCCTTGGATGCCTGTTGCAGCAGAAAATATTTACTATGCTAATAAGGCCTATAAAAGCTGTACCGATAAATAACCACTCAATACCAAAGGGAACAACTATTGAGTAATGCATCGATTATTTGCAATTTGGCACAATAACTGCACTATCCCATAAAACATCCAAACTATGCTAACCATACTACCTAATAACAAGCAAGACACACTGAAGGCCGGCTTAAAACAAGTATTTGCCAACCTGGCTAAAGACGGCTTTAAACGCATCTATAATCATATTGACCAGCAGACCATTAAAAGGGGCGTTGACGAAATGGGTATAGACAAGTTTGTTAACCAATGCGCGTTGTTGGCGGCAGGTAGCGGGGCTGTTACGGGTGTGGGTGGCTTTGCAACCATGCTGGTTGGTGTACCGTTAGACATGACCAACTTGATTGCCCAGCAGTTTAGGGTAACTCTGGCCGTTAATTACTACAAAACCGGCCGAAGCAAGGTGAGCTTCCTGGAGCTTCTGGGCATCGTAGCCTCATCATTAAGTGTCGACGCTGGTTTGGCAGTATCAAAAAGAGTTGTTGAAGAGGTAGCCTCTAAGCTCCTCCTCGTTTTGGGCTCAAAATCTGCTCGCAGGCTGGTGCCTGTAGTCGGTGCGGTAATAGGTGGCTCGACTAATTATATGTTCATAAAAAAAGTAGCTAGAGACTTGCTGGCTAAGCAAGATTATACCGGTTACTAAGGATTATTTACCATCTAAAAACACCTGTTTAATAGCCTGCAGATATCCGTAACCATACTTGTTGTCTGGTTGCAGATAGCTGGTTTCGGTCCATTCGTTCCAACTGTTAATCGTAATTAGCGGCACTTGTTTGGGGTGCGCATCTACATAGGCTTTGGCCATGCGCAAGCCCTTGGCAAAGTTCTCGGGCGTATTGTTTTTAACCACGGCGCTACGGCCGGTACGGGGGCTATTATCCCAACCCACGCTAATGTGCGGGTAGTAGGGTATCTCAAACTGGGCGTCGTTGCGGTCCCATTCTTTTTTTACATTATCCAGAATGTTAAGGTAATCATCATTAACATTTACAAAATGCGCAAACTGGTAATGGGTTGAACTAGTAAAGCCCAGCTTTTTAACAAAGGCATTCTGCGGTCGCTCTGTCTTGCTGCCGTCGAAACCGCTGTAATTTAGGTTAATACCCCACATGGTCAGCTGCAACTCAAGGCCAGGGAAACCGGCACGTTTAGTTTCGTCTTTAAACCATTGCAAGGCAGCAACGGCCTGTTCCATACCGCCAAGGCCGTTTATCAGCTGGGGCACATCGTAGATCATGTACACCGGCTTGCCGTTTATTTTGTAATAGTTGGGTTGCTTAAAGTATTTTTCGATCGTGCGTTTGCAAATCTTCTCAAACTCGTCGCGGCTTACACGCCCCTGCCATATCACGTTGTCCTCGTTATATTTATTCAGGCGTACATCCCAGGTGTTTACCACATCGTGGTTGGCCCACATCAGGTAAAACTTCATTTTGTCCTTATTCTCCGCCTTCAGGAAACCGTTGTTGAGGGTAGTCTCCATAAACGCACGGCCATCATACCAGTACCAATCAAAAATGAATACGTTAACGCCGTGTTTGGTAGCTTCATTTATCTCCATCGCCATTACAGACGGGTCAGCCTCATTAATGGTGCCCCATATAGGCTTGCGGTCCCAATAAAACCCCGGGAAACGGTCCTGCACGCTGGTAACGGTTTCCCATTCGCCAATGCCTTTGGGCCAAAAGGGGCGCAGGCGCGGGTCGTCGTTTACGTAGGCCGGGTATAAAAAGGCTGCTATGTCGTATTTTTTAGTTTGTGCTGTCGCGATATTGCCAAAAGACAAAACAGACAGCGCCATTAACAATATGGTATGTTTAAATTGGATAGTCATTACAGGAACTCTTACAGGTGTAAAATCGGTTATCCAAATCTGAGTATTTCAGATCCAAAAACCGTCATGCACTGTCTGATTGTTAACAGATGGCCTCACTCTGCTTTACTGGGCGGATGAATAGACACCATGTTTGTCGACAGCAACGTGCCGGGGGCGATATCCAATACTTCGGCAATTTTATACAGGCGTTCAATAGTAAGTTTGGTTTTAGACATTTCCATTTTGCTGTACGCATTTTGGGTAACGTTAAGCTCCTTTGCCATATCCACTTGCGACAGTCGCATAGCAGTGCGTCTGTCTTTGATATTAGCAGCAACGGCTCTTAAGTGAGTATCTACATTCATGATTAATTGTACTTTAATTAAATACTTAAAGTTAAGAGCTAGCTTTTTAATAAATAAGCAATTTGCGCAATGAATGAAATGAATAAACCCATGTTTTTACAACCAAAGGCTATTTTAAACCAGGCCAAATTGTAAGAAGAATTACGCTGCACGCCCAGATACCACCCGTTAATTTGAATTGCTAATTACCAACTTATTACGCATCTTTGCGCTGCTTATAAAGAAAGATGGAGGGATTAGACCCTGCGATGTCTTAGCAACCTGTTACTATACAAGGTGCTACATTCTACTCAGTAGAGCCATGGGCCATGAGACAAATAAGTGAAAGTCAAGATACACCGCCCGACTTTTCTAAGTAAGCAGCTCAGCAAATGGATATTAAAGAAGAATTAAGAAAGCGTATACTCATTATCGATGGTGCAATGGGTACCATGATACAGCGTTACCAGCTAAGCGAGAAAGATTTTCGTGGCGAACGCTTTAAAGATCACCCGAGCGATCTGCAAGGTAATAACGACCTGCTTAACCTTACGCGCCCGGATGTGATTAAAGCCATACATGCAGAATACCTGGATGCCGGCGCGGATATCATTGAAACTAACACCTTCAGCACGCAGATAATTTCGCTGGCCGATTATAACCTGGAGGAGCTGGCTTACGAGATGAGTTATGAAGGCGCCCGTATTGCCCGCGAGGTTGTAGATGAATACAATATAAAAACACCCAATAAACCGCGTTTTGTGGCCGGTGCGGTTGGTCCTACTAACCGTACAGCGTCACTATCACCGGATGTGAACGACCCGGGTTACCGTGCTGTTACCTTTGATAATTTAGCCGATGCCTATTACGACCAGATCCGTGGATTAGTTGATGGTGGGTCTGACGTGTTGTTGATAGAAACTATATTTGATACGTTGAATGCAAAGGCAGCCCTATTTGCTGCTGATAGATACGCACAAGAGAGCGGCAAGCATTTACCTATCATGATATCGGGCACCATTACCGATGCTTCGGGCCGTACCCTTTCGGGACAAACGGTTGAGGCTTTTTGGAACTCGGTAAGCCATGCTAATTTATTGTCTGTAGGCTTAAATTGCGCTTTAGGCGCTAAAGAGATGCGACCGCACATTCAGGAATTGTCTGAGAAAGCCAATGTGTTTATCTCTGCCTATCCAAACGCAGGCTTACCAAACGAGTTTGGCCAATATGATGAAACACCGCACGAGACTGCCCACCAGGTAGACGACTTTATAAAATCAGGTCTTGTAAATATTGTTGGTGGCTGCTGCGGCACCACGCCGGATCACATCAAATGTATTGCCGAGCGTGCCGAAAAATATTCGCCGCGCCTCGTACCTGAGGTTGCTCCATTTATGCGCCTAAGCGGGTTAGAGGCCGTTACCATTACCCCCGAAAGCATTTTTGTAAACGTAGGCGAGCGTACCAACATTACCGGTTCGCCAAAATTCTCAAAGCTGATACTGGCCGAGAATTACGAAGAGGCCCTAACCGTTGCCCGCCAGCAAGTAGAAGGCGGCGCGCAGGTGATAGACATCAATATGGACGAGGGTATGATAGACTCGGAAGCCGTGATGGTTAAGTTCCTCAACCTGGTTGCGTCTGAGCCTGATATCTCTAAGCTGCCTATCATGATCGATTCATCAAAATGGACGGTTATTGAGGCTGGTTTAAAATGTATACAGGGCAAGGGCATCGTTAACTCTATCTCGCTGAAAGAAGGCGAAGAAAAGTTTAAAGAATATGCCCGCAAAATATTAAGCTATGGCGCCGCTACGGTAGTAATGGCTTTTGATGAAACCGGACAGGCCGATAACCTGGAGCGCCGTAAAGAAATTTGCCAGCGCTCTTACAATATATTAGTTAACGAAGTTGGTTTCCCGCCACAGGATATCATTTTTGATCCAAACATCCTGACGGTAGCTACCGGTTTAGAGGAGCACAACAATTACGCGGTTGACTTTATTGATGCCACCCGCTGGATAAAACAAAACCTTCCCTACGCTAAAGTGAGCGGTGGTGTGAGTAATATATCATTCTCTTTTAGGGGTAACAATGTGGTGCGCGAAGCAATGCACTCGGCCTTTTTGTACCATGCTATTAAGGCAGGCATGGATATGGGTATTGTTAACGCCGGGATGCTGGAGGTTTACCAGGAAATTGATAAGGAGTTATTAGTTTTAGTAGAAGATGTGCTGCTAAACCGCAGAGACGATGCTACTGAACGTTTGGTTGAATATGCCGATACCGTAAAAAGCAAAGGCAAAGAGATTGTGCGCGACGAAGAGTGGCGCAAAGAACCGGTTGAAACCCGTTTATCGCACGCGCTGGTAAAAGGCATTATTGAATACCTGGATGCTGACGTTGAAGAAGCACGCCAGAAATATGCCAAGCCGCTAGAAGTAATTGAAGGCCCGTTAATGGACGGGATGAATATTGTAGGCGACTTGTTTGGCGCCGGTAAAATGTTTTTACCGCAGGTGGTAAAATCGGCCCGTGTAATGAAAAAAGCCGTGGCTTACCTGCTGCCATTTATTGAGCTGGAAAAACAACGTGTTATTGATGCCGGAGAAGATTCGAGCGGAAGCCGTGCCAACGCCGGTAAAATATTGATGGCTACTGTAAAAGGCGATGTTCATGATATTGGTAAAAACATTGTAGGCGTGGTACTGGCTTGTAATAATTTCGAGATTATTGATCTTGGGGTTATGGTACCGGCGCAAAGGATCATTGAAGAAGCTAAAAACCAAAACGTAGATATCATTGGACTGAGCGGATTAATCACCCCGTCGTTAGACGAGATGGTGCATTTTGCTAAAGAGATGGAACGCCAGGAGTTTACTATCCCCTTGATAGTTGGCGGCGCTACCACTTCCCGCATCCACGCGGCAGTAAAAATAGACCCTAATTACTCGGGCGCGGCCATACACGTATTGGATGCATCGCGTAGCGTAACGGTGTGCAGCAGCCTGATGAATGCAGACACCCGTGATGCCTACATAAAAGGCATAAAAGACGAATACGCTAAAGCCCGCGAGGCACACGCTAATAAAAAGTCTGACAAACGATTTGTAACGCTTGAGCAGGCCCGTGCTGATAAATTTAAGATCGACCTTGATAAGGTTGCGCCAAAACCTGCCTTTACAGGCACCAAGGTTTTTGAAGCGTATCCGCTGGCAGATCTGGTTCCTTATATTGATTGGACACCTTTTTTCCATACCTGGGAGCTGCGCGGCAGTTATCCAAAAATATTCGACGACAAGTTTGTAGGCATCGAAGCTAAAAAGCTTTACGATGATGCACAGGAGCTATTGAAAAGAATAGTGGACAATAACCTGCTGCAAGCTAATGGTGTTATCGGTTTCTGGCCGGCTAATACCGTGGGTGACGACATTGAGTTATATACTGATGAAAGCCGCACACAGTTATTGTCGCGCATCCATACCCTGCGCCAACAGTCAGAAAAAGTTAAAGGCGATCCATATTATGCCTTATCAGACTTTGTAGCCGATAAAGAAAGCGGCGTTGCAGATTACTTTGGTGGTTTTGCTGTAACAACAGGTATTGGTTGCGATGAACTGGTTGCCGAGTTTGAGAAAGACCACGATGACTATAACAGCATTATGGCCAAAGCCATTGCCGACCGTTTGGCCGAAGCCTTTGCAGAGAAAATGCACGAACTGGTGCGTAAAGAATACTGGGGCTACTCAACCGGAGAAGACTTGACGGTGGAAGAATTGGTAAAGGAGGAGTATCAAGGTATCCGCCCGGCACCGGGATATCCGGCCTGCCCGGAGCATACCGAAAAGACCACCCTGTTTGACTTACTAAAAGCCGAAGATAACGCGCATATGCACCTTACCGAAAGTTTAGCCATGATGCCGGCAGCATCTGTAAGTGGATTTTACTTCGCGCATCCGCAATCAAGATACTTTGGCCTGAACAAGATCAGTAAAGATCAGATTGAAGATTATGCCACCAGGAAAAACATGACTGTGGAAACGGTTGAACGCTGGTTAGGGCCAAATTTGAATTATCAATAGAAACAACATTGATGTTTCGCATATTAATGATCGCTGCAATAATTTGCAGCGATCATTTTTGTTTAGTCCTGTCCATACCAGCAATAGTTATACTGGCCGCTGTAACATTTTCTCCGTTTAGCTGTCTAACCTATTGTTAAAACTTGTAATTTAGCTTATAACTGACTCTCTTAAATACATGAAAAAAACCACGCTCGCCGGTTTAGCAGCCGGTATTGTAATTGCCACCGCTTCATTGGGTGTTGCCACCGCGCAAGAAACGCAACCAGCAAACCCCAAAATGAATATCTACCGGGCCACGCCACCGCGTATTAATGATTTGGTACACACCAAGCTGGCCGTAAGTTTTGATTATAAAAAACGCTACCTGTACGGCAAAGAATGGATAACACTTAAGCCACATTTTTACCCAACCGATACTTTAAGGCTTGACGCTAAAGGCATGGACATTAAAACCATTGCCATTGTTAAAAACGGCCAAAATATCCCGCTAAAATTTAAATACCAGGACAGCCTGAGCCTGGCTATTACGCTGGATAAGGTTTATCGTAACAACGAAACTTATATCGTTTACATTGATTATACGTCAAAACCTAACGAGCTGCATGTAAAAGGCAGCGCGGCTATCAGCGATGCCAAAGGTTTGTACTTTATTAACCCTGACGGTACCGAAAAAGATAAGCCAACCCAAATTTGGACGCAAGGCGAAACTGAGGCATCGTCATGCTGGTTCCCTACGATAGATCAGGGTCAGCAAAAAACTACTGCGGAGATAGCGATGACCGTGCCTGCGAAATATGTTTCACTGTCAAACGGTAAACTGACATCGCAAAAAGTTAATGGAAATGGCACCCGTACCGATGTGTGGAAGCAAGACCTGCCACACTCGCCCTACCTGTTTATGATGGCCGTTGGCGATTTTAAGATCTATAAAGACAAATGGCGCGACAAAGAGGTAAACTATTACCTGGAGCCTAAGTACGCGCCTTACGCCAAACAAATTTTTGGCGATACGCCGGAACAAATTGAATTTTACTCAAAAACCTTAGGTGTCGATTATCCATGGGCTAAGTACGCTCAAATTGTTGTTCGCGATTATGTGAGTGGTGCGATGGAAAATACATCGGCTACCTTACACGGCGATTACGTGCAGCTAACCCCACGCGAATTGCTTGATGCCGGTTATGATGCCGGACGCAGCACCATTGCACACGAGCTGTTCCATCAGTGGTTTGGTGACTTGGTTACTGCCGAAAGCTGGAGCAATTTGACAGTTAATGAGTCGTTTGCTGATTTTAGCGAGATGCTTTGGGCCGAACATAAATATGGGCAAGACGAAGCAGACGCACATAACTACGCCGGTATGATGGGTTATATGGGTAACCCGGAGAACAGAACCAAAAACCTGGTGCGTTTTAATTATGCTGATAAGGAAGAAGTGTTTGATGGCGTTACCTACCAAAAAGGTGGCCGTATATTAAACATGCTGCGCAACTATTTGGGTAAAGAGGCTTTTTATAAAGGCTTAAACATCTACCTTAAAACGAATGCTTTTAAAGCCGGCGAAGCACAACAACTGCGCTTAGCCTTAGAAGAAGCCAGCGGCCGCGATTTGAGCTGGTACTTTAACCAATGGTATTATGGTGCCGGTCATCCTACACTTAAAATAGGCTACAAATGGGACGAGGCTACTAAAACGCAAACCGTTTACCTTACTCAAACACAGGACGGCAATGGTTTTATACTGCCAATGGCGGTTGACATTTATGCCGGTGGTAAAAAAACCCGCCACAACGTTTGGATGAACGACAAAGCTGACACGCTGACTTTTAAATCAGACGTAAAGCCTGACCTGGTTAACGTTGATGGCGATAAAATTTTATTGGCAAAAAAGAACGACAGCAAAACATTGGACGAGTATGTTTACCAATACTTTAATGCGCCATTATGGATGGACCGTATGGAAGCTATAACAGCTGCAACGCCTGAACAAGGCAATGCCGGTGCCCGTAAAGTGATGTTGGCTGCGCTTAAAGATAAATACTTTGGTTTGCGGATACAGGCTATCAAAGGCTTAACCATGGGTAATGATGATGTGCGTAACGCTGCTCAACCTATTTTAATGGACCTTGCAAAAAATGATGCTAACACGTTAGTGCGGGCTTCCGCCATATCTGTTTTGGGTAAAATGAAAGCTGCAGGCATGATGACCTTGTTTAACGAATCATTAAAAAGCCAATCGTATGCCGTGCAGGGTGCTGCGGTTAATGCTATTTTATTGCAAGACCCGCAACAAGGCTTAACACTTGCCAAAGGTTTTGAAAGCGATAACAAAGGTGCTTTAACACAAGCATTGGTACGGGCCTATGCAACCGCAGGTGGAGATGCCGAATGGCCATTTGTTTCAAAACAGTTTAATGATGCCGGCTTAAATACCAAGTTTGCATTAATGCCAGAATATGCCGCTATGGCGGGCAGGGTTAAAAACCCCGCGTATGCGCAAGATGCTATAAGCCAAATTAAAGATCTTGGTATTAAATACAAGCCTTATGGCGTTGGTCCGCGCGTTATTGAATTGATAACTGTGATTAAAACCGGCCGCGAAAAGCAAGGTGATGCCGCCTCGGTAAAAGCTGCTAATGAAGCTATAGCCGCGATGGGTAACTAACAACACTAATTGAAAACAAAAAAGGGAGATCTAGCGGTCTCCCTTTTTTGTTGCTGCTAATTTAGTACTGGTTTATTTTATATTAGTAACATAAAGCATGGGTAAACTTTAATATTATTGTATAATCAATATTAACCTGTAGGCTGCCTTGCCGTTGTAATAATTTCATGCTGACCATTAAAATGTATAAAGCTGTGTTGCTGTTTGCGTGGGTATTTGCCTTGCCGGCCTTTACAATGGCGCAAAATATCAGCCTGAAAAATAAGAAAGTACTCGTGTACACCCGTAATGGAAAGGGATATGTGCATGACAACACCACTGCAACTGCCAAGTGTATTCAAAAGCTTGGGGTTGACAATGGCTTTACGGTTGATACCACCAGCAATCCAACGGTTTATACCGAAGCTAACCTTAAGGAATATACGCTGGTCATCTTCGCCAGTACTAATAATAATGTTTTTGATACCGATGCGCAGCGCCTGGCTTTTCGCAGGTATATAGAAGCGGGTGGTGGCTTTATAGGCCTGCATTCTGCCGTTGGCACAGAGCGCAACTGGACCTGGTTTAAGCAAATGCTGGGCGGCAGTTTTGCCTGGCACCCGCCGCATCAAAAATTTACGGTGCGGGTTATTGATCCCTCGCATCCTACAACACAAAAACTACCGGCAAGCTGGCAACCTGCCCTGGGCGACGAGTGTTATTTTTTAAAAGAGTTTTACCCCGGCATTAAGGTAACCGCAGTGCATGATATAGCTACATTAAACCAGCGCGACTCTGTAGCCATCAAAAAAAATGCAGGCAGCTTTGCTGCTTTAATACCCGCCGAGTGGTACCAACGTTTTGACGGCGGCAACATTTGGATAACCACCTTAGGGCATGACAAAGAATACTACAGCCGGCCAGACTTTGCTGATCATATCCTGGATGGCATTAAATACATAACAGCAATATCAAAAAACCTTGATTACAACAAGGCTTACGCAACAGCTAAAGACGCACCGGTAGACTATTACAATGCATTAAACAAATAGATATGGACGCTAAAAGCCCCTACACCCGTCGTAATTTTATTAAAACTGCTGCTGTTGCTACGGCTGCTATCGGCGTACCTACCATTGTGCCATCGTCGGTATTCGGTAAAAGCGCGCCCAGCAATAAGATCAACATTGGCCAGATTGGCTGCGGGCGCATAGCTACCGGGCATGACCTGGTAGAAACTTTCAGATACGACCAGGCCCGCATTATGGCCATTGCCGATGTAGACCGCAACCGCCTGCAAAGTGGTAAACGGTTGGTAGAAGGTTGGTACGATAAGAAGATGGCCACCAGCAAATACATCGACATAAAAATTTATGACGATTACCACGCGCTATTAGCTAATAAGGATGTAGACGCCGTCATCATCAGCACGCCCGACCATTGGCACGCGCAGCCTGCTATTGAAGCTGCTTTTGCAGGTAAGCATATTTACCTGCAAAAGCCAACATCGCTAACGATTGAAGAGGGTAGGGCTATGGCCGATGCGGTAACTAAATCTGGTGTCACCTTCCAGTTAGGCAGCCAGCAGCGGGGCAATAAACCATGGCCGCAATTCAAAAAAGCCTGCGAACTGGTGCGTAACGGACGCATAGGTAAACTGCATACCGTACATGTGGGCCTTCCGGCTGATATTGTTGGCGGCAATACTGCTGAAATGCCTATCCCCGAGAGGCTGAATTACAATATGCTGCTGGGCTCGACCCCATGGATTTATTACACGCAAGACAGGGCACATTCGCCAACAGATATAGGCTCTCGCGGTGGCTGGTTGCGTTGCGAGCAGTTTGGCGCGGGCATGATAACCGGCTGGGGGGTGCACCATATTGACATTGCGCATTGGGGCATGAACAACGAATATACCGGCCCGATAGAGGTTGAGGGTCATGCGTCGTTCCCTAAAACAGGCTTGTGGGATGTGCACCTCGACTTTGATATAAAAGCCAAGTATGCCAACGGCGTTACTATGCTCATTAACAGCAAAAACACCAACGGAATAAAGTTTGAAGGTACCGAAGGCTGGATCTTTGTGGCCCGGGATGGCGGAGGTGTTACCGCATCTGATCCGGTGGCTGGTAAAAATGCCGCCCTAATGGCCAGTGATCCTAAGATACTCAGTTCCGTCATAGGCCAAAATGAGATACAACTGTATGCCGACGACCACGAGCAGCACGGCAACTGGCTGGACTGTATCGAAAATAAAAAACCAACAATCAGCCCGGCCGAGGTAGCGCACCGCTCATGCAGTGCTTGCCTGGTGGCTCATATTGCCATGAAAGTACCCGGTAAACTATACTGGGACCCTAAAACAGAAAAGTTTAAAAACAACGCAGAGGCTAATAAGCTGTTATCCAGAACGCAGCGCTACCCCTACGGCACCAATTATATTAAAAAAGCTTAGTTGCTAACAATTAAATAAGCCATTAGTCCTCGCTTATGTCGAAAATATGCCTGTGGTAAAGCTTCCCAATACTTCACGTAATATGCCTATCGTCAAAGTAGATCTTACTAAATACAATATGCCCATAGTTGGCATGGATCACCCTGTAATAACTGATCAGAGGAACAATGATCCGATAGGCGTGCCTGTAAAACCATAAGTATTCTGCTTGTGGTGTAATGACAAACTGGCCTTTTTTGTAAATTGGCACTTTGATTGTTATTTAATTATTAATGAAACAAAAAGTTTATGATACTGCTGTGAAGCAGGAGCGTGCTATACTGGTTGGCGTTATTACCGCTAACGAGACGGACGAGCGCGCCAAAGAATATTTAGAAGAGTTAAAATTTTTAGTAGACACCGCCGGTGCTGAAACGGTTAAGACATTTACCCAAAAACTGCAAAAGCCTGATAGGGCTACATTTGTAGGCTCAGGCCGACTGGAGGATATTAAAGCTTTTGTAAAAGAAGAAGAGATTGATATTGTAGTGTTTGACGATGAGCTAACCCCATCGCAACTGCGAAATATAGCTAACGAACTACAGGTTAAAATTCTTGACCGCAATAACCTGATACTGGACATTTTTGCCAATCGTGCGCAAACTGCGCAGGCAAAGACCCAGGTTGAGCTGGCGCAGCTGCAATACCTGCTGCCCCGCCTTACCCGTATGTGGACTCACTTAGAGCGTCAAAAAGGTGGTATCGGTATGCGTGGCCCGGGTGAGAGCCAGATTGAGACTGACCGCAGGTTGATCTTAGACAAAATCTCGGTACTAAAAGATCGCCTGAAAGTAATTGACCGCCAAAACGAAACACAGCGTAAAAACCGCACCGCCATGGTGAGGGCCGCGCTGGTAGGCTATACCAACGTAGGCAAGTCGACGATCATGAATATGATCTCGAAGTCTGAAGTGTTCGCAGAGAACAAGTTGTTTGCTACGCTGGATACGACGGTGCGCAAGGTGGTGATAGAGAATGTGCCTTTTTTATTGTCAGACACCGTAGGCTTTATTCGCAAACTACCGCACGATTTAGTAGAGTGTTTTAAATCAACATTAGACGAAGTGCGCGAGGCCGATCTGCTGATTCACGTTGTTGACGTATCGCACCCAAGTTTTGAGGATCAGATACGCGCGGTAAACGAAACGCTGAAAGATATCGGCGCCAGTGATAAGCAAATGATAACGGTTTTTAATAAGATAGACGCTTTTAAGCCCTTTCAAATGCATCCCGAAGATGAAGCCGAACCGGTAACGCTGGAGGATTTTAAAAACAGTTGGATGGCTAAAAACAACAGCCCGGCAATCTTCATATCAGCGACAGAAAAACAAAACATCGACGAGTTTAGAGACATGATTTACAAATATGTAATGCAGTTACATGTGGATAGGTATCCGTATGATAATTTGTTGTATTAGGACCAACCGTCACTAGATTTGTCATTGCGAGGAACGAAGCAATCGCAAGAAGGAAAGTAGCTCACCTATCAGCGTGCGATTGCTTCGTTCCTCGCAATGACAATATGATATTATGTTAAAAATAGCCCCTTTTCAATCACCGGGATGATCCCTTTCTCCAACGCTGTGTCAAACAACAGCCGGATAGCCTTCCTTCCTTCTTCGCCCAAATCAACAGAATATTTATTGACGTATAGGTCGATGTGTTTATACATCACCTCTTCGCTCATTTCCTGGGCGTGTTGACGGATGAAGTTAAGGCCCGATTTTGGGTTGGCAAAAGCATATTCAACAGATTTGCGCAGTACCCGGTTTATTTTATGCTGAACAGCTAATGGTAAATTACGGTTAGCTACGATGCCGCCGAGCGGGATAGCGCAGCCGGTTTCTTTTTCCCAGTAATCGCCCAGGTCGATGATCTTTTTGAGGCCCTTGTCCTGGTAAGTAAAACGATTTTCGTGGATGATAAGGCCTGCATCAACCCGGCCCTCTAAAACTGCGTTTTCAATATCAGAGAATACCAGCTCAACTTTGTTTGTCGCATTGGGGAACGCCAATCCCAATAAAAAATTAGCTGTGGTGTATTTACCGGGGATGCCGATTTTGAGATTTGGATTTTGAGACTTGAGATTTGAGGAGATCTCGTCGGGATTATCTTTACAAATCAACATCGGCCCCACCCCAAAACCTAGTGCGCTGCCTGCATCTAACAGTACATATTGATTAGCTACGTAGGCAAAAGCGTGATAGCTTAGTTTGGTAATATCCAGCTCGCCGCGTACCGCTTTTTGATTCAGAGTTTCTACATCGTCATAAAAAACCTCAAAGTCCAATCCTTCGGTATCAATTTTATGATGAATAAGCGCGTCGAAAATAAAGGTATCGTTAGGGCATGGCGAAAAGCCGAGCGTTAATTTCATAGTTGTGTGCTGAGTGAGTGCAGACTTGCGAGTAATGAACGTAGATAGTAAAAACAACTTACCATTAACTGCTCACAATTCACCACTCACAATTCCCTGATTAAATCAAGCGCAAAGGTATTCAGATTTTTTACAGCAAGCCCTATCTGCCAGTTGTCGCGATTGCGTTTTTCTAGATAATTTGACACAGCCCTGATTTGCACGCAGGGTACTTTAAGCTCTCGGCAGGCGTAAAAGAAAGCGGCCCCCTCCATGCTTTCTAACTGCGGTTTAACACGGGCCGCCACTGCGGCAATACTTTCTTCATTACCATGCACGGTATTTACGGTTATAGCGGTTGCTGTCGCCAAACCGGCTTTAGCCGTAAAGTGCGACAGCGTTGTGGTAGGGTTAAAAATACTTGCGCCCAGGCCCAGTTGTTCAATATTGATGAACTGGCTATCGTCTTCGGCGCCAAGCTCGGCAAAGGTGTCCTTGGATATTTCGAGCACATCGCCCAGTTGGATCTCGCGATCAAAACTGCCCGCTACGCCTAGGTTTATTACCAGGTTATAAACGTTAAGTGGCAAATGCTTTCCCAACGCAAAAGCCGTTGGCACCATACCTGCGCCGGTAATTAGTACCGAGCAATTTGCTACAGAAATATGGCGTGGTACAAACAGGTTATCGGCCTCGTCTGATTTTTGCATACCAAGCGCATCCATTAAAGGCTGTACTTCGCCCTGTGTAGCGGCAACAATTAATATTCGCATAGTATTTTGTTTTATAATCCAAGGTAGTCAAATAAAGTTGGCGGTGGCCAGTTTTCACTAAGCAGTATTTCAGGCTACAGCAAAATATATTTATTTCTGCTGGTATATAGTCTTTAGCAGGTAGTTATTCTGCGGGTAATCATCTTGTAATAATTTTTTACTGCCAACGTAAAATCGCCCAAGGTAACTGCAAACTGAAAGCTAAACTGCAAACCAAAAGTTTATATATTTGCACCATTATTAATTATGATGATACACATAACACGCAAGGAACATTTTAATGCGGCCCATAAAATGTACCGTGATGAGTGGAGCGCAGAGAAAAACGCCGAAGTTTTTGGTAAATGTGCCAACCCAAACTGGCATGGCCATAACTACAACCTTTTTGTGACAGTTAAGGGCCAGGTTACGCATGCCACAGGCTATTTAATTGATTTAAAAGAGCTTAAAGTAATCATTAACGATTATGTTATTGAAAAGCTTGACCACAAAAACATTAACCTTGATGTTGATTTTATGAAAGGCAAAATGGCATCAACCGAACTGCTTTGCATTGAAATATTTAACCAGTTGAAGGGCCCTATTGAGGCTTATCCCGGCGTGTTTTTACACTCGGTACGCTTGCACGAAACCGAAAACAATTCGGCCGAGTATTTTGGTGATTAAACCTGCACAATGATTTACGACGACGACAACCTGCCCGACAGGAGTGATGATATAAACGGTTACGAAAAGGTAGACCGTTACAACCCCGAACTTATTGAAAGCTTATCCGGCCATTACAAGGAGGTGCTTAAACAACTGGGCGAAAATCCCGAGCGCGAAGGCCTGTTAAAAACGCCCGAACGTGTTGCCAAAGCCATGTTGTATTTAACCCACGGCTACGATTTAAATCCAAGAGAGATATTAAACTCGGCTTTATTTAAAGAGGAGTATAGCCAGATGGTAGTGGTTAAAGACATTGAGGTATACTCGATGTGCGAGCACCATATGCTGCCATTTTTTGGTAAAGCGCACATTGCCTATATCCCTAACGGGTACGTAGTTGGCCTGAGCAAAATACCACGTGTGGTTGACGCTTATGCACGTCGGCTACAGGTGCAGGAGCGTTTAACGAACGAAATACGCGACTGTATACAAGATGCGCTGCAACCCATAGGCGTGGGGGTAGTAATTGAGTGCCGCCACATGTGCATGTGTATGCGTGGGGTGCAAAAACAAAACTCTGTTACCACCACATCTGCTTTCTCAGGCGGTTTTTATCACGAAAAAACGAGAGCTGAGTTTTTACATTTGATAACGTCTAAATTGAGTTAAGCCCCCTAACCCCCTAAAGGGGGAGGGATGATTGACTATTATATAAACTAATTATAACTTTAAAATTCCCCTTTAGGGGGTTAGGGGGCTCATGAAAGCATACATTTTTCCAGGACAAGGCGCGCAGTTTGTAGGTATGGGTAAAGACCTTTACGACCAATCAGCACAAGCACGCGAATTATTTGAGCAAGCTAACGCAATTTTAGGTTTCCGCATTACTGATGTGATGTTTAATGGCACAGACGAAGACCTTAAACAAACTAATGTAACGCAGCCGGCTATATTTTTACACTCGGTTATTTTAGCTAAGGTAGTAGCGGATTTTGCACCTGATATGGCTGCCGGCCATTCACTGGGCGAATTTTCTGCATTGACCGCTGCCGGCGCATTATCGTTTGAAGACGGTTTACGTTTAGTTGCCGCGCGTGCCAATGCTATGCAAAAAGCCTGCGAGCTGCAACCGTCAACCATGGCTGCAATTTTAGGTCTCGATGATTTTACGGTGGAAGATATCTGCCAGCGCATTAGCGATATTGTAGTACCTGCAAACTATAACTGCCCTGGCCAATTGGTAATATCGGGCACAATTGCCGGTATTGACAAGGCTTGCGAATTAATGACAGCGGCCGGCGCTAAACGGGCATTGAAATTAAACGTAGGCGGAGCGTTCCACTCGCCGCTAATGGAGGCTGCCCGGGTTGAGCTGGAGCACGCTATATTAAATACTACCATTAATCAGCCGGTTTGCCGCATTTATCAAAACATTGATGCCAAGCCATACCTTGATCCGGAGCAAATAAAGAAAAACCTGATAGCCCAGCTTACCGGCCCGGTTAGGTGGACACAAACCGTAAAACACATGCTTGAAGATGGAGCCACATCGTTTACAGAGGTTGGCCCGGGTGCGGTATTGCAAGGTTTGGTCAAAAAGGTTGACAGAGCCATACCGACGTCGAGTGCGTCAATTCAATAATAATTTTTAAAGCCGCAAACTAAAGCGGCTTTTTTTTATTTGTAAGTTTACGCATCTAAACAAAACACATCATTGAGTTACGCGGGTAAAATACGTTTAATGCTGGGCCTGTTGGCTGCCAGCTTACTGTTAACGGCCATTATTGTAAGGGCTACGTATACTCCTGCCATAAATTTAATCCAAACTGCCAAGATCTTAGAAAACAACCTTCACGAAAAGGAAGAGTTTGTTAAAAAAGCAATTAATACACCCGCCGGCTTAAAGCCCTTTGAGCATTTAGCAGTTAATTATGAACTTGGCTTAAAGCATATTAAAAATTTCACTACCGACCGCAACATCAAGGTTTTAACCTTTAGAGGTAACAAGCTGCGTTTTTGGAGCGATATTGCTTATATACCAGACAGGCCATGGGCCATAAAAGAGGGTTACTCGTTCATAAAAACGGGGGCTGGTTATAAAACTATAGGTAACGGTTACTATGAGGCAATTAAAAAGGTTGAAGGCGACTTTTCAGTGATTTTTTTAATACCGGTTAAAACCAACTATACCATACAAAACAGATACCTGCAAAACACTTTTACAAAGGATTTGATTGAGGACGACAATATTGACATTGCCGACTTTACTGACCAAAATACTTATAACATACACACCATCGCCGATACCTACCTGTTTTCAGTTAAGGTTAAAAACAACGAGGTTAACTATCGCTTTTTTTATTTCGAACTTGTTTTATGGATGTTAACACTTTTAGTTATTTGTACCCTAGTACAAAATAGCTGCATTTACATAGCTAACAGGGGGCATCTTTTTTTATCTTTTATAGCGCTTGGGGTATTTGTAGTTGGCTTAAGGTTCATTAATCTAAGCTTACATTGGCCTAATTTTACTTATAGACTTGAGTTATTTGACCCGCACTTATACTCGGCAAACAAAATTTTTCCAAACCTTGGCGACCTTTGCATAAACTTATTGATGTCAAGCTGGCTAGTAACATACTTTTACCGGCAGCGTTTTAAATTAATTAAGCATCTACCTACAAGCATTAATGGTAGCTATGCTGTTGTTATAGGGGGTATTATTACGCTTATCGTAGCATCGTCCGTATTATTGAGCGTTTTTTACGGGCTGGTGGTAAAATCCCGGATTAACTTCGATGTAAACAATGTCCTCAATTTGTCTGGTTACAGCATGTGTGGCATTCTGATGTTATGTTTTGCTTTCCTGATATTTTACTTACTTTCCGAAGTTTTCCTTACGCTGTCAAGCCGATTAGCTGTACCACCAAGACGCCAGTTACAGTTGTTGGCGGTGCCAATAGTAGTAGTTACCTTATATTATTGCTTTCGCAGGCAAGAACTGGTAACATTCTACATTTTATGGTCAATGATGGTAGCGATACGGGGGTATGCTCATCACTATAAAAATGGCAAAATAACCACTTTTATGTTTGCCGGCGTATTGTTTATTTGCGCGCTGATATCAAGTATTGAGCTTAATCATTTCGAGACAGTTAAGGAGCATCAGGTTCGCAGAAGCCTGGTAAAAAAACTGGAGAATCCTAGGGATGTAATGGCTGATTACCTGTTCAAAAAAGCAGAAGAACAGATTACGCATAATGGATGGATATTTCCATATTTTAATGATACTACGCATAACATCGCTGCATTAAAAAACCGTATCCAAAAATTATATTTTGACGGCTACCTGTCAAAATTTGACTTTAAGATCCATGTATTTAATGCCAATGGCAAATCACTTTCCGCCGACAACGATTACTCGTTAGAGGTATTTAAAGAAATGGTGCTCTCCAGTTCATTTAAAGTGTCAAAATATTTTTACCGCGAAAGCGATTCATTTGGTTTCCAAAGTTACTTCGCCATTTTACCCGTAAACGATAAAGAGGAAAGGCTGGGCTCTATCGTGATCGAACTTAAGTCAAAGGCTTTACAAACTTCTAACCGTTTCCCTGAGTTGTTAATAGATGGAAATCTCAAAAGCAATGACGACCTTAAAAACTATTCGTATGCCTTTTATTTTGACGATAAACTGGTTGCACAAAGTGGGGCTTTTGTTTATAAACTGGTCCGCGACAAAATCCAATTTCCCGCAAAGACCTACAACTTTAAAACAACAGATGTTGTAAGCCCAACTAGTTTCAGGCCTTTTGCCACTTACAGCCATTTAATTTATAAGCCAACCGATCGTAATTTGATCGTGATTAGTAAAGAAGAAAACGCCGTGTACTATAGCGTTACTTCTGTAACTTTCTTTTTTGTACTCCTATTGGCATTTAGCATGATTGCGCTTGTAGCAAGCTGGGCTTGGCTGCGCATCAAAATATTAACGATCACTAATAATAAAATTAAATGGGGGCTTAAAATAACGCTTGACAAGGTCCTTTACAAAACCAGGATCCAGTTTTCGATGGTGTTTGCAGTAGTAGTAACGTTATTTTTAGTGGGCATTATCACTTATGTGTCCATCAGCGCGCAATATCAAATTCAGCAAGAAAAAATGATCAGGGATAAGATCATTAGAATTACTGACGCATTGGAAAATGGCATGTTTGATCAATACATGGACAGCAACGAAGAGCAGAGACAAATAAATTTTGATGCCCTGGCAAGTTCTTACTCGTCCGACCTGATCCTGTTTGATAGTCATGGCACACATATTATGACCACACAGCCCCGCATTTATGAGTACGGCCTGGTATCAAGACACATGAACCCTAAAGCGTTATACATGCTTAATAGTCAGCGCAGGTCTGAATATATCATAGACGAAGACATAGGTGGCTTGAATTATAAAACAGTTTATGCACCACTCCGTAATTCTAAAGGCGATATAAAAGCTTATTTGCAGCTACCTTATTTCTCTAACGAAGCTGATTATAAAGAGCAAATAGGATCATTACTTAATATAATGATTAATATTTATGCGCTGATATTTATAGCCATAGGGCTGTTTGCAGTAATCATCGCGCGCCAAATTACAAGTCCGCTTAGTTTTATACAGGAAAGTTTAAGCCGTACCATGTACGGTAAAAAGAACGAGCCTATAAAATGGGGGCGGGATGATGAAATTGGCGCCCTGGTGACAGAGTATAATAAAATGATAGGTGCACTTGAAGACAGCGCGTCGCGTTTAGCGCAATCTGAAAGAGAAAGCGCCTGGCGGGAAATGGCTAAACAAGTAGCCCATGAAATTAAAAACCCGTTGACGCCGTTAAAACTTGGCTTACAGTTGCTGGAAAAATCATGGAGGGAAAAGGACCCTAAATTCGACCAAAAGTTTGAGCGTTTCAGCAAATCATTTGTTGAGCAAATAGAGAGCTTATCGCAGATAGCGTCGGAGTTTTCGGCGTTTGCTAAAATGCCTGATACGCGGATGGATAAATTTAACCTGTTTGAAATTATTAACCAGGCCGTTATCATATTCAAACAAATGGATAATTTCAGTATTGTTTACGAGGTGCCCGTAACACCGTTTATAATCAATGCCGACCGCGACCAACTGTTACGCTGCTTTAACAACCTGCTAAAAAATGCCATTGAAGCTACCCCGCAAGACAGGGAGGGCCTATTAGTTATAGACTATACCATTAGCGGCAAAAATATTTTGCTAACAGTTAAAGACAATGGTAACGGTATCCCGGAAGGTATGCGCCAAAAGATCTTCGAGCCTAACTTTACGACCAAAAGCTCAGGCACCGGGCTTGGTTTGGCCTTTGTTAAAAACTCTATTGAAAATGCTGGTGGCAAGGTTTGGTTTGAAACCGAACTAGGGCGGGGCACTACCTTTTATTTGAGCCTCCCGTTGGCTGATGCTTAGATTACTGTTAGCGGCAGATAATCGTCAAAACCCTTGTGCAATAATGACAATTAATTATCGTTATATTTACCTTGATTAATTAGCCATAAAACTCATTGAAGAGACTAATATTACTCCTTACTTTTTGTATTTTAGGTTTTAACGCGTCGGCCCAGTTTTGGAGACTGTGGCGCAAGCCGCTGCCTGCAATAACCGCAGTGCAAATGCAACCACCTGTTATTGCTATTAAAAAAGCACCTATCCCTTTAAACGCCATTATTGAAATGGAGTTAGATGTATCTGACTATGTTAAAGGCGTACAAGAAGCATCTATGATCAAAGTAGCCAAGCATCACATGCGCTTTAGGCAATATGTTGATGCCAGTTATAGCTTTAATGATTTGGCAGATCTTTACGTGCGTCAAAATCGTTTTTCTGAAGCTAAATGGTTCCTGTTGCAAAGCAATGCCATTGCCCGCAATACCGACAATAACAGGCACATTATCAGCAATCTGCTGATACTTGCTGATATAAAAAGTGTGATAGGCGAAACCGCCCTGGCTCTTCTTGATTTACAAGAAGCCCGCAAGATAGCAATGTCAAAAGACGTTAAGATAGACATAAGCGCTATTGACAAGAAGATAAAAAATCTGCAAAACAATAAAACTACCCTCACCAAAGTTGAATTACGGTATGCCAACGCTGTAGAAATTGCCAACAGTATTAAGGCCGCCCCGGTTAACTAAAATCCTTATTTATAACATTTACGTAAAATACTTAGGGCAATAATAAAACAGTAAAACATTATTGTAATATTGTTACTTGTTATTACTCTTAACACTATGGAGATGGTTATTTGCCGTCTCTTTTTTACATTAGCAAATAATAGGCACAAGTATTGATGTACTACCCAATAACACTACCTGAATTAACATTAGTAAAGCATATGTTTAAAAGATTTTATTTTGTGCTGGCCCTGGGCGCGGCATTGGCCTGTAACGCGGCCCCTTCAAAGCTTACCCCTGTACCGGGATCTGCCAATCTTGAGCCTACCGAGCAGCAAAGCATGGTTTGTAAAACCGTAGCTACGTTTATAACTAAATATAACTACAAAAAGGTTGAGCTTAATGACTCATTATCTGGCGTGATATACGGGCGATATATAAAAAGCCTTGATGGGGGTCATAATTATCTACTGGCTTCGGATATTGAGGATTTTGATAAGTACAAAAGCTCATTGGTTGACGGTGTTAAAAACGGCAATCTTAATGATGTTTATTACATATTCAACGTTTTTCAAAAACGATATATTGAACGTATAAAATACTCTATTGCACAGCTTGATAAAACTTTTGATTTTACCCCAAAGGAAAGCTTTACTTATGACAGGGCAGACCTGCCATGGGTTGCTAACGAAGCGGCTATGAACGTAGAGTGGACAAAGCGTGTTAAATATGACATGCTTAACCTGGCGCTGGCCAGCAAAGACATTGCTAAAAATAAAGAGAAACTTAAAAAACGTTACGAAGATTTATTGCTGCAAAATAGCAAGCTAAATACCAATGACGTTTTCCAGATTTTTATGGACGACTTTACCGAGTCCATTGATCCGCATACCAACTATTTCGATCCTTTCCATGCAGCACAATTTAATGTAGAGATGTCAAGATCGTTACAAGGTATTGGCGCTACTTTAGAGAGCAAAAACGAATACATCAGTATACAAGCTTTAGTGCCGGGTGGCCCTGCTGATAAGAGCCACCAGATTGCTGCCGGCGACCGTATTTTAGAGGTAGCCCAAGGTAAGGATGGCGTTTTTCAAGACATTGTAGGCTGGAGAATTGATAATGCTATTAAACTGATACGGGGCACAAAGGGAACGCTAGTGCGTTTAAAAATTCTTCCGGCAGGCAAAACAGCCGCAGACCAGCCTAAGATCGTAGAGATCGTTCGTGATAAAATCGTACTAAAAGATCAGTTGGTTAAGCAGGAAATTAAAACTTATAATACCAATGGCAAAACCTACAAAATAGGTATCATTAATGTGCCGGCTTTTTATGCTGATATGAGTGCCTTGCAGGCAGGTGCAACTAACTATAATAGCACAAGCCGTGATATGAAACTGGTACTTGACACACTTAAACGCGCTGGTGTTGACGGTATAGTTGTCGACTTGCGCTCAAATGGTGGTGGTTTGTTAAGTGAGGCAGTTTCGCTGACAGGGTTGTTTATTAAAACCGGCCCTGTAGTACAAGTAAGAGATTCGCGTAATGAGATTGATGTAGATAAAGATCAGGACCCATCCATAGCTTATACCGGCCCTATGGCTGTTTTGATAGACCGTTTTAGCGCATCAGCATCAGAGATTTTTGCCGGCGCGATACAAGATTATGGTCGTGGTATAATTGTAGGTACACAAAGCTACGGTAAAGGCACGGTGCAAAACCAAATTGATTTGGATAAGATTATCACCCCATCAATTGCCGAGCAGTTGGGTATCACTAAAAAAGCGACTTCAACCGGTAGCGAAAATACCTTTGGCCAGTTGAACCTTACCATAGCTAAGTTTTATCGTATTAGCGGTGGTTCAACGCAGCATAAAGGCGTTATTCCTGATGTCAAATTCCCGTCAACAATCCCTATGGATAAATATGGCGAAGGCATAGATCCATCTGCATTGCCTTTTGATGTAATTGCTAAAAGCGATTACGTAAAAGTTGGCGATTTGGCTCCGGTTATTCCGCAGTTGACAAAAATGCACGAGCAGCGCTTAAGCAGCAGCTTAAGCTTTAAGGCGATAAACGAAAGCATTGCAGATTATAGTAAAAAAGATAAAGAGAACAGCGTAACCCTTAACGAAGCTGAGCTAAAAAAACAACGTGATGCTGATGAGCAAAAGTCGCTTGCCCGTGAAAACTCTTTGCGTACTTCGTTTGGTCATCCCGCCTTGAAAAAAGGAGATGCCAAGCCTAAAAAAGAGGACCTTGATCCGTTTAAGTTAGAGGCAGGGCAGGTATTGGTAGATTACATTAATCTTGATACCAAGGTTAGCCAGGTAAATACTAACCGAGAGGTTAAATTGAAAAACTAAAAGCAAAAATCCCGGCCCAACAGCCGGGATTTTTGCTTTAAAACTAATTGTCGCCGCAACGGTTTTACTTACATGGCTAAGAAACCGTTACTTGAGTTTACCGACAGGGGCATATACTGCGCCCAGGGCAAATTTTATATAGACCCCTGGAAACCGGTAGATGACGCCGTTATTACCCATGCCCATGCTGATCATGCCTACTTTGGACATAAACGCTACCTGGCACATCACCTGTCAAAACAAGTAATGTTATATCGCCTTGGCAACATAAACCTGGAAACTATTGAATACGGCGAAACGGTTAACAAAAATGGCGTAGCTATAACGCTTTACCCGGCGGGCCACGTCATCGGATCAGCACAAATCAAAATTGAGTATCAAGGCGAGATCTGGGTGGTATCCGGCGATTATAAAACGGAAGATGACGGGGTGTGCACCCCCTTTGAGCCGGTACGCTGCCATCACTTTATATCAGAATGTACCTTTGGCATGCCGGTTTACCAGTGGAAACCGCAAGCGCAGATTTTTGACGAAGTAAATAGCTGGTGGCGCAACAATGTAAACAACGGGGCAGCCACCGTGATTGTTGGCTACTCGTTAGGCAAGGCGCAACGCATTTTACAAAATTTGGATCTCTCCATTGGTAAAGTATATACCCACGGTGTTATCGAAAACACAAATGAAGCCTTGCGCCGAAATGGTGTAATTTTAAATCCCACAAATCGCATTACAATTGATTCGGTGAAGGAAGAAGTCCGTAAAGGGATCATCATTGCCCCGCCATCTTCTGTGGGCACACCCTGGATGCGAAAGTTTGGGCCTTATAGTTTTGGCTATTGCTCCGGCTGGATGGCTATCCGCGGAGCTAAAAAACGCAGGGCCGCCGACCGCGGTTTTGTGATGTCAGATCATGCCGATTGGGATGGCCTGATTAGCGCTATTGATGCTACCGGCTGTGAGAATGTTTATTTAACGCACGGCAGCACCGCTACTTTTACACGTTATTTAAATGAGATAGGCTTTAATGCCCGCGAGGTGCATACACTGTACGGCGATGATGAAGGAGCCCCCTCCCAACCTCCCCCTGGAGGGGAGGAGTATGATGAAGGTTATGAAGATACGAATAAAAAAGTCTCCCCTGCCGGGGGGGATTTAGAGGGGGCCGATATTATATGAAAGCCTTCGCTCAACTATTCCTATCCTTAGATGAAACCAATAAGACCAACGAAAAGGTTAAGGTTTTAAAAGACTATTTTAATTGCGTGCCAGATACCGATAAGATGCACATGCTGGCGCTGTTTACCGGCCGTAAGCCTAAACGCATTATTAATGCTACGCAGATACGGACCTGGGCAACAGAGATAACTAACATACCTATTTGGTTATTCGAAGAAAGCTACCAGGTTGTTGGCGACCTTGCCGAAACAATGGCACTACTGATGCCCCAAAACACTAACAGCACCAGCAGCAAAACACTGACGGATTGGATAGGCGAGTTAAATGAGCTGTCAGCAAAAACAGAAGGGGAGCGCAAGTTGTGGCTTGTGGATTCATGGGCGATGCTAGATACCCAGGAGCGCTTTGTGTTTAACAAGTTGCTTACGGGCAGTTTCCGTGTAGGCGTATCACAAAGCCTCGTGATTAAAGCCTTAGCCGACATCACTAAATTGGATGCAGCTACCCTAACTCACCGTATTATGGGTAACTGGATGCCCGACACATATACTTATGATCAATTAGTACAAGAGCAGGGCGCATCAGATGATATATCCCGCCCATATCCCTTCTTTTTAGCTTACCCAATACAAGAGACCTCGGAAAAACAGAAGTCGGCAGGCGACCTTAAATCAGCCTTAGGCGACGCGGATGAATGGCAGGCCGAGTGGAAATGGGATGGCATACGCGCGCAATTAATAAAGCGCGACGGCAAGATCTTTATATGGAGCCGCGGTGAAGACTTGGCGACGGAAAAATTCCCCGAGTTGCATCCATTTTTAAATGCCCTTCCTGATGGTACGGTGTTGGATGGCGAGATACTGAGTTTTACTAACGGGCAGCCCATGCCATTTAATGTTTTGCAAACCCGCATCGGCAGAAAAAATCTGTCGAAGAAAATACTGGAAGAAAGCCCGGTTGCCTTAATAGCCTATGATTGTTTAGAGTATGCCGGGGAAGATATCCGAAGTAAATCACAAAGCGAACGTCGGACATTATTAGAATCTGTACAAGCAAAAACGGAGTATCCGGAAATCTTCAGAATTTCGGCGCTGATTGATTTTAAGAGTTGGGATGACCTGGCGATAGTGCGCGAACAATCAAGAGCGATGATAGCTGAAGGCATTATGCTTAAACGTAAAAGCGCTACCTACCAGGTTGGCCGCAAGCGTGGCGACTGGTGGAAATGGAAGATCGACCCGCTATCTGTTGACGCCGTAATGATATATGCCCAAAAGGGCCACGGTCGGCGCGCCGACTTATATACCGATTACACCTTTGCCGTTTGGGATGGCGACAAACTGGTGCCCTTTGCCAAAGCCTATTCGGGCCTTACCGATGCGGAGATCAATAAGGTAGATTACTTTGTAAAACGCAACACACTCGAAAAGTTTGGCCCGGTACGTACCGTTAAACCCGAACTTGTTTTTGAGATAGGTTTTGAAGGGATTAACAAATCATCCCGGCATAAATCGGGCATCGCGCTGCGTTTCCCCCGCATACTGCGCTGGCGGCAGGATAAGCCCAAAGAGGAAGCCGATACGCTGGATAATTTGAAGGCATTGTTAGGAGAATAAGTTGTAGACACATAATCTTTGTATTTCTAGTATGAATGTCTGGTGGGAGACGCAATGCATTGCGTCTCTACAACCTCTCTAATCCAATATCCCCACTGGCGCCACCTGCAATATAAATATAATTACCTATTACCGCGCAGCCAACCCCGTTGCGGGCTTTGTTAACTGATGGGCCTGTAGTCCATTGTTTATTCTTTTCAGGGTCCATGTAATACACATCCTTTTGCGGGCCGTTGGGTAATGACCCCGCGGCGCGTTCGCCGCCTATATAGTATATTTTATCGTTAAGGTTTACACAGGCCCCGCCGCCGGTACCCATGGGCAACTTAGCATCGAGCGTGCTCCATTTGTTTGTTTTAAAGTCAAAGCAGTCAACCTCCAGCACTACTTTATCAAAAAAAGACATAAAGTTATTGGCATCATGCAAGCTGGTATTGCGGCCGCCAATGGCGTACAGTTTGTCTTTTACAACCACCGCCGTGCTATGGTCACGTATGTGAGGCGCGTCGGGTAAGATGGTCCACGTGTTAGTCGCTGGGTCGTAAACATCAAGCATGCCATTGGTCCCGTTATTGTGGCCGTGGGTTATGCCCGCTACTAAATATAATTTGCCCTTGTATACGGCGGCTCCTGCACCACCGCGACGCCGACTTTCAGGCAGGCCAGCTAATTGTTGCCAGGTATTTGCCTTGGTATCATAAGCGTAGGCATTAGCTAAAGGAACCTGATTAGGATAGTTACGATCAGAAAAAGCGCTAAGCACAAAAACTTTATCTCCTAAAGCCACTGGCTGAAAGTGGTGTATAATAGATGGAGCCGTAGCGCCTCTGGTCCATTTTGACGTTGCAGGGTCAAAAATTTCTACAGCCATGGCGTCACCATCGCCGCCTATCAGGTAAAGTTTGCTGTTGGTAGCTGCCAGCCCGCCTTCGCTGCGGATGCCGGGCTGTTTGTTGATGGTACTACGGCCCAGTCGCTGATTTGGAAAGCGTAAAAAGCCGCGCAAAGTAACAGTAGTGCAGGAAATAGCGAAATCCACTTTTTCATGTCAGTATTAGTTTAATGAATTATTAACTAAACATATAAGTAAGTGTTTCTCTTTAAAGTTTTACGACCGCGTATCATTCTTATTATAAATGCTCAGATAGCTTTCATAGCGCGATAGCTCAATCTCCTCGTTTTCAAGGGCGGCAAGCACGGCGCAGCCCGGCTCGTTAATGTGCTGGCAGTTGTTAAACTTACAGTCGTGCATACGCTCCCGCATTTCAGGGAAGAAGTGAGCAAGCACTTCCTTTTCGATGTCTATAACACCCAACTCGCGGATACCGGGGGTGTCAATAATTGATCCGCCTTGCGGCAGGTTAAACATTTCGGCAAAAGTGGTGGTGTGCATGCCTTTGTCGCTCCAGTCTGATATCTCGTTGGTGCGCAGGTCAAGGTCGGGTAACAGGGCGTTGATCAGGCTTGATTTACCAACGCCCGAGTGTCCCGATATAAGGGTGACCTTATCTTTAAGCAGATCTTGCACCTCTTTAACATTTGTGCCTTTTAACGCCGACACCTGGTAGCAGGGGTAGCCAATGTTTTGATAAATAGATTTGTAATCGGCCAGTATCGCTAATCCTTCGTCGCTAAACAGGTCAAGCTTATTAAACACCAATACAGCGGGGATGTCGTACGCCTCTGCGGTGACCAAAAAGCGATCAATAAAACCCAGCGAGGTGCGGGGAGAAGCAAGGGTAACAACAAGTAGGGCCAAATCAAGATTTGAAGCCAGGATATGCGCCTGTTTTGATAGGTTAATTGACTTGCGGATGATGTAATTTTTGCGCTGGTGCAAGGTGTTGATAACCCCGGTATCCTGATCGGGTTCCAGGTCAAAGTTAACCACATCGCCAACGGCCAGGGGGTTAGTTGTAGTGATGCCTTTGATACGAAACTTGCCTTTAATACGGCAATCATACCTTTCCCCATCAGGTGTTTGCACCTGGTACCAGCTTCCGGTAGATTTTGTTATTAGTCCCTGCATTTCTGAGTTGTAAAATTAGCCCTTTTTAGGCTTTATCGCACTTTTTTTATTTTATCCTTGCTTATTAAATAAATATCTACTTACTTTACCGACATTATATGAAACTGATAATCACCACCACAACAACAATTACAACCACCGGCAAAAGCCCCGGAGGAAGATAGCTGTTTGGTGAAAAAATAGAAAAATACAAACCATACGAAGCGCCTTCCTCCACACAGAGGAAGGCGCTTTTGTTATAAACAACCCTGTAATGAAAGTGTTAAAATTTGGCGGAACATCCGTAGGTTCGGCCCAAAGTATTGAGTTACTACTAAACATCCTCAAAAAAGAAAATGAGGCTTCGCCATCTCCAGACAACAAGCCGGTAGTTGTATTATCGGCCATGAGCGGTGTTACCAACCAACTATTGGCTATGGCCGAAGATGCCGCTAAAGGAAATGATTTTGCCCCGCAACTTGCAGAATTAGAGAAGCGCCATTTTGAGGTGGTTAAAAGCCTGCTCGAGATTCAAAATCAAAATCCGGCGCTAACCCGCTTAAAGATCAACTTTAACCAACTGGAGGACTTGCTGCAAGGCATACTTACTTTGCAAGAGTTAACCCCAAAAACCCGCGACTTGGTGGTAAGCTATGGCGAGCGTTGTTCTACACTGATGATCAGTAAAATTGCTGCGCAATACTTCCCGGCTGTATTTGTTGATGCATCTGAAGTGTTAAAAACCGACAGCAACTTTGGGCAGGCAAAGGTTAATACCGAGCTGTCTGAACAGTTGATTCGCGGCCTGTACCAGGAAAATAAGGACAAAGTATTGTTCGTCACCGGTTTCATTGCAAGTAACGATGCCGGCCAGGTTACCACCCTGGGCCGTGGCGGCAGCGATTATACCGCGGCTATCTTCGGTGCGGCGCTTAATGCATCGCAGATTGAGATCTGGACCGACGTTAACGGCATGATGACTGCCGACCCGCGTATGGTGAAAAAGGCGTTCTCATTAACCGAGCTCACTTATACCGAAGCCATGGAGCTGTCGTACTTCGGTGCCAAGGTTATCTATCCGCCTACCATGATACCTGCGTTTTTCAAAAAGATCCCTATCGCTATAAAAAATACTTTTGAGCCCGATTTTGAAGGCACCGTTATTAAGCACCAGTGTCAGCCATCGCCGTTAGCTATTAAGGGCATCTCGTCTATCAACAATATCAGTATCCTTAATGTAGAAGGTAGTGGCATGGTGGGTAAATCCGGCTTTAGCGGCAGGCTGTTTTCGCTTTTGGCGCGCGAGCAGATCAACGTTATTTTGATTACCCAGTCATCGTCAGAACATAGCATCACTTTCGCCGTATCGCCTGGCGATACCGATCGTGCTAAACAAGTGATAGAACAAGAGTTTGAGCTGGAGTTATTAGCAAAAAAATTAGAACATATCGACATTGAAAAAGACCTTGCAATACTAGCCGTAGTAGGCGAGAACATGAAGGAAACTCCGGGCGTATCCGGCAAGTTATTCCACGCGCTTGGTCGTAACGGGGTTAACGTCCGCGCCATAGCGCAGGGTTCGTCAGAGTATAATATTTCGGTTATTATTTCGGCCATTGATCTGGCTAAAGCCGTCAATGCCGTGCACGATGCCTTTTTTGTGCAGCTAACCAAAACCTTACATGCCTTTTGCCTGGGCACCGGTAACATTGGTAAAACCATGTTTAAGCAACTAAGCGGACACGCGGCATTTTTGCAGGAGAATAATGGCATACAAGTAAAAATTGTAGGGATCAGCAACACCCGCAAAATGGTTTTTAATGCTGATGGCATCTCATTAGCTAAATGGGAAGAAGAGCTTGATCAATCGGCAGAGCAAGCTAACCTGCCGGCGTTCATCGCGCAAATGAAAGCCTTAAACTTGCCCAACTGTGTGTTTATTGATAACACCGCCAGCCCGGTACCCATACAGTTTTATGATGAGGTGCTCAAATCAACCATATCTATTGTTACCTGTAATAAAATAGGTAACTCGGGCTCGTACGAACAGTACAAAACCTTTAAGAACAGTGCCCGTCAGCATGGGGTTGATTTCTTTTACGAAACCAACGTTGGTGCAGGTTTACCCATCATACGCACATTGAAAGATTTAATGAACAGCGGTGACCGTGTGCAGAAGATCGAAGCTATACTATCAGGTACTATATCTTTCCTGTTTAATAATTTTAAGGGTGATGCCAATTTTCATGATACCGTAAAACTTGCCCAAGAAAAAGGCTATACCGAACCAGACCCACGCGATGACTTGCGCGGCACCGATTTTATGCGCAAAATGCTCATCCTTGCCCGCGATGCCGGGTATGCCCTCGAAGCAGCCGATGTAGTGATAGACAGTATGTTGCCACAAGCCTGCCTTGACGCCGCCACGGTGGATGACTTTTACCAGACCCTGAAAGACGAAGACGCCTTCTTTGCTAAACTGAAAGATAGCGCGCAGGCAGAAAACAAAGTGCTGCGCTACATTGGCAAGCTTGACAATGGGCAGGCATCTATCAGCCTGCAAATGGTTGACGAAAGCCACCCTTTTTATATGCTATCTGGCAGTGATAACATCATATCCTTTACGACAGACAGGTACCAGGACCGCCCGCTGGTAGTAAAAGGCCCGGGCGCGGGCGCCGAAGTTACTGCTGCCGGTGTATTTGCTGATTTAATTAATGTGGCAACCGCTTAGCCCCGGTAGGGAAATAAAGAATGACAATTATGGAAAATAACATACAAGAAATATCCTCGGTTGGTGCTGCTCCTGCAGTTGGTGCCAGCATACAGGTTTTTGCCCCGGCAACCGTTGCCAACGTAGTTTGTGGGTTTGACGTTTTGGGCTTTGCCGTAAATGCGCCCGGCGATGAGGTCGTAATGCGGGTTACCAACACACCCGGCATCGCCATCAGTAAAATTACCGGCGATGATGGCCGCCTGCCTATGGACCCGGCTAAAAACACGGTAAGCGTGAGTGTTAAACATTACCTGGAGAGCATTGGCCGTACAGATTTAGGGCTGGATATTGAGCTGCATAAAAAAATGCCTATTGGCAGTGGTTTAGGTTCAAGTTCGGCCAGTACTGTGGCGGGCCTGTTTGCCGCCAAGACCTTATTAGGCGATACCAGCGACCCCATACACCAGCTACCCTTTGCCATGAAAGGCGAGGAAATGGCCTGTGGCTACGGCCATGCAGACAACGTTGCCCCGGCACTGTTTGGTGGTTTTGTGCTGGTGCGCAGCTACGAGCCGCTTGATATAGTGCGCTTGCCGCACCCAAAAGAGTTGTACTGCGCTATTGTATTCCCTGATGTTGATGTACCTACCCGCGAGGCAAGGCAAATCATCCGTCAAAAAATACAGATGAAAGACGCCGTTACCCAGTGGGGCAATATTGCCGGCCTTGTAAGTGGTTTGTTTATGAACGATATTGACCTGATTGGCCGTAGCATGCAGGATGTTTTAGTTGAACCGGTGCGCTCCATGCTGATACCTGATTTTTACAAGATGCGCGAAATGGCTATGGAGCTGGGCGCAGTAAGTTTCGGCATCTCCGGCTCTGGCCCGTCTGTATTTGCGTTTACCCGTGATGGACATACCGCTCACGCTATCACGCAAAAATTGCAGGCGCATTTAACCCACATAAAGATAGGATCACAAGGGTATGTGTCGCCAATAAATGACGTTGGGCCGAAGGTTATATAAGCCCCACTCAACCCTCACCAGTAGGGAGGGCTTCAACAGTTAAACATAATAATAAACAAGTCTCCGCTACCGGGGGAGATTTAGAGGGGGTAATATGAAATTTTACAGTACCAACAATACCGATTTAAGAGTAAGTTTTAAAGAAGCCGTGTTTAACAGCATGCCGCAAGACAAAGGCCTATACATGCCTGTTGAGATACCTCGACTGGATGATAAATTTATCAACAACCTGGACGGTTATACATTGCCCGAGATAGCTTTCTACGTAGCGCAAAATTTGTTGGGTGACGATATCCCGGCGGATGACTTGCAAGCCATTATTGAAGATGCCATTAATTTTTATGCGCCCATAGTTAAGCTGGAGGATGATGTGTATGTATTGGAGCTATTCCACGGACCGTCGCTTGCATTTAAAGATTTTGGCGCGCGCTTTATGAGCCGGGTGATGAGCTATTTTTTAGAAGAGGGCGAGAAGCAGCTGGACGTACTGGTAGCCACCTCAGGCGATACCGGCGGCGCCGTGGCGCTGGGATTTTTAGGCGTGCCTAATACCCGCGTAACCATACTATATCCGAAAGGTAAAGTAAGCGAGATCCAGGAATTGCAGTTAACCACCAATGGTCAAAATATCCGCGCTTTAGAAATTGATGGTACTTTTGATGATTGCCAGGCACTGGTAAAACAAGCCTTTACCGATATCGAGCTAAATGCAAAATATCGTTTAACATCAGCCAACTCGATAAACATTGCGCGACTGATACCGCAAACATTTTACTATTTCAATGCCTATGCGCAAGCTTTAAAACAGGGTAAAACTAAGGTGGTTTTTTCTGTGCCGAGCGGAAATTTCGGTAACATAGGTGCCGGTCTACTGGCTTGGAAAATGGGATTACCAGTACAGCAATTTATAGCAGCGACAAACGCTAATGATACCGTCCCTCAATTTTTAAAACATGGCGTGTTTGAGCCAAAACCATCGGTAGCAACCATATCAAACGCGATGGATGTTGGTAACCCAAGCAACTGGATACGCATTGCAAATCTGTTTAAGGAGGACATGAGCGAGCTGAATAAACTAATTGCAGGATACAGTTTTACTGACGATGAAACATCGGCAGCTATACAGGCTATTTATGATCGTTACAAATATATAGCCTGCCCGCACACCGCCATTGCCTGGCAAGCGCTTAAAGATTACCAGCAAGATTTGCATGTAGACGACACTGCGGGTATTTTCCTGTCTACCGCGCACCCGTGCAAATTCCCTGATGTTTTCCCATCAGAAATTGCCGCTCATGTTGAACAGCCCGAGCAGGTAGCCTCATTGCAGGCAAAGCAAAAGCACACAGTTGCTTTAGGCAAAGATTTTGACGGGTTTAAGGATTTTTTGTTGAAGAATATATAGATATGCGCATTAGAATAATTTATACGTATATTTGATTTATGAAAACACATATGAACTTGTCTATAGAAAAAGATTTGGTTAAAAAGATCAAAGCTTATGCAGAAAAAAGGCAAATAAGTGTGTCGGATTTAGTTGAGGCGTATTTCTCTAAAATTGTAAAGCCTTCCAAAACATTTACCGTTATTGATTTGATAGAAGGATTAGAAAAACCTGTTTTAGAAGAAGGGACTGATCTAAAAAAATCCTTTTACGAACAACAATCTTCTAAGTATGGCTTTTAAAGTTTTTTTAGACGCTAATGTCTTATTAGACTTTACGCTTCAAAGAGAAAAGTACGAAGTATCCAAAAGCTTGATGCAAGGCATTATTAATGGAGATTTTCAAGCTTTTATCACACCTTCAATCGTTCATATTACAGGCTATTGGTTAACCAAAGCGTACGGCGCAGCTAAAGCTAAAGAGATACTGCTGAACCTGCTTACGGATATTAAGATTATTGATTGCAGCCACAAAATAACAGTAACCGCTTTAAGCTCTGCGATGGTTGATATTGAAGATGCTTTACAATATTATACTGCATTGGATCATAAGCTAGATTTCTTTATTAGCCGTGATAAGCAGCTTCAAAAAGTAGCAATACCTAATTTGCCGGTTTATTTGCCGGAAAATTTTTTAGATGATTTGGCTCAATAACAAAGGCCCAGTTTATGGGCCTTTGTTATTGCAGGAAGGAAGCAACGAAAACGCAACTACTTCCTCAACTTCTTAAACTCCGACGTCTCCCGCCACTGCGGGAATTTAGTTTCAAAAGCTATGCGTTTACCAATGTGGAATATCATCCCGATATCTTGAATGGCACCTTCAAGGTTCCAGGTAGCGTCGTATTCATCTGCTGGTTGGTGATAACGTTTGGCGGTGTAATCGTCGCCCATTTTTTGGCCGTAGCCTTTTTCTTTACCGATAACTTCATTGCCGCCATCGATAGTGATAGACGGTACGCCCACTTTGGCGAAACTGAAATGGTCAGACCGATAATATAAACCCGCTTCGGGATGCGCCTCGGGGGCAAGGTACCGACCGCTTTTTTTGAGCTCATCAACCAGGTAATCTTCTAACTCAGATTGTCCGCTGCCGTAAATGGCCGCGTCTTTAGTTTTGCCGTAAAAGTTTATGCCGTCAATATTGATGTTGGCCACAGTTTTATCTGCGGGATAAACCGGGTTTTCGCCATAATAGGCAGAGCCCAGCAGCCCTTGCTCTTCAGCCGTTACTGATAAGAATACAATTGTACGCTCCGGCGGGGTTTTCATGGCTTTAAATGCACGGGCAATTTCTATAATGGCGGCGGTCCCACTGGCATTGTCCAGCGCCCCGTTGTAAATGCTGTCGCCTTTGGCATCGGGCTTGCCCACGCCTAAATGGTCCCAATGCGCGCTGAAAATAACATATTCATCCGGGCGTTTGCTGCCGGGTATTTTAGCTATAACATTTTTCGATTTGTTGAAAACAGCTTTGGTTTGTAAAGTAGCCGACACTTTAAGCCCCATATCAAAACCTTTAAAGCCTTTGTTATTGGCGGTGTGTAATACGCTGGTATCTTTACCAGCAGCTTGCAGCATTTTAATCGCCGCGTTGTGCGTCACCCAACCCTGCATTGCTAACAGGTACGGGTTGCTTGCCCTTAAATCCAAATGAAGCTTAACGCCACCGTTAGAGGTTTGCACCACCTGAAAAGGGTATGACGCTGCGGCTGTACTGTGCACAACAATACAAGCCTTTGCGCCCTGGCGTGCGGCTTCCTCATATTTATAGGTCCAGCGGCCATAGTAGGTCATGGCTTTGCCTTTAAACATCGTAGTATCGCCGGTCTCAAAGCCGGGGTCGTTTACCATTACCATCACTACCTTGCCTTTAACATCAAGGCCGGCATAGTCGTTCCAGTTATACTCGGGTGCTACCACCCCAAACCCTGCGAAAACCACATCATCGGCATTTAAGGTTTGCACAGTATCTGTACGTTTGGTAAACACCACGTAATCTTCTATCGCCTTTAACTCAAAACTGCCTTTGGCCGATTGCACCTTCATCGATGTAACCGACTTTGGTGTTATCTCTACCAAGGGCACTTCCTGCACGTAGCTGTCGCCGTTACCGGGTTGGAGGCCAATGCCCTTAAATGCGGTTTGCAAAAAATCTACGGTTTTCGTTTCGCCCTCGGTAAACGGTCGGCGGCCCTTAAACTCGTCGGACGACAGAATCTTTATATGTGCTGATAAACTGTCCTTACTAATTGCCGCAAGGCCACCCTGGTCATCAACCGTCGTGCTTTGGTTACATGAAAACACTGCCAGGGTAGCGCCCGCTAACAGTAAATGCTGAAAAAATTTAGCCATTTAATTTGATTTTAACGAATATATGAAATTAACCCGATGGCTTTAGTAATTTTAGAGCTTTGATAAACATCATGGTATACAAGGCTTCGGTTTATATTTTATTGGGAATGATTGGGTTTGCAACACTTACCGGTTGCAATGATAACAGCAAATTCGACAGAAAGAAATGGGCCTATAGCGACGGGCTGGAATACCCTATGCGAGACAATATTTTAGACGACCTGATGGCCAACCACCATATTAAAGGTTTAACCTTTGACCAGGTGATAGATTCGCTTGGCAGCCCCCAGCGCCGCGACTCGCTGAAATTTACCTACCAGATATTAGACAATAGCTTTGATTTTAAACAAAAACCCATGTACAAAAAAAATCTCGTGGTGTTTTTCAGCAAGGACTCGATAGTTACCAAGTTTGAGGTGAGCGAGTTTAAGGCAAAAAAGAAAGAAGCTAAATAGTCTTTAAAATCTCAGTATCAAATTGGGGTCGGGGATATTCTTTAGCCACATTTCTTTCTCAGAAAACTTAGCTACGCCAGGATAGTCGCCTGCTTTACCCTCCATATCAAACATAAGCTGAAAGTGCAGGTGGGGTGGCCAATTTCCATTTTCGTTAACATTACCAAACGTAGCTATTTGTTGGTTTTTGCTAATTTTCTGCCCCAACGTTAATCCATCAAGGTTTTCGCGCGATAGGTGACCATAAAGGCTGTACAAGGCCAATCCATCTAAGTTATGCAGTAAAATGATGGTTGGGCCGTAATCTCCAAAACTATCGTTGTCCTGAAAACTATGGATGACGCCATCTAAGGGCGAATAAACAGGCGTACCTGTATTGCCCCATATGTCGATGCCCAAATGTAAGCGTCTTGGCTCATCGCTAGTGTCGAAATGCGTGCTACGGGCGTAAATGGTGCGGTGTTCCATGTAGCCGCCTATGCCGTACTTATAATAGCCTGAGTTTAATTTATCACAGACCCAAGCGCTGAATTTGCCGCTGTCGCTGATAACGTCGATACCCAATTCTGCATTGCTTGCGGTAAAATCAAACGAATATAGCTTGTCGGTGCCCGGGGTATAATCGACGACCTTACCAACAGCATTTGGGTAGGCTTTGAGATACGTAAGGAGTTGATCTTTTGAAGACATGTTTGATAGCAAGTAGCAATGGTACAAGCATCGCTATATAGGCAATGATTTAGCTATTCCGAGTCCTTTTGTTCCTCCTCGCGGTGTATTTTGTCAAATATCTTTTCCATTCGGTCTACGTATTCGCTGGTATCATCCACAAAAAACTCCAATTGGGGTACTACCCTTACCTGGTCTTTAATGCGGCTGCCCAGTTTATAACGGATCTCTGACGCGTGTTGCTTTACAGTTGCTAACGACTGTGCGGTATTGCCATTGTTGAAGAAACTCAAAAATACCCTTGCAATGGCCAGGTCGGGCGTTACCCTAACTTTGGTAATGGTTACCAGGGTGTTTGGTAGGTAATTCATCCCTTCGCGCTGAAATATAGCGGCCAGGTCTTCTTGTATTACTCCGGCAAATTTTTGTTGACGTTTTGATTCCATAGTATTAATAATTAACGCCAAACAGGCAAATGAGTTTCAAATTTATGTTGATACAAGTTAGTGCTAATAAAACTTACTTGCAATCGGCGGGGATATCTTTTGTGATCTTTATAAGTTTTTTTACAACCAGCGTGCTGTCAAAGACAGCGGCTTCTGTCCCAGCGGCTGACGGGGCTATTTTGCCCTCAATTTCAACATAAACAGTGCTGCCCTGTTGTTCAAAATTTATTGTTTGCGAATACTGTAACTCTAACTGCGCTGAGCTATCGACTACCCAAAACTGGCTGCTTTTGCCGCATGGCGTAAAAGTTTTTGCCCCGGGTTCAAAAGTATATAGACCTTTAATAGTGGCAGGTGCTTCGTCTGCGTTTGTATCCGGCTTGCTTTTACATGATGTTGCCATGGCTATAACGATCATTGTCCAAAAAAGCAGATGTTGTTGAGTTAAACGCATATATGGCAAAATTATAAATCCTGTTTAATATCATCTAAACCTTTTATACTTAATCTCGCACTTATAGCCGACGCAAGCAGTGAAATAGCCAGTACCGTAACAAATACAAGCACAAAATCGCCGCTGCGTATGTCAATGGGGTAAGCGTTATTAGCTACGGCGATGTTTGCATTTACTTTAACCAGCCCGTAGTATTGCTGCAATATACAAACAGCGTAGCCAAGCAAAATGCCAACAGCACAGCCAATAAGCGATATCATCATTCCTTCAACAAAAAAAATGCCCTGTATTAGTTGTTTATTAGCGCCAAGGCTGGTTAATATAGCTATGTCTTTACGCTTCTCTATCACCAACATGGTCAATGAGCCTATAATGTTAAAGGCGGCAATAACAATTACAAAAGCCAAAATCATAAATATGGCCCATTTTTCGAAATTGAGGGTTTTATATAAAGCGGTATTTTGCTGACTACGGCTTTTTACAACGTATTGGTGGCCCAGTTTTTCCTGAATATCAGCCTGCACCTTATTAAGGTTGGTTCCTTTTGTGTAATTAAGATTGATGTAAGACACCCGATTAGGTTCGTCAAAAATTTGACGGGCAAATTCAATCGGCGTTATTACCATGCCGTCAAACTCTGGCTGTACCTGGAAAACGCCAACAGGGGTAATATAGCCCGGAATAAACTCATCGGCCGGATTTATGGATATCACATTGCCGCGTTTCGGCCCAAAAATTTGCAAGGGTGCTGCCGCGTTGCGGATATCTATAGATAGCATGTATTTAACCGTAATGCCAATTACAGCAGCCGGTATGTCGCCGGCGTGCAGGCTAAATGAACCGTCCATGATTGTACTGTCAAGCCCGGGGTTGTTCAAAAAGCCGCCGCTCACGCCCATCATGGTGGCTATAAAGGTTCGTTCGCCGTATTTAACTACTACTTTGTCTTGTAATACTTCTGCATACGATAAAATGGTTTTATCTTTTTGCAGCAATTTTAAATAGGGTGTATCCGGATTAAAGGTTTTACCCACTTTGGCCTGTATGCGTATCTCGGGCGAGAAGTTGCTGTACATGGCCAGTATCGTTTTCTCCAGCCCGTTAAATACCGATAGCAGGATAATAAGCGCCGCGGTGCCAATTAAAACCCCTATCATGGATATCCCCGAAATGATATTTATAGCATGCATTTTCTTGTTCGAAAACAAGTATCGCTTGGCTATATAGACGGAGGTATTCAAGTTATGAGGCTTTTATTTTACGGCATAAAAGTACGCAAAACCTACAGGTAAAAGCACTATCGGACTTAGGTTAAAAACGGATTGTGTTGTTTTTCAAAGCCGATATTGGTTTCGGGGCCGTGACCGGGATAGATGGTGCAATCATTAGGCAATGTCAAAATCTTTTGCTCGATATTGTCAATTAGCGTTTTAAAATCGCCCCCCGGCAAATCTGTGCGCCCTATACTACCTCTAAATAACACATCGCCGGCTATAACATAGTTTGCGGCCTGGTTATAAAAACATAAATGCGCAGGCGAGTGCCCCGGCGCAAAAATGAATTTAAAAGTAGTGTTACCAAAGCTAATGCTGCCCTCTTCTTCTAAAAAAACATCGGGCACAGGCGATGGGTCATAGCGCATACCAAACTGTGGCGCGTAGGCTATCCCTGCTTCAAGCAAAGGCAGCTCGCCTTTATGAAATTGCGGCTTTAACCCATACATTTCAAACACAAACTTATTGCCTAATATATGGTCGATATGACAATGCGTGTTAAGTAATAAAACCGGTTTCAGTTTATTGTTTTTGATGAAATTAACCACCGTGTTTTGTTCTGTAGCCGACTCCATACCCGGGTCGATAATGGCACATTGACCGGTTTCATCGTATGCGATATAGGTGTTTTCCTGAAAAGGATTATTTTGAAATGCTTTTACTGTAGACATGTGTTTATTTATTGCTTCCACCTAAAGCTTTCAATCATTTTGCCGACGTCCTTTTTTATAAATTCAAGGACAGGCTGTATAGAATCAAGCCGTGGTTCATTATTAAAATATAGCGCCCCCCGAAGATAGTGGTGCGTGCTATCGGTTAAAAAAAACTGCGCCGACGAGGCCGCATTACCATCAATGTTGTAATAGATGCCCCAAATTTTATGCTCTGGTATAGCCAGGTTAACCTGCTCAATGCGGGGCGATTTCACCGTATTTTTAAATGCCAGCTTACGCGCGTCTTCTACCAACTGGTTAAATACCTGTTTGGACGGGACGGTTTCGTAGCTTAAATGCAGGGTAGCGTTAAATTGCTTAAACTGCATATTAAGTAAATGCGTCATATTGATAAGGTTTGGCCCAACGCGCGATTGGGTATCCTTTTCAATAGTTGCATAAACCGGATATTTAAATGTAAAAGGGTAGGGCGATTGATAATCCTGGTACTCTTTTTTGGGGAAGTCTATCCGGTAAAAGCCACGCGGTTTAGGCGAGTAATCCGTACCTCCACCACTACAGGCCGACAGTAATAGTACAGCAAAAATAGTAGCAGCAAATCCCTTCATTATAGTATGTTCTCCTCGGCGTTCCATATCTCCCATGATCTTTCTGCCTGCAGCACCAGCATTTCGTAACCATTTTTAGGGGTAGCGCCACGTTCGGCACCGCGTCTTAAAAACGCGGTTTCTGGCGGGTTATACACAAGGTCGTACAATAAATGGTCGTCGGTGATGGCATGATACGGAATATCCGGACACTCATCTACATTAGGCGCCGTGCCTAAAGGTGTAGTGTTAATAATAAGCGTGTGCTTTTTTATATGGGCGGGCTTCAAATCTTTAAACAACAAATTATCGCCATGCGCTTTGCGGGTAACGGTTTTAAAGTTTATTTCCAGGTTATGCAAAATGCATTTTACGGCTTTAGCCGCGCCGCCATCGCCTAAAATAAGGGCGTCGGTATGGTGGTCTTTAAGCAAGGGTCGTAACGACTTTTCAAAGCCGTACAGATCAGTATTAAAACCTTCCAGCCTGAAATCGTGACCGCCAATGCCAACTTCGCCACTAAAGGCTGCCAGCAAAGGGCTTTGTTTAATTACACGGATACAGTTTACTGCACCGGCGTTGCGGGCATCGTGCTCTATCCAGTCTAAATATTTTAAAACGTTTTGTTTGTGAGGGATAGTTACGTTCAGTCCGCGTATATCAGGATGAGCATCTAACAGATCTTGCAGGTCTTTAACGTGTTCAAGGGTATATAAATCATATACCGAGTCGGCAATGTTTTCGTCCAGAAACTTTTGGGTGAAATATTTTTTTGAAAACGAATGCGTAAGCGGAAATCCAATAAGCCCGTATTTTTTCATGCTGTAATATTAAGAACAAACAATGAGGATTTGGCATTTTTTGTTGAGGCGGATGGCTGGTGGCGTCCTCTTAACCGCGAAGCAAGGCGGGGTGAATTATCTGCGTGCGAACTAAGCGCTAGGCTTAACCTTGCTGTCAGCCGATGACATGGCTAATTTGCCATTGTATATACCGCCGGTTTCGACCAGTAAAGTGGCTGTTGCAATATCACCGGTAATTTTGCCACTTGCTTTAATTTCGAGCGATTCTACGTTGATATTGCCGTTTACGGTGCCGTAAACTATTAAATTTTTGGTTATTACGTTGCCTTTAATCAAGCCCCTTTCGCCGAGTATCAAACCTTCCTTTATGTCTACATCGCCGGTAATGTGGCCGTCAATGCGGGCAACGGCCGGGGCCCTTACGTTGCCTGAAATGGTGCTTCCCTCGCTAATAAGGGTAGAAATAGTTTGTTGGTCAAGCGATACTTTATCCTTCTTTGTAAAAACACCCATAGTAGCGTTTGCTATTAATTATTAAGCGTTAAAAATTTAGCAGGGTTTACCGGGCGGCCATTTTGTCTGACCTCGTAGTGTAGGTGAGAGCCTGTCGAGCGGCCTGTTGAGCCTATTTCGCCAACTTTTTCTCCTACAGATATTTTTTGACTCACTTTGACAGTGATCTTTGACAAGTGGCCATAAAGTGTTTCATAACCATTAGTGTGTGCAACCCTAACGCAATTGCCGTAACCACCGTTCCAGCCGGCAGATACTACCCGACCGTTGGCGGTAACACTGGCATTGTCGCCCCGGTTGCCTTTAAAGTCTAAACCCGGATGAAACTCAGCATGCCCTGAGCTAAAAGGGTCGCTGCGGAACCCAAAGCGAGACGTCATTGAACTAACGCGCGGGTAACCCATTGGCGTAAAGCCAACCGTGTTAACCAGGTCGGTTAAGTAATCGTTATAAGCCATATAAACTTCTTTTTCAGAAAGTTTCGTGTCGCCGTTAGCATCGCCGCCGCCTACTGCTTTTGTAGAAAAACCTTTAAGGCCGCGCTTTCTTAAATATTGGTTAACGTGCTTTAGTTTTTCTTCAATTGCCTGAATGTAGCTTTGAGCCGAGTTTTTTTCGGACTGCGCTTGTAGAACTGCAGGTATTTGTCCTTTAAGGTGTACTATTTGGTTGAGTAATAATTGCCGCTCACTCTGGCGTTCAACTTCCTGCTGCTTAATGTTGCTACGCAATAACACAATGGCCCCTACTAAAAGGGCTACCACGCCAACCAGAGAAAGCGCGTAAAATTTAAGATTAACAATGTGCTTAGTACGTACTTGTATAGTCTTGGCACTTTGCTTATTCTTACTCAAAATAACTATAGTACTAACGTCTTTAGGGTTAACTTTCATATACTTAAATGAGTAAGTAGGGTTTGCAATTTAAAAAAAGGCGACAACAAATCAATTTTAATATAAAAAAATCAACATTTTGATTGTGTGGGCATTGTCAACAATGTGACATTATTACGATTTATAAAACATAACTGTTACGTATTTATTATTTTTGTGAACAAATTTTTGCAAAAAGACACCTTTATGATGTATCCAGAATATTTAGTAACCCCCATGCGCGAAGAGCTTACCCGCGTTGGTTTTGAAGAGTTAAAAGACGCAGATGCAGTTAAGCAAGCTATTGAAGGCGAGGGAACTGTGTTTATTATGGTAAACTCTGTATGTGGTTGTGCTGCCGCTAATGCGCGCCCTGCTGCACGTATGGCATCGCAAAATGAAAAACATCCTGATAGATTGGTTACCGTATTTGCAGGCATGGAAAAAGAAGCTGTTGATGCAGCACGTAACTATATGTTGCCTTACCCTCCGTCATCTCCGGCAATGGCCTTGTTCAAAGACGGTAAATTGGTACATATGATAGAGCGCCACCAAATTGAAGGCCGCCCTGCGCAAATGATTGCTGACAACCTGGTTGGCGCTTTTGAGCAATATTGCTAAATTGTCATTTGGTAAATAGTCATTTGTTAATTGGTCTTGTGTGACTGATCAGCTTATAAACAAAAAGCTCGCTACGATTATCGCAGCGAGCTTTTTTGTTTTGACGCTTGAATTCTACTTTAGGCTAAACGGTACAATCACTTTAAAGCTGATGTTGCGGCCCATGTTAAATATACCGGGTTGTACGTTTGGCCCCGGGTTTTCATTGTCAAAATACTTTAACCGGCTCATATTTGATTGATAATTAACGTCAGCCAAATTGGTTCCTTCTATAAATAGTTCCATCACCTTTTTGCCGGCCACATTAAATATGTTGGCGCCAATACCGGCGCTTATCAAATTATAACCTGAAGTGTAAGTTTCTGTTCCGTATGCCGAGAAGAAACGATTTTGCGCAGCAAAATGATCAAGCCCAACAAATGCATACAAATTTTTAAACTTTGAAAAACCTTTGGCAAAGGTCCCCCTCAACTCGTGGTGCGAATGTAGTGGCGGTATAAAGGGCAGGTATCTTAAACTATCGGCAACCGGGCCGCCTGTACCCAGGTTTTTGCCATAGGTTAACGCTATTGAGTTTTCTATATGCAGCCATGATATCGGGTGGATATCCAAGTTAGCTTCGCCACCATAAATACGAGCCTTGCTCTGGTTATAGGCAAATATGGTGTACGATGGATAGTTTGGATTCTCAGCCGCGCTGCCGTCCGCATTTAATACTTGTTGCTGATAGATGTAGTTTTGCAGTTCGTTATTAAATAATTCAGCGCTGATGGATACGTCAGGCAGTGTGATAAACGCGCCAATATCTTGTTGGAAGCTAAACTCTGGCTTAAAATTAGGGTTACCCGTATGGTAAATCTGCGAACCTGGGTCTGGGCCATTAGCCGACAATTCTGCAATGCTCGGCGCTCTGAAACCGCGCGATATATTAGCCTTTAATAAAAAGCGGTCAGAAGCATTATAGGTTGCGCCAACACTACCAGAGGCACCTGTAAATATTTTATGTAAAGGGTCAAATTGTTTAATTACCCCTGCCGAAGTATTATTGTTGCCTTTATAAAGTTGCGGATATTTTGCACTTAATGTGTCAATATACGCGGCTTGTCCGTTAAAGCTTCTGCGGTCATATCGCGCACCTGCCGATACATCCAACTTGCCAAAGGTTTTCTTAATAACCGCAAACGGCCCAATGTCAAATTGGTGATAAGCCGGTATCGGGAAATCGGTAGCGTTACCAATAGCGTTGTCCTGATATTGGCCGTTTAAGCCAAAGGTGGTCTCAAAGCCATCGCCAAAGGCTTGGTTGTACTTAAAATCATAAGTATACGTAGCCAATTTAAGGTTAAGTCCGGGCGTGCCTGCGTCTTCAGGGTGTGTATACTCACGGCGATGGCTAAGCTGGTAACCCAGGTTTACAAAAAGGTTAGCGCCATTATTAAGTATGAAATTACTGTTATTGTAAATACGGTATAACTGCACGCGCTGATGCAGCGCCGGCAGGCCATATGAATTCAAAACCTCATTAGGTACTATCGGCCTGAAAGCATCATCCTCAGTTGTCTGGCGTGTAAATTTGCGCGACGCTGAATCCCGGCTTCCATCAGGGATAGCCTGCTTATTGTCATATATTGACGCGTTAAAGTAGGAGTAGCCCCATGCGCGATTAACACCTGCCATTAAGCGTGCATCACGCTCTTTAAAGCCCGTGGCATATACCCGGCCATCGTGTTGGTTTTGATATGCTTTAGCATCTTTAGCCGACGCGATAGCCCCCCAGACCAAACCGTTTTTATGCCCCTGTACGCGAAGGGAATTATTAAACAGCCCCTGATTAGTACCGTATACAGACATCACCGAACCCGAAATGGTGCCATCGGGTACCGGTTGGGGTGATATCAGGTTAACAACTCCGCCAATAGCGTCAGACCCATAAGTTAAACTGGCCGGTCCTTTTATAACCTCAACACGATCTACCGAGTTTTGGTCCACCTCTATGCCATGCTCATCGCCCCACTGCTGGCCCTCCTGGCGTATGCCATCCATCAGCGTTACCACACGGTTATAACCTAAGCCGCGGATAAATGGTTTTGAAACGTTAGGTCCGGTGGTTACAGCGCTTACGCCCGGCAGGTTAGCTATGGCGTCTATAATATTACCTGCCCCGGCACGCTCATTAATAAATGTTTTGCCTACTGCCGCCATTGGTATTGGGCTACGCCTTAGCTCCGTGGCGCGGCTAACGCCGGTGATGATTACCTCGCCGGCTTCTATCGATGATGCTTGAAGTTTTGCGTTAAGTTCGGTTGTTTTTGCAAAATCGACCCTTTGCGTAAAACTCGAATAGCCTACGTAGCTAAACTGTACTACGTAAATTCCTTTTGATACGTGGCTTAATGTGTAACGGCCGTTAGCATCGGTTACCGTACCGGTTTTTAGGTCGGGTACGCTCACGGTTGCCCCTATGATGGGTGTGCCGTCTTTCTTGTCTGTTACTATGCCGGTTAATGTACCGGGGGCAATATCAGCTTTGGTGTACAGGGTTGATGCCATTATGATAAACAGAGTGGCAAAAAATTTCATTGAAATTTTCATTCGAATATTGTTAAAACAGCGGCTATTCTTTATAGAAATGCACAGCTATTGTTCAAGGAAATGGGATAAGGAATGCGTAAAACGCAGAAATAACTTAGCAGTAAACCAAGGCTGGCGGCCCGCGACCGGCTGACAATATAAGCGCAATGCTTACAAAAGTGTAATTATAAACTGGCTGAAAATGCTTTGTAACAATATTAAGACTGATGTATGTATCAGGGCTTATTACCGCATTTAAGTGATGCATGGCATCGCAGGCAGAACATTTTTCTTGTACAATGGGGCCCGTTTGATGATTAGCGTGGCGATGTGTTTTTGACGCGCAGCTGCTAATGATTTTATGCTGATGGCTGTAAACAGTGTATTGCCCTGCTATAAAACAGAACATTACCAGCCAGGCGTAAAAAATATTTGCTTTGTTTTCTTTCAAAATGGGCGGCCCCTTTAATGTGCGTATTGCAAAAGTAAGGCAAAAATAGTTATTAAAAGCAATACTGTTGCATTACTAAATAATATTTATAGAAAACAGCATTTACATCACCGTATATTTGTGGCTATGAAACCGGCAGAGATACATAAAAAATGGGGCGAACTACAGGCACGGATAGCCGAAGATTTTGACAATGAAAAGCCCGATGTTAAAGTGATGCTGTTTTTGATAGGCGTACAGGAATTAGGGCAGGGGCCACGCAAATTTAGCAAACGCCAAAAAGAGGAGTTAATGCATATTGCCAACTGCAAGCTTTTTAGTTTGATGGGGTTTTATGAGTTAGAAGGTGTAGACCAAGATGGCTGGCCACATTGGAAACTGGTAAAAACTATACCTAACTATGCTTTGATGGAGCAGGAGTTGCTGATAAAATCGCTAATAATTACCTATTTTGACGAAGAAATTAATTGATAATATGAAAAGACTTTTTACACTCGTTTTTTTACTATTAACCGTAGCCGCTATTGCTAAACCACCTAAAAATCAGTACGTAAAAATTAGTACTGCTTACGGCGATTGCATCATTAGGCTATACAACGAAACGCCCAGGCACCGCGATAATTTTGTCAAGCTAACTAAACAGGGTTTTTATAATGGTACCCTGTTTCATAGGGTTATACAAAACTTTATGATACAGGGTGGCGATCCTGATTCGCGCGATACCAGTAAGAATAAGGCGGGCAAAGAGCTGGGCAATGGCGATGTAAAATACACCATACCCGCCGAGTTTAAAGACAGCATCTTCCACAAGCGCGGAGTGCTTGCCGCAGCGCGTGACAATAACCCTGAAAAAGCATCAAGCGGTTGCCAGTTTTACATTGTAGAAGGCAAGCGTTTTACCGATGAAGATTTGGATAAGCTGATAGCCAGCCGCATGCAGGGCCGCGCCATACCGGCATCGCAACGCGAAATTTATAAAACCGTTGGCGGTGTACCTCATCTAGACCAAGGCTATACCGTGTATGGGGAGGTAGTAACCGGTATTGATATGGTTGACCGTATAGCTGCTGTTAAAAAAGATCTCAGCGACCGACCATTACAGAATGTAGCAATGACTGTTACGCTGCTTAAAAAGGGAGATTGCAAATCGCTGGATAAGTTGCTTGGGCTGGACAAGAAATCATAATAAATCTGAATGAAAATTATCACCTATAATGTTAACGGGATCCGCTCTGCGATCAATAAAAATTGGCTGGCCTGGCTACAGGCTACTGATGCAGATGTAGTTTGCTTGCAGGAAATAAAAGCTACCCCCGAGGTTTTAACCGATCTGCACCTCGTTGACGCTTTGGGTTACAAACACTACTGGTTCCCGGCCGAAAAGAAAGGGTATAGTGGCACGGCTATCTTAACCAAACGTACCCCTAATCATGTAGAGTACGGTTGCGGCATCGCCGATTTTGACCGCGAGGGCCGTAATATCCGTGTAGATTTTGACGAGGTATCTGTAATGAGCGTTTACTTTCCTTCAGGCTCAAGCGGCGAAGACAGGCAGGCGTTTAAGTTCCGTTTTCTGGATGAATTTGGTAAGTATCTGACTTTGTTAAAAGTTGACCATCCTAAACTGGTAGTGTGTGGCGACTACAATATTTGCCACAAGCCCATGGATATTCATAACCCAAAATCAAACGCCAACTCATCGGGCTTTTTACCCGAGGAACGCGAATGGATGGAAAACTTTATTGAGTCTGGTTATATAGATACTTTTAGGCATTTGAACAAAGAACCACATAATTATACCTGGTGGAGTTTCCGCGCCAACGCCCGCGCCAAAAACCTGGGCTGGCGTATTGATTATGTAATGGCCAGTACAGCGCTACAAGACAACATTAAACGTGTAGCGATATTGCCGGAGGCAAGGCACTCTGACCATTGCCCTGTATTATTGGAGCTGGAGTTTTAGCCCCTCCATCCCCTGAAGGGAACAAGGGTGACAGGTCGTTTTATAACGCCAGTTCTACCGTCGGGTCCAAAAATACCTTATCAAAGTCTTGGATCTGGTCTTTTATCACTGTAACACCTTCGCTTTCTAAAAGTTGCGCCATCGTATTGCCGCCAAAATGTGTAGCTGCAGTTAGTTGCCCCAATCGATTAACCACCCTATGTGCCGGCACCGGCGGTTTAACCGAGCCAGCTACTTGCATAGCATAGCCCACGACCCTCGAAGATCGCTTTGCGCCCAAATAACTAGCGATAGCACCATAAGATGTTACCCTGCCTGACGGGATTTGTCGTGCAACGTCATATACGTTAGTGAAAAAGTTATACTCGGTCACAGCGGTCAATTATCGAAACGAGAACTTAATATAATTGATGTTCTTATTATGCTGTAAATATTTTTTCTCGTAATAGGTTTTGATGGATAACACTTCGTCAGCATACTCAGAATGGTAAAGGTCGGCGGTGCTGATATGTTCTACCAGTTTAAGTTCCTGTACTTTTTCGGCGGTATAAGCATAAAATCCGTCGTTGTCTGTTTTGAGGTTAACGCAGCCACCGGGTTTTAAAACTTCAACATACATATTTAAAAACCGTGGTGAAGTCAGCCTTTTTTTCTCACGACTCAACTGTGGTTGCGGGTCCGGGAAGGTTATCCAGATCTCGTCTACCTCACCCGGCGCAAAAAATTCTGTCAGCGTCTCAATCTGCATCCTTATAAAGGCAACGTTGTTTACCCCTTCCTCTAAAGCTGTTTTAGCCCCGCGCCAAATGCGGTTGCCTTTATAATCTATCCCAATAAAGTTTTTCTCAGGAAAGAGCTTTGCCAGGTTAACCGTATATTCACCCTTACCGCAGGCCAGCTCCAGCACTACCGGATTGTCATTTTTAAAAAAACTTTTGCTCCACTCGCCTTTATATGGCTTCCCTTCGTCCAGCTGCAATACGTTGCTAAATGTCTCTATCTCAGCAAAGCGCCTTAGTTTGTCTTTTCCCATTTTGTCAGCCCCCTCTAAATCTCCCCCGGCAGGGGAGACTTTTTTGTGTATGTTAATGAAATCATTTGAAAGTCCTCCCTGCCGGGGGCTGGGAGGGGCATTTATTTTATTCCGTAATGATCAGCCATCAAGCCTTCAAATATCCCACCCGGCAAAGCTTTTTTAAGCGTAACCGCAATGGTTTGGCCAATAGCACCTACAAGGTACTGGTGCGCGGGGCTGCGTTTGCCCACTATATTAACCAATTGATTGCCTATTGCTATCGGGTCGGCACCCGCATTTTCATCTTTTTCTATGCTGGCTACGGCTGTTTCGTAATTTGCTTTAAGCACAGCATGGTCAATTGTAAACGGTATTACCTCGCGGCTGCCGGTAAACTCGGTTTTAAAGTCGCCCGGATTAATGGTAGTTAGTTTAATGCCGGTTTTGCGCAGTTCCATACGCAAACTTTCGGTATAACCTTCAACGGCATATTTTGATGCTACATACATGCTTTGGTAAGGTAAGCCGAATAAACCAGCCAGGCTGCTAATGTTTACTACAAGGCCGCTATTGTTTTTAAGCATCTCTGGTATTACAGCGCTGCACATGCGCACTACGCCAAAAAAGTTAACCTCGAACTGTTGTTTTGCTTTGTCTACGGGCATTGCATAAGCGGGGCCTGCTATCCCGTTGCCGGCGTTGTTAACCAGCACATCAATTCTGCCTTCGGCCTCGATAATTTTAGCAATGGCGGCTTTTGCCGACTCATCATTAGTGACATCTAACTCAATCAGTTTAAATGGAGCGTTTACTTTTTTGGCAAGGTTACGGGTGGTTCCATAAACGGTGTGTCCGGCATTATGCAGGGCGGTTGCGCTGGCCAAACCTATACCTGATGATGCGCCTGTTACTAGAATTACTTTTTTCATTTGTCGGGTCGAAATAAAATTAAAGGGCTGGTGGTTAAAATGCTGCCAAAGATAAAATAAAGCATATGATTTTGAGGGCGTTTTTTGTAACAGAAAATTTGTATAAGTTGTCGCAAAGTAAGATGCCTCGTGCTTTGAATGGTGCTGTCCAAAGCAATCGTTTTTGGCAAGTCAGCTTAGTGACGATCTGATCCAATAATCCTGGTTCAGGCTACTAATCTAACCACTATCGGGTATTTTATGCCTGCAACCGCATATTACAGCTTAATAAATCGGCAAATAACTACCTAAACCACTTGCAAATAAAACAAATAGCTGTATCTTTGCAGTCCCGAAAAAGCGGGGTATTATTAATATTTATTTAATTTAATTCAAAGCAAGTGAATACGTTAAGTTACAAAACTGTCTCAGCCAACAAAAAAACCGTTAACAAACAATGGGTTGTTGTTGACGCGGAAGGCGAGATTTTGGGGCGCTTGTCTACAAAGATCGCAATGATCATTCGTGGAAAAAACAAGCCAGAATTTACCCCAAACGTAGACTGTGGTGATAATGTAATAGTTATCAACGCAGACAAGGTTAAGTTGACCGGTAATAAATTCAGCGACAAAACTTATGTTTCGTACACTGGATATCCAGGTGGTCAGCGTTTCATTTCTCCTAAGGAGTTAATGGCAAAACATCCAACACGCGTAATTGAAAAAGCGGTGCGTGGTATGTTACCTAAAAATCGTTTGGGCAAAGCATTGTTTGGCAATTTGCATGTATATGCAGGTGCTACACACCCACATGAAGCTCAAAGCCCGAAAGCCATTTAATTAAAAACTAAGGAAAAAAGAAATGCCAACAACTAACACTTCAGGCAGAAGAAAAACAGCCGTTGCACGTATCTACCTTACAGATGGTAGCGGTGCAATTACCGTTAACGGTAAAGATTACAAAGAATACTTCCCTACATTGCCATTGCAATACATCGTTACTCAGAGTACTGAGGTTTCCGGCTCAACCGGATTATACGACGTTAAAGTAAATGTTGCCGGTGGTGGCGTTACCGGACAGGCGCAAGCTGTTCGTTTAGCCATAGCTAAAGCAATTGTTGAACTCGATGCTGATAAAAAACCTTCATTGCGCGCTAAAGGCTTAATGACACGTGATAACCGTATGGTTGAACGTAAGAAACCAGGTCGTAAGAAAGCTCGTAAGAGATTCCAATTCAGTAAACGTTAATATTTTAAGGAGAACAACACAATGGCAAGAACAACATATGACGAGTTACTGGAAGCAGGTGTACACTTTGGTCACCTTACCCGCAAATGGGATCCAAAAATGTCTCAGTACATTTTCATGGAGCGTAACGGTATCCACATTATCGATCTAAACAAAACATTAGCTAAGCTTGAAGAAGCTGCTTCAGCTATAAAACAAATAGTAAAATCAGGACGTAAAGTTTTATTTGTTGCTACAAAGAAACAAGCAAAAGACATCGTTGCTGATTATGCTAAAGGCGTAAACATGCCATACATCACCGAGCGTTGGTTGGGTGGTATGTTAACCAACTTTGCTACTGTACGTAAGTCAATCAAAAAGATGTCAAACATCGATAAATTGACTAAAGACGGTACTTACACTAACCTTTCTAAAAAAGAAAGATTGATGATACAGCGTGAGCGTATCAAATTAGAAACTTTATTAGGTGGTATTGCTGATTTGAATCGCTTACCGGCTGCATTGTTTTTAATTGACGTTAAAAAAGAGCACATCGCGGTATCTGAAGCTTTGAAGTTAAATATCCCAACCTTTGCAATGGTTGATACTAACTCTGATCCTTCAAACATCGATTTCCCTATCCCGGCTAATGATGACGCTACCAAATCAATTTCATTGATTACCGGTATCATTATCAAAGCTATTGAAGAAGGTTTAGACGAGCGTAAACGCGAGAAAGATGACGAAGCTGAAAAAGAAGCAGCCCAGTCTAAAGCTAAAGCTGACGCACCGGAAGCTGTCGAAGGTAAAAGAACCCGCAAAGCTCCTGTTGAAGCTACTGCAGCTGTAGAGGACGAAGCTCCTGCGGCTGAAGGTTCAGAAGAATAATATTGTTGAATGGCGAGTGGTGAATAGTGAGTAGTTTACTCACCGCTCATTACTTGCCATTTACTATTTAAAACATAAAAACATAAACAAAATGTCTACAGTACAAATTTCTGCAGCTGATGTAAACAAACTGCGCCAGCAAACCGGTGCCGGTATGATGGATTGCAAAAAAGCTTTAACTGAAACCAATGGTGATTTTGAAGCAGCAATTGATTTTTTAAGAAAAAAAGGTGCTAAATTAGCCGCCAGCCGTCAAGACCGCGAGTCTAACGAAGGTGTGGTTATCGCGCGTTCATCAGCTGATGGCAAACGTGGTATCATCATTGAGTTAAACTGCGAAACTGATTTCGTAGCTAAAAATGCCGACTTTGTAGCTTTTGCTAACGCCATAGCTAACGAAGCTGTTGAGCAAAACCCTGCTTCAATTGACGAGCTGAACCAATTGTCTATCGACGTTGAAAACTCTCGTTTAACTATAGCTGAGGCTTGCATTGACAAAACGGGTAAAATTGGCGAGAAAATCGGCGTATCTAAATACGAAGTTATTGAAGCCGAAAAAGTTGTTGCTTACATCCACGGTAACTTCCGTTTAGGTGTATTGGTTGGCTTAAGTGCTAACGCAGCTGCTGCTGACGAGGCAGGTAAAGACGTTGCTATGCAAATTGCAGCTATGAACCCTGTAGCTATTGATAAAGATGGTGTTGACGCAACAGTTATTGAGCGTGAGCTTGAAATTGCTAAAGACGTTATCCGTGCAGAAGGTAAACCAGAAGAAATGGTTGAAAAGATTGCTGCCGGCAAATTGAACAAATTTTATAAAGACTCAACCCTGTTAAACCAGGAGTTTGTTAAAGACTCTTCGAAAAACGTATCTCAGTTTTTAGATACTGTTGAAAAAGGCTTAACAGTGACAGCCTTTAAGCGAGTAGCTTTAGGAGCTTAATTATATTATCCCCCGATAATTATCGGGGGATTTTTTTTGCCCAAAAATTTGTAGGGACGCAAAATATTGGAAATGGTAACTGCATTATTTAATCTTCGGCTAATATCTGATGGTAGTATTACCAGCGGCATGGCTGTTTTAATTGAAGACGGTAAGATCATTGATATTATTGCGGATACGAACATCCCTGCAAACACGCAACTTGTAAACCTCAATGGCAATTACCTTGCCCCCGGCTTAATCGATCTGCAAATCTACGGAGCCGGTAAACCTTTTTTCTTTGGTGGCGACCCATCTGCTGACGCGCTTGCCCAAATGGAGCACGCATTATTGGCCGAAGGCTGTACAGGTTTCCTGGCAACCATTGCGACCAATACTGATGACATTGTTGAGCGAGGCATTGAAGCTGCCCTACAGCATTGGGATAAACGTATAGGTAACCTATTAGGCTTGCACCTGGAGGGCCCTTACCTTAATCCCAAACGCTGTGGCGCCCATCCGCCTCAGCTTATTAAAAAGGCTACGCTTAAACAGGTGACAGCGTGGGTTGAAAAAGCACAGGGACTGATAAAAATGATTACCCTTGCGCCGGAGCTGCAAGATCAAGAAGTGTTAGCTTACCTGACCCAGCAGGGCATTATACTTTCATCGGGCCATAGTAACGCTACTTATCAGGAAGGTAAATCTTTCTTAAATAAAACGGTACAGGCAGTTACACATTTGTACAACGCCATGCCGCCGATGCATCACCGCGAGCCTGGCTACATCCCCGCCATATTTGAAGCGCGCCCTTATACCAGCATAGTTGCTGATGGCGTACATGTGGATTATACGATGATTCGCCTGGCTAAGCGCGAACTTGGGGACAAGCTGTTCCTGATTACTGACGCGGTAGTTGAAAGCGACAAAGGCACCTATCAACATAAATTTAAAACGGACAGGTTTGTTACACCCGACGGCACATTGTCAGGCTCATGCCTTACCATGCTTAAGGCGGTGCAAAATTGTGTCGGGCATGTTGGTATTGAGCTGGCCGAGGCGATAAATATGGCTTCCTTATATCCGGCAGAACTGATTGGCGCTACTGAAAAAGGAAAAATTGTCCAAGGCTTTGCGGCCGACATGATTTCCTTTAACAGTGAGTTTGCGCTTAGCCATGTAATACACAAGGGCCTAATAAAAACAACATAAAATTTAAACAATAGCTTTAATTGCATATTTTTGATAAATCCACATCATTCATGAAATACAAAAGATTATTACTAAAACTTAGCGGCGAGTCCCTAATGGGCGACAAGCAATACGGTATTGACAACAAGCAGGTATTGCAATATGCGCAGGATATAAAAAGTGTTCATGAGCAAGGCATTGAGATAGCTATTGTTGTTGGCGGTGGTAATATTTTTAGAGGACTGAGTGCCGAAAAATCGGGTATGGACCGTGCGCAGGCGGATTATATGGGCATGCTGGCAACAGTAATTAACTGCATGGCCCTGCAAAACGCTTTAGAAACCGTTGGCGTAGAAACCCGTTTACAATCGGCCATTAAAATGGAACAGATTTGCGAGCCTTATATCCGCCGCCGTGCTATGCACCATTTAGAGTGCGGTAAAATAGTAATTTTTGGTGCCGGTACAGGTAACCCGTACTTTACAACTGATACTGCAGCGTCTTTACGCGCTATAGAAATACAAGCCGACGTGGTATTAAAAGGTACCCGAGTGGACGGTATTTACACCGCCGACCCGGAGAAGGACCCAACTGCTACCCGCTTTGACGAGATATCTTTCCAGGAAGTTTACGACAAAGGCTTAAATGTAATGGACATGACCGCCATTACCCTTTGCCAGGAAAACAAGCTGCCTATCATAGTATTTGATATGAACAAAGAAGGCAATTTTATGAAAATTGCCCAGGGCGAGCCTATCGGGACGTTGGTGAAATAAGTTAGTGATTAAAGGTTGTAGATTAGTTTTTCTATCCTACAACCCACAGGATTACCAAAGTCCGTTATATAAAATCTTCATAACAGTTAGGTGCGTATCTAGAACATACGCCTACTGTTATGAAGATTTTTTGTTTAATATCGCTTTCTGTTTTTACAACATTTGCTGCAATCCCTAATAAGCCCGTTGATAAAGTTGACGTGAGCCGCTTTGCGGGTAAATGGTACTCTTTATCTTCCATCCCCACAGCGTTTGATAAAGGCACCCGCGAAACCACCACTACCTATACCCTTAATACCTATGGTTACTTTAGCGTGATAACCACCGCTAAAAAAGATGACAACGAGGTGCACACCTATAAATCAAAGCTCTTCCCGGACGCCAAGCAAAACAATGCCGAAATGAAAGCTCAGTTTATTTGGCCCTTTAAGGTTGATTATTGGGTGATTGACCTGGCGAAAGATTACTCGTATGTGGTAGTGGGGCACCCCGAGCATAAGTTTTTATTCATCATGAGTCGCAAGCCGGCCCTTGATAAAAAGCTATATGATGGATTAGTTGCCAAATGCAAGGCTATGGGTTATCCGGTAGAGAAATTGACGTCGCAGCATCATGACTGATTTATACTGCCGCATAGCTAACCAATATCTTTTTTACCAGGAGCATTTAATTTCCGCGGTTTTGCAATGGTAACTGGCTGACAGGAAAAATACAAGACGCAACATTTTGCGTCTTTTTTAGTTTATACCGGCAATATGGGCAGGTATATTATATTTGCTTAACCTATTTCACAGATTTTACTATTTTTGTCAAAAATCATATTACAATGAGCGAACTCATTAAAAAACAAGTTACCGACGCTAAGGCTGCAATGGACCGTGCAATTGACCACGCAGATAATGAGCTGAATAAAATACGTGCAGGTAAGGCCAGTCCTTCAATGCTTGACGATATATATGTTGATTACTACGGTACATCAACCCCGTTAAGCCAGGTTGGTACGGTAAATACACCCGACGCCCGTACTATTGTGGTACAACCATGGGAAAAATCATTGTTAACCGCTATCGAGAAAGCCATTATGGAGGCTAACCTTGGGGTTAACCCGCAAAATGATGGTGTGATTATTCGCATTAACGTGCCGCCTTTAACAGAAGAACGCCGCCGCGATTTGGTAAAGAAAGCCAAAGGCGAAGCCGAACATGGCAAAATTGCTATCCGTAACGTGCGTAAAGACGCTAACGAGAAGATCCGCAAGCTAAAAACTGAAGGTGTATCAGAGGACGAAATGAAAGTCGGCGAAGCCGAAGTCCAAAAATTGACAGATGCTTATATCATTAAAGTTGACCAGCTTACCGAAGCTAAAGAAAAAGATATCATGACGGTTTAATATTAACCTGATTGTCAAATTAGAGGGGATGAGCTTAATAGCCATTCCCTTTTTTTATTTTTGATCCTGTTATATGAAAATACTCTTATCCTATTTAAAAAATCATCGTTGGACAGTTGTTCTGGCCTTATTATTAGCTGGCATCAATATTGGTTTTTCATTACTTGATCCGCTTATCACCGGTAAATTACTCGATAATTATATCCTTCCTAAAGATAGCGCTCTTTACACCTACGAATATCGGTTGCATGGGGCGCTGGTACTCATCGGTTTGGCTATAGGCGCCGCTATGATATCGCGCATAGCTAAAAACTTTCAAGATTACTTTACAAATATTATTGTACTTAAAACCGGCGCTCAGATGTATAGCGATGGTTTGCGTCATTCGCTTGAACTGCCTTACCAGGTATTTGAAGATCAGCGTAGCGGCGAAACGCTGGGTATTTTACAAAAAGTTAGGATCGATTGCGAAAAATTCATCACATCTTTTATCAGCGTGTTGTTTGTGAGTGTGGTGGGTATTGGGTTCGTTATCATTTACTCGCTTAAAATAAACTACCAGGTTACGCTCGTATATTTTGCCTCGATGCCTATTATTGCGATAGTAAGTACGCTGCTAAGCCGCCGGATAAAAAAAATTCAAGGGGCCATTGTTAAAGAAACCACGGCTTTGGCCGGCTCAACTACCGAATCGTTACGAAATATTGAGCTGGTAAAAAGCTTAGGACTTGCTAAACAAGAAATAGAACGGCTCAATAAAACCACCTACAAAATTCTTGATCTTGAATTAAAGAAAGTGAAGTTTGTACGGAGTATGAGCTTTATTCAAGGCACAGTAGTAAACCTTGTGCGCAGTGCCATGATCGTTGTGTTGCTGATGCTCATATTTAAGCACACGCTAACTACCGGTAATTACATACAATTTTTGTTCTATTCGTTTTTCTTGTTTAACCCTTTGCAGGAAATTGGTAACGTAGTGCAATCATGGCGCGAGGCGCAGATTTCACTTGCCAACTTTGAATCTATTTTGAACACGCCGATAGACAAAAAGCCAGAAAAACCTGTACTGGTTGAAAAGATCGCCAAGTTAACTTTTAATGATGTTACCTTTAAGCACCTTACAGCAAATCGTAACGCGCTGAACCATATTAGCTTTGAAACTAATACCGGCGAAACCATCGCATTTGTTGGCCCTTCCGGCTCAGGTAAAACTACTCTGGTAAAATTATTGGTTGGCTTGTATCAGCCTTTAGGAGGTGACATCGCTTACAACGGCATTGCCAGTAAAGAAATAGACTTGGATCAACTGCGCGAAAAGATTGGTTTTGTAACCCAGGATACGCAATTGTTTTCGGGCACTATCCGCGAGAACTTGTTATTTGTGCGCCCGGATGCTACGGATGAGGAATGTTTGGATGTGCTGCAGCGTGCCGCCTGTCAAACCCTGATGGGCCGTGCCAGCAATGGATTGGATACCGCAATTGGCGAGGGTGGTGTAAAGGTTTCAGGTGGCGAAAAGCAGCGGCTGTCTATCGCACGTGCTTTACTGCGTAGGCCTGATTTGTTGGTATTTGATGAGGCAACATCATCTTTAGACTCATTAACCGAGGAAGAGATCACTGAAACCATTAAAGATGTATCAGAGTTTAATAATCATATCACCATACTAATAGCGCACCGCTTATCAACCATAATGCACGCCGACAGGATTTACGTGCTGGAGAAAGGCCGAATTATTGAAGCCGGCAAGCATAGTGACCTGTTAGATCAAAAAGGCCTGTACTACGCCATGTGGAGACAGCAAATAGGCGAGAAATTTACTGTTGAGGTAGAAGACTAACTGTACTAAACTCACAACGGTTGGCAGCCGATTTGCTTCTTGCTTGTTATGCTGTAACTTCTTCTTTAACTTCTGGCCCGGTTATTTGATTTAAGGATAGTGGAATTAACCTGCTGCTTTTAATATAAGTAACGCCGACTATCAGCAAGGTCATGCTGCCGCCAAACAAAACAGCTGGTACCGTGCCCAAAAACTTAGCTGCCATACCCGATTCAAAATCGCCGATTTCGTTAGACGAACTCAGGAACATAGAATTAACTGCCGATACCCGGCCACGCATATGATCAGGCGTAAGTAATTGCATTAAAGTACCCCGAATGATGACACTTACGCTATCAAAGGCGCCCTGTGCAAATAGAAAGAAAAGTGTAAGGTAAAAGCTTTGCGATAAACCAAACCCAATAATAGCTAAACCAAAACCAGCCACCGCGATCAGTAAATTGCGCCACGGGCGACCCATAGGTGAAAAGCGGATCATGATAACCATAGTAATAGCAGCGCCTAAGGATGCGGCCATACGCATCAGTCCGAGGCCTTCTGCGCCTACTCTTAATATATCCAGGGCAAATACAGGTAACAGGGCAACAACGCCGCCAAATAGCACCGAAAATAGATCCAGGCTCATGGCATATAGCATGATCTTATTTTTAAAAACGAAATTGATCCCTTCTGAAAGGCTTTTCCAAATGTTTTCTTTAGGTACAAATACAGGCGGAAACATGGGTAAACGGTATACAAGTGTTAGCGCTATCAGCAGAAATAGGAGCACAATGCCAAAGGTAGCTGTTATACCACTAGTGCCGGGGATAATATGGCCTGCAAAGGCATAAGCAAAGCCGGCGGTCATAGGCCCTAAAATAGATGCGGCTTGCCAGGTTGAGCTGCTCCAGGTGCTGGCATTAGGGTACACCTCGCGCGGTACACTATGGGCATAGATGGTAAAAGCGGCCGGACCATAAAACGCACGAACGACGCCGTTGCAAAATATCATGGCATATAAAACCGGCAGTATCCAATGCGCGCCGATGTATGCCCGCATGCTATCCAGCGTAACGGTAAACATCATTATAGCGGCAAAGATGGCCCCGGCATACACTAATAGAAGCATCTTGCGTTTTTCGTATTTATCGGCAATATAGCCCCCGTAAAGCGCTATAGTTATGGCAGGGATAGCCTCTGCCAAACCGACAAAAGCCAGCGCCACCTTACTATGTGTTGTCTGGTATACATAAAAGCCCAACACCGTGGTTTGCATTTGATAAGCAAAGGTGAAGAAAAAGCGAATGCCCAGGTATGAGCGGAATTGTTTATACCGTAAAGCTAAAAACGGATCGGGTTTTTGTTGTAATTGACTATCAGAATCGCTCATATACACAAAACTACAAATAGTGGCTTAACCAATTTTGTTTATTTGAAATTAAGACAGCAGGCCGACAAAGATGTTTAAGAAATTTTATTCCAGCTTAAGCCCGCGTTCTTATCCTGAAAGGCCATATTTAACACCTGGTGTTCAGGTGCGGCCAGTTGCGGATCTACCGCGAAGATGTCTTCTACACATTTACGGCAGAGCATCAGTAGTTCCTGGTCGGTAGTCAAATCGGATACTTTCAAATCCAGCAAACCGCTTTGTTGGGTGCCTTCAATATTGCCAGGGCCGCGTAGCTGCAGGTCGGTTTCGGCTATCTCAAAGCCATTGTTGGTTTTAACCATCGTATTTAGGCGAATACGGCCATCGGCGCTGAGTTTATCCTTGCTCATGAGGATACAATAGGATTGTTCTGCACCCCGCCCCACGCGGCCTCGCAGCTGGTGTAATTGCGATAGTCCAAAACGCTCGGCATTCTCAATAATCATCACCGAAGCGTTTGGAACATTTACGCCAACCTCAATCACTGTAGTGGCCACCATGATCTGCGTTTCGCCGCGCACAAAGCGCTGCATTTCGTATTCCTTTTCTTCAGCTTTTATCTTGCCATAAACAACGCTTATGCGGTACTGCGGTAAGGGGAACTCGCGTGATATGGTTTCAAAGCCATCCATCAGGTTTTTAAGGTCAAGCTTTTCACTCTCCTGTATCAACGGATAAACGATATAGATCTGCCGGCCTTTGGCAATCTCCTCCTTCATTAAGCCAAACATCCGCAGGCGGCTCGACTCATATAGATGAACCGTTTTGATTGGCTTGCGCCCGGCCGGTAGTTCGTCAATTACAGATACGTCAAGGTCGCCGTACAAAGTCATAGCCAGGGTACGGGGAATAGGCGTAGCTGTCATCACCAACACATGCGGTGGGATCACATTTTTGCGCCATAATTTTGAGCGCTGCTCTACACCAAAGCGATGCTGCTCGTCAATTACCACCATGCCCAGGTTTTGGTACTGTACCTTATCTTCAATAAGGGCATGGGTGCCTATTAATATTTTAAGCTCGCCATTCTCTAGTTTTTGGTGGATGATCTTGCGGTCCTTAGTTTTTACCGAGCCCGTAAGCAGGGCAACTTCAATAAAGCCATCACCAACTAAGCTTTTTATGGTTTGATAATGCTGTGATGCCAGTATCTCAGTTGGTGCCATAATACAAGTCTGAAAGCCGTTATCAATAGCTATCAGCATACTCATTAACGCCACCACGGTTTTGCCGCTGCCAACGTCGCCTTGCAGCAGGCGGTTCATCTGCACCCCGCGCTGTGTATCCTGACGTATTTCCTTTAGTACGCGCTTTTGTGCATTAGTAAGCTCGAAAGGGAGTTTGTGGGCATAAAACTCGTTAAAAAACGGGCCTACCTTATCAAAAATGGCGCCTTTAAACTTTTGGGTATGTAGTACTTTGTTTTTAAGCAGCTTGAGCTGCAACAAAAAAAGCTCCTCAAATTTAAGTCGATGCCGGGCTTCGGCAAGTTTGTTGGCATCTTCGGGGAAGTGGAAATTGCGGTAGGCATCCGCTCGCGCCATCAACTTAAATTTATTGACGATGTATAGCGGCAGGTTCTCGGTAATCTCGCGGGCAAACTGATCTAACAAGCCGACTACGAGCTTTTGTATGCCTTTGCTGTCTAAAGTAAACTGTTTAAGTTTTTCGGTAGAACTGTATACCGGCTGCAGGGTTAGATTACCCTTGCGCTGTGCCGCTTCTGACCCATACAGATCAAACTCCGGGTGCGACATTTGTGCCTTGCCGTTGAATGATCCCGGCTTACCAAACAGGATGTAAGCTTTGCCTGCGGTAAGGTTTTTTTCAACCCATTTAATGCCTTGAAACCATACGAGCTCCATTACGCCGGTATCGTCTTGTACCTGCGCCACCAGGCGTTTGGTATGTTTTTCGCCTAGGATTTCCTTGCGGGTTACGCGGGCAATAACCTGTACATACGGCAGGTCATCTTGTACATCCTTTATTTTATAAAACCTTGTACGGTCAATATGTCTGAAAGGGAAATGCTGTAGCAAATCTCCAAGCGTTTTAACACCCAGCTCTTTTTTAAGTACCTCGGCACGCGCGGTGCCAACGCCTTTTAAATATTCAACAGGTGTTTGAAATGGCTGACCGTTCAAGGGATTATTATCCTTAGGCTTTAACCGCTATTACAGAAATTTCAACACTAACGCCTTTAGGCAGGGCAGATACCTGCACAGTTTCGCGCGCCGGGAAATTATCTTCGAAATAGGAGCCGTAAGCTTCGTTAACCTCGGCAAAATCTGCCATATTGGTTAAAAAAATGCTGCTTTTAACAATATGGGTAAAATCAGCTTTAGCGGCAGCTAGTATGGCGCCAATGTTTTCCATTACTAAATGCGTGGCGGCGGCAATGTTGTCGGTAACCAGCTCACCGGTATACGGATGCAAAGGTATCTGGCCTGATACAAATATGGTGTTACCGGCCTGTATTGCCTGGTTGTATGGGCCAATGGGAGCAGGCGCGTCTTCGGTTTTGATTACTTTTTTCATTTTAGATAAGCGTATTGTGGCAGCTAAAGCTACCGGTGATTAATATTTACTTCAAGATGAACCAGTCAATTAATTTCCAGGTAATCCCTAGCAGGAACATAATAATAGCAATAGCATTAATGGTATGCATTGCTCTTAGGTTAAAACTGGTGGGCCTGTTTGGATCTTTCTTACGGAAAAAGTACATGCTTCAAATTTACTGCATTTCTGATCTGAAATTGCAGGAGCAAATATAGCTAAACAAAAAAGGCTCCCCAAATTGGAGAGCCTTTATATGCATTAACTGATTTCAAAAATTATCTTTTGAAAGAAACACGACGGTTCATTACACGTCCTTCTTCAGTTGAGTTGTCAGCAAGTGGGTTAGTTTCGCCGTAACCTTTAGTTTTAAGGTTTTTAGCGTCAACACCAGAGTTAACTAAGTAAGTTTTTACAGAGTTAGCACGATCTTTTGACAATGATAAGTTGTGAGCAGCAGTACCTTCAGATGAAGCGTAACCACCGATTTCAACTTTAGCACCGTTTGCACGTAAGTCAGCAGAAGTAGCATCTAATACTGGGTAAGATGAAGTTCTTAATACTGAGCTATCAAATTCAAACTGGATGTTGCTATAAGCCTCACCAGTTGCACCAGCAGCAGCAGCTTCAGCTACTTTAGGGAATACGATAGGGCAACCTGAACCATCAACTACAGTACCTGCAGGAGTGTTAGGGCATTTGTCAAATTGATCAGCAACACCGTCACCGTCAGAATCTTTTTTCAAGTCGTTAACAGCGTTTTCAACGTTAGTAACACGGCCTTTCAATGCTTCAACTTCTTTACGTAAAGTTTCGTCGTAAAGTTCGTCATACATCATAGCCACCGGGTTAACCCATTGTAAGTTTGGTTTTGAAGCACCACCTAAAGTGAACTCTAAACCAGCATAACCGTAAGAGTAATGATCTTTAGTAGGGTGTGCTCTGTTTACACCGTCAAATACATCACCATCGATGAAGTTTTCGTTGTAACCTAAGTTCAAGCCAACAACATCAGACAATTTGAATTTAACACCTACACCTACAGGGATTACTAAGTTAGTAACTCTGTGTGGGTTTGTGTTAGTTGCACTTGCAGTGTTGTAAGTTGCAGAAACGGTAGTTGGGTAACCTGGAGTGGTTGCACCGTAAACGGTTGGGTTAAAGTTAATTAAACCAGCACCTGCACTTATTAAGAAGTTTACAGAATTTTCGCGACGTAAAAAGTCGATAGTAGCTACGTTAACAACACCGCTAATAGTACCTTGCATGTAAGGAGTTGAAAATTTGATGTATCTGTTACCAGTAACACCATCACCAACATAACCTGCATTGCCTGCAGTACCTTGTACTTTACCACCGTTTAAATCAAGGCGTAAAGCAAAAGAGTGCGCAAGTTGTTTTTTCAATGAAGCACCGAAGCCTAAGCTAACAATGTTGCCATTAAAATCGGCTGCCTGACCAGTTGCCATAGTTGTTGAAGTAGCGCCAACGTTGATACCCAGATCCCAGGTACTGTACTGACCCGCGCCACCAAACACTTTGGCAGCAGGTTTAGCCGCATCCTGCGCGTTAACAGCAGCAACTGCCATTAATGAAGCTACAGATAGAGCGACTGTTTTTTTTAATGTAGAATAGTTCATAGTTTTAAGATTAAACAATGTTTTAATTGTGATTTTTTCCAAAAATAGTAATTATGTTTGAAACGGTTACCAATAACTGTTCCAAAATTATATTTATAACACAAAGAAATGAAAAATGTTCTATAAGTAGTACAAATAATAATGAATACTATGAAATATTTACCTATCGAAAATAATTTATTTAGAAATAATAGAAAAAATTTCGTTTTACGAATTAAATCCAACGCTGCGGCTATTTTTCACGCTAATGATGAGTTTCCACGTAGTGGCGATCAGGCATTTATATTTAAACAAAACGCCGATTTTTTTTACCTGACAGGTATAGACCAGGAGCAGAGCATATTGCTTTTGTATCCGGATTGTCCTAATTCTGTATACAAAGAAGTACTGTTTTTAAGACAAACCGATGAGTACATTGCCGTTTGGGAAGGACACAAGTACACTAAGGAGGAAGCCCGCGCAGTATCGGGGATACAAAATGTCTATTGGTTAAGCGATTATCAAAATATACTGCATAGCATTATTAACTATGCTGATAATATATATATCAACACAAACGAGAATGATCGTGCCAGTTTTACCGTACCATACCGCGATTTGCGGATGCTGGAAGAATTGAAGGCGAAATATCCCCTGCATAATTACGAGCGCTCGGCACCTATTATGCGAGATCTGCGCGCTGTGAAATCTGATATAGAAGTGCAATTAACCCAAAAAGCCATTAGTATTACTAATGATGCTTTTAAGCGTGTGCTTAAGTTTACCAAACCGGGCGTCACTGAGTATGAGATAGAAGCAGAGATCATCCACGAGTTTATCCGTCAGCGTGCTACAGGGCATGCTTATAGCCCAATCATTGCGTCGGGCAAAAACGCTATTGTATTACATTATATAGATAACAACCAGGTTTGTAATGATGGCGATGTAATACTATTTGATTTTGGCGCCGAGTACGGTAACTATAATGCCGACATGAGCCGATCAATACCGGTTAGCGGCCGTTTTACCAAACGCCAGCGCGACGTATATAATGCTGTACTGCGTGTAATGAACGCGGCCAAAGAAATGTTGGTAGAAGGCACCGTCTGGAATGACTATCATGACGAAGTTGGCAAGGTGATGACGGGCGAGCTGATTGATCTTGGCCTGTTAACTAAACATGATGTTGAAAAGCAAGACGCTAAGATGCCGGCTTATAAGAAATACTTTATGCACGGCACATCGCACCACTTGGGTATTGATGTGCATGATTTTGCCAGTCGCTACAAACCTTTCGAAGCGGGAAACCTGCTTACCTGCGAACCCGGTATTTATATCCCGGCCGAAAATCTGGGTATCAGGTTAGAAAATAATATCCTGATTACCAAGGGAGGCAATATCGACCTGATGGCCGATATCCCGTTAGAGGCTGATCATATAGAGGAGATCATGAATTCGTAAGATTCGGATTTAGTATTGCGTCTCTACAAAACTATACAAGTTAAACCCACCATCATTTAAAGCTGCAGCAATATCTTGTTGCAGCTTTTTTTTGTCTACGCCCGCCATGCGTTTTTGCTGAATTAGACGATAGGCTTTTTCGGCCAGTAAAAACTCTTTGCGGGTATTTGCGGTAGTTTTAGCTGTTGATATAAAGGCGCTTATTTGCTCAATCCCTTCGCCGGTAGTAGCTGTGATTTTAAATACTGGTGTTTCCGCGCCTTCTTTTTGATGAATGATCTTTTTAAGATTGTTGGCAAACAGGTCGGCATGGTCACGGTCGGCCTTGTTAATGATAAAGGCGTCTGCAATTTCCATCAAACCCGATTTAATGTTCTGTATCTCGTCGCCCGACTCGGGCACCAACACCACAAAAGTAATATCGGCCAGGCCCGCTATTTCAATTTCTGATTGGCCCACGCCTACGGTTTCTATCAGCACATAATCAAATCCGGCGGCTCGCAATACATCCGTCATCTCAATCGTTTTTGCTGAAAGCCCCCCTAATGATCCCCGGGTAGCTAGCGACCGTATAAAAACATCCGGATGGTTAAAGTGACTGCTCATGCGGATCCTGTCGCCTAGTAAAGAACCAAAGTTAAATGGCGAGGTTGGATCAATAGCCAATACGGCCACTTTGCTTCCGTTGCTAACTAATTGCCCAATCAGGCTGTTTACCAAAGTGCTTTTGCCGGCACCGGGTGGGCCGGTTATACCTATAATAGGCGTGGCTTTGGTAAACTGAAGACCCTTTAATAAGGTGTCAGCACCGGGCAAGTCATTCTCAACAATGGTAAGCGCCCGCGCAACCGATTTAAAATCAGTAACGGTGGGTTGTATGTTGCTGGCTGCCTGCATAGTTATAAAGGAACAAAAATAACGTCAAGATGAGGACCAATATTAAACAGCTTTGGTTTATTCGTCTGTTTTATCAGATATATCTCTGATCATCTGGTCAAGTTCGCCGGCACTCTGGGTGAGCATTTTACAAAGCTGACTCGAGCGTTCATCGGTCAAGTCTTGTTCAATTAGCGCTGTGAGCGCAATAATATTAGCCAAGGGCTTACGCACCAGGTGCGATTGTATAAAGCCAATTTCGTTTAGTTGGGTATGGGCAGTATTTAACCTGCTGCGCGTGTCTACAAATTCTGTGATGTTATAACCAACGCAAAATATCCCTTCAGGTTGGCCGTTGTCGTCAAAGATGGCCTGCATTTCCCATTGGGTGGTTACAAAGCCGCCGTGACCGTTATGTTTGCGCAAAGTGGCCGAAAAAAGCTGACCCGGAGCATTGAAACATTGCATTCCTGCTTTTTCGCAAATGATAATATCTTCGGGGTGTAGCGTTACACTGAAATGTCTACCCAATAAGGTGCTATCGGTAAACTCAAAATTGCGGTCGTAATTCTTGCTAACGTAAGAGTAACAACTATCCATCCCAATGGCAATGGTGTAGAAAAAAAACGACTCTTTAAGAAAATGATTGATTTGCGGAGAATGATGCATTGCTACCCTGATTTTCAAATATAACAATTATTGTCTACAAAGGGTTAGACATACGCGCGATAGTTAGGTTATTGGCTAAAAACCACTTACTGTCCTATTACATTATATAAGCGCTTAAAACCGGCAGATAACTATATTTGTGCTTTGAACTAAAAACGCTTAATGAAAGTAGCCGGTTTTACCTTTATCCGCAACGCGGTAAAAAACGATTATCCCATTGTTGAAGCTATTACATCTGTATTGCCTTTGTGTGATGAGTTTGTGGTGGCTGTTGGCAATAGCGATGATGAAACCGAGCAGTTAGTGCGCGATATCAAGTCGCCCAAAATAAAGATCGTCAACACTGTTTGGGACGAATCTATACGCGACGGGGGGGCTGTATTCGCAGCCGAAACTGATAAGGCTTTTGCCGCCATCTCGTTCGATGTAGATTGGGCCTTTTATATACAGGGCGATGAATGCGTACATGAAAAATACCATGATACGGTACAGCGGGAGTTACAGCAAGCTTTAAACAACCCCGCTATAGACGGTTTGCTGTTTAAGTACCTGCACTTTTATGGATCGTATGATTATTACGGTCATTCGCGCAGGTGGTATCGCCGCGAGATCAGGATCATCAGGAACAATAAAGACATACACTCGTACCGCGACGCGCAGGGATTTAGATGGGCCGACAACCACAAACTTAATGTAAAGCTGATAGACGCCTATATATATCATTACGGCTGGGTAAAGCCGCCGGGCGGGCTTGCAAACAAGCTGCGCAACTTTAACCAGTTTTATCATGACGATGAGTGGATGGCCCAAAACCTGCCCGAAAGCTTTACGTTTGATTACGGCCATAAAAACCCAGATAGGCTGTTACGTTTTGACGGCACACACCCCGCGGTAATGCAAAAGCGTTTGGCAGCTACCAGTTGGAAACTTGATATAGATTTGCAAACCCTACGCAAACAAATGCCATTTAGGCGCAAGGTTTTGCAAAAAATAGAAGATATTACCGGTTGGCGCGTAAGCGAGTACCGTAATTACAAACTGGTAAAATAAAGCGTGACTACTAAAAAGACATTCAAGCAGAATACATGTTTAAAAGTATGATACAGCAGCCACTGGTTTCTATAGCTTTATGTACTTACAACGGCGCGCCGTATTTGCGGCAGCAGTTAGATACGCTGGTTGGCCAAACGTACAGTAATATAGAGTTAATTGTAGTTGATGATTGCTCTACCGATGGTACTGTTACAATACTTCAAGAATACGCGTCCAACCATCCGCAGCTTAAACTGCATCATAATCTAAGTAACCTGGGTTATGTAAAAAACTTCGAAAAAGCCATATCATTAACGCAGGGTGAATTAATTGCCCTGGCCGACCAGGATGATATTTGGGATACGGATAAGATTAGGTTGATGGTGGAAGGTATTGCCGACAATATTATGCTGTACCATGATTCGGAGTTTACTGACGAGCAAGAGCAGCCTCTAAATAAAAAGGTAACTGACGTCAGGAACTTTTACGCTGGGAACGATTCGCGTGTTTTTCTATTCGAGAATTGTGTATCGGGCCATAGCATCTTATTTAAGCGCGAGCTGGTTAGTTACCTTACAGGTTTTAATAAAGTGATTATACATGACTGGTGGCTGGCTTATATTGCCTGCAACGTGGGGAGCATTGGTTATCTGCCGCAGGCTTTAGTACAATATCGCCAGCATCAAAAGGCCAGTACCAATATATTACGACAGGACAGGGGCCAGGCTAAAAAGAAAAACAAGGGATTGGAGAAAATTGAGAACCAGTATAACATTACCCGCGAATTTGCCGCTTATCCGCATAATAACCATAACGAGTTTAAGCAGAAGCTATTTAGGCTGATGGAAGACAGGATGCAAAATTATTTCGCGTTCGGCTTGGTGTGGTTCATGTTTATTAACAGGGATACCTTATTGTATATTCAGAAAAAATCGTCCGTAAGTAAGTTTAATTTTATAATTAAGCAGGTGTGGGGCTATAAATTTAAAAAGCTATTTGGGTAAATGACAGAAGGCGGCAAACGGTTAACCGGCGGGAACAACACCTCGCCAAAGATTACTATTATAACAGTGGTGTTAAACGCTGCTGCGCTATTGCCGGGCTATCTTGAAAATGTAACCCGTTTTTTGAGTGATGATATAGAACTGGTTATTCTTGATGGTGCCAGTACCGACGGTACCATCGACCTGTTAAAACAACATCCGAATAGCATAAGCTACTGGGCCAGTAAACCTGATGGTGGTATCTACGACGCCATGAACCAGGCTGTTAAATATGCCCGAGGCCAATGGGTTTATTTTTTAGGAGTGGATGATACCTTGCTGGAGGATTTTAAAGACGTTCCGGCGCTTTTGAATAATGCGTCAACGGTTTACTATGCCAATGTGGTTTATTATGGCCAGCCTTTTTATAAGGTGTATGATGACTATTATTTAACCAAACTAAATTTTATACACCAAGCGCTATTTTACCCTAAGGGGGTTTTTGAAAGCTACCAGTACGATACCCAATATAAGGTATATGCCGACTATCACCTTAACCTTCGTTTATGGAAAGATACGGCTTACCAATTTGAACACCTGGATAAGCTAATGGCCAGTTTCTCAGAAGGCGGATTTTCATCTACGGTTAAAGACCAGTTGTTTGAAAGCCAACGCGATCAATTATTTAAACAATACCTGAAGCCTGCCTCATACTACCGTTACCTTAACCGTACCATAGGATTATTGGGTGCATTAAAGCGTTTTATACTGAATAAATAATATGGCACAAAACCGAAATATGTTCAGGCTTACCCGTTTCACCCTGCTTAAATTGCCGTGGCTGTTCAGGTTTTTCGCAAAGTTTAGGCAGTCGCAAAAACGGCTGTTAATTATTAAGACGGATGCTATTGGTGATTATATCCTCTTCCGAAATTTTATAGAAGAGGTAAAGACATCTGTTCAATACTGCGATTATAAAATGGATATTTTGGGGAACCCGCTTTGGAAAGACCTTGCCGCGCAATATGATGCGCCTTTTGTAAATCAGTTTATATTCACCAAGGCCGAAAGTTTGTATGATAAACCGCTGGATACCCTTAAACTTGCCTGGCAGTTATTTAGCAATAATTATGGCGTGGTTTTGCAGCCCAGCTACTCGCGCACGCTAATCAACGACGGCCTGGCAGGGTTGACCGCGGCGAAGCAGATTATTGGTTTTGCCAGTGATACCGAGCGCATGTTGCCTAAATATAAAGGCAAAACAGACAGCTTTTACACAAAACTATTGCCCTTGCCGCAGCAAATTTACTTTGAATTTGACCGCACAAAGTTTTTCTTCGAAAGCGTACTTGCGCAAAGCCTCGCCCTAAATGGTCCGTCCATTGGCGATTTTGGTGCCGATAAAAAAGGGATCGTTATTTTTCCCGGCGCAGGGATCATTAAACGCACCTGGGAAGCTGATAAATTTTTAGCATTGATAAAGCTGATCAGAGAGCAAACAGGCGACACTATTTATTTAGCAGGTGGCCCGGGCGAAGTTGTTATAGGCGATTTTATAGCGCAAAATTTACCGGCCGGGGCTATTACAAATCTTATTAATAAAACCACCTTGCCCGGCCTTGTGGATCTGATAGGCAAGGCATCGCTGATTATATCTAACGAAACCAGTGCCATCCATATCGCAGCGGCCACAAAAACTAATTGCGTGTGTATTTTGGGTGGCGGTCATTTTGAACGTTTCGCGCCTTATCCCTCACATATTATAAACAGGCCTGTTTGCGTTTACGAAAAAATGCCATGCTACTATTGTAATTGGCAATGTATTTTTAAAACGCTACCAACGGAGCCACATCCTTGCGTAGATATTGTAACACTGGCTGATGTATGGCAGGCTACCTTACCGCTATTGCCTGTCGCGCAGTAATGACAATAATTCTCATTATTTCATGTTAACTTTGCAGACTTTATAAATTTTTGATGAAGACATATTTCCGGTTATTATCATTTGCCAAGCCAATTGAAAAATTTGCTATTCCCTATATAATCTGCACTATAATTTACGTCTTGTTCAGCACTTTCACGCTTACCCTGTTGGCGCCATTGTTGCAAACCTTGTTTTCTAAAGACAATGCACCGGTTGTTGAGTTAGGCGTAAAACCCTCGGCGCTGGATTTTATGGCTACGTTTGAATACTATGTCAACTACATGCTTATCAACTACGGCAAGTTTGGCACTTTGAAAGTTGTATGTGGGGTAATCGTGGTGTCGGCATTGTTTAGTAACCTTTTCAGATACCTCTCGCAGCGTACCATGGAGAATTTACGGGTGCATACATTGCTTAATATCAGGCGTACTGTATTTAATAATGTGATGAACCTTCATTTAGGCTATTTTAATAATGAGCGCAAGGGCGACATCATCTCAAAAATTGCGTCGGATGTTCAGGTGGTTCAGTTTTCTGTAACCGGCACACTCCAGGTTATTTTTAAAGAACCGCTTACGTTAATAGCATATGTAATTTCGCTGTTCGCTATATCAGTTAATTTGACGTTGGTTTCGTTATTGGTTATCCCTGTAGCTGGGTTTGTTATAGCACGAATAGTTAAACGCCTGAAAGCCCAAGCTACCGCCATACACGAAACCTTTGGTAACATGATCAGTTATCTTGACGAATCTTTGTCGGGCATTAAAATCATTAAGGCGTTTAATGCCACCGGATACATTAAAGACAAATTCGATCGGGAAAACAGAATTTACTCCGGCATTGCTAAATCTATGGCGCGCCGGCAACAATTGGCTTCGCCGGTGTCTGAGTTTTTTGGGATAGCAATGATTGCCGGTATTGTGTTATATGGTGGCAGCTTGATTTTTGATAATGACAAGGACGCACTTACACCTGCACAGTTTATAACCTACATAGGTCTGTTTTCTCAGGTTATGCGTCCGGTTAAGGCCATTTCTGATTCATTCAGTAATATCCACTCAGGCATTGCCGCCGGCGAACGTGTACTGGCGCTGATAGATGAAAAGCCTTTAATACAAGATCTGCCTGATGCGGTTGCGTTAAATAGTTTTAACGAGGGTATCCACTTTAAAGATGTACACTTTGCTTACGGCGAAAGAGTAGTATTGGCCGGCCTTAACCTAACAATACCTAAGGGAAAAACGGTAGCCTTAGTTGGTCCATCAGGTGGTGGTAAATCCACTATGATGGATCTGATCCCAAGGTTTATGGACCCGCAGTCGGGCCAGATCGCTATTGATAATCATGATATCAAACACGTAACCGCCGACTCGTTAAGAAGCCTGATGGGAATAGTAAACCAGGAGTCTATCCTGTTTAATGATACCATCTACAACAACATTGCTTTTGGCAAACCCGACGCCACACCGGATGAAGTACAAGCTGCCGCACGCATTGCCAATGCTCATAATTTTATTGAAGAAACCGAGGATGGTTACAATACCAACATAGGCGACCGTGGTACTAAACTCTCGGGGGGGCAACGCCAGCGAATCTGTATTGCCCGTGCAGTATTGAGCAATCCGCCAATTATGTTGTTAGACGAAGCGACATCGGCATTGGACACCGAATCGGAAAAACTGGTACAGGATGCCTTGAATAACCTAATGCAAAACCGCACCTCACTTGTAATCGCCCACCGCTTAAGCACCATCCAAAATGCAGACGTTATTGTGGTACTTGAGGCGGGTAAAATAGTCGAGCAGGGCAAGCATCTTGAGCTTCTTAACAACAATGGCCTATACCGTAAGCTGATAGATATGCAGGCTTTCAGCGAGTAGGATACTGCTACATCAGATAAATATATGGATACCACAGAGCATCAATATCAAACATCGTCGCCCATTTTATTCATTATATTTAACAGGCATGATACTGCCTTGCAAGTGTTAGCAAAAATAAGAAAAGCCAAGCCCGAACGATTGTATATAGTTGCTGATGGACCACGTGATAATCGCGCCGACGAAGTAGAAAGATGTGCAGAAACCAAAGTTAAAGTATTAGCTGGCATAGATTGGCACTGCGAGCTACGAACGCTATTTTATGAAGAGAATATGGGCCCCAAGATGGCGATCTCTACCGCAATCAACTGGTTCTTTGAGCATGAGCCCGAAGGTATAATACTTGAACACGATTGCCTACCCGCTGATAGTTTTTTTAAGTTTTGCGACACCTTGCTTGAAAAATATAGATTTGATGAGCGCGTATGGCTGATATCAGGAAGTAACTTACTAAAAGGCCGGAGTTGGAACAACGCGACGTATTACTTTTCGCAACTTACCAATGGTTGGGGCTTTGCCACCTGGCGAAGATCATGGGTGCAATATGACCGCGACCTTACTAGCTATACCGAACAGGAAGCAGAGCAACAACTTAAAAAGATATTCACAGATCCGTTTATTGTTTATTGCTGGCTGGATATTTTCAAAAAAACAAAGTCAGGAGAGATTAATACCTGGGACTATCAGGCAGGCTTTGCTCATTTCTTTAATAATTGTGTTAACGTAGTGCCTAACAAAAACCTGGTAAGCAACATAGGTTTTGGGCAGCTTGCTGAGAACACTATGGACGCAAACAGCGTATTCTCAAACATTCCACTAGAAGAAATCACAGACATTGTACATCCTAAATTTATGGTGCCTGAGAAAGAGGCAGACCATCTTATTTTAACACGTGAGTTTAAGCCAATATTTGATTACTTAAAAAAGCATAATTCTTTAAGAAGACGATTTAAAAGATGGTTTTGGGCTATTGTGAGGGTCAAATGATTCTTTAAACCGAGTTATACTGAATTGAGGTTTTACTGATATGGCTTTTAGACAGCGTACATCTGTTAATTTCCTACTAGTCTTTTTAACCGGGAGTTGCTGATGAGTAAAACTATTATGAAGGTAAGCGCATAGCACGCTATAAACAGAGATAACCTATATAAAAGTGATAACGGAACAGAGAGGTTAGGTACGTCTATATGCAGATGACCAAATAACTCCGGCAATAAGAATATCAGTAGTATGTAGTGTATCAAATAGATGCCATACGTAGTTTGTCGCGGCTTTAACCAGCTGATGCGTTTAAAAGTTTTTATTCGCAGCAACAAGCCAAAAACTACCAGCGACAGCAATATGTTACTTATTCTCAAGGTGTTGAACGGATCTACGCTTTTGCCATGAAGTTGTGTTATTTCATAAATGCATAGCGAAAAGGAAATGATAAATAATATGATAAAGGTAAAATAAGAGGTGCGGCTAATAAGGGCCTCTATAGTAGTCCAATTTTTACGCATTTGTGCACCCAACCACAAAAAAAATACAAATCCTAAAATGGCGGTGGTATGTCTTGGGTCTACCCACTCAAAGTGTATGTTTACGACATAAAAAAAGGTAAATAAAAGCAATGATCCGCCTAAATAATAAGAATATAGGTATCTCCTAAACATCAGCAAAATGCTGATACTTATTAAAAAATTGATGATAAACCAATAGCTGGTGTATAAGTAAAGGGTTTTGATTTGCTCTAAGATGTTATGCAGGCTAAACCTGTTATCATGATAAATCCGTTCTGTGATTCGCAATGTTACCAGCATGGCTACTATGTAAATAAAGGTCCAAAATAGCCAAGGGCCAAAGGTGGTTGATACCCGCCTTTTTAAGTATTCGGTAGGCGAGTAATCTGCAAACTTTTCGCCTATCAAGAAACCGGCCAATAAAAAGAAGGAAATAGTTCCGAATTTGGTCAATTGTACCAGCACCAGATTCATCCAGTATTTGTCAGAATTATACGGAAATTGATATCCCCCGATGGTAATGCTGTGCTCTGCTACAATACTTATCATAGCTATGCCCCTTATCACATCTATGAATTCGTAGTTTTTTTTTACCGGGGCCGTGTTGACTAAATTTTGCATCAAGTGCAAATATAACAATGCTTATTTAATGGCTGTCAGAATAATTGAGCAACAAAAAAAGCCACCTGTTTAAGGCGGCCGTAGCGCTTAATGTTTATTAGATCAGTTAAATATTTACTCCGAAACCAAACTGCCATGCTTGCATACGGTAGGTTGGCGTTGTTGGATTGCCATTTTGAGATGTCGAATTTAAATCAAAAGCGTAACGTCCGTGCAAGCTAAGGGTTCTGCTAACATCAACACCGACGCCCGCAACCCCTTGTAGCCGAATATTTGAGCCTCCATATTGGTATGAGCTACGATCCCCGGATGAAAAATTCTGATTAAACTGGCTGCTGTTTGATATCAGGTAAGATACCTGAGGGCCTAAATAGAAGTTTATTGCACCATTTGATCTAAATTTAGCTAACACAGGGACATCAATTGATTGCGAACGCTGGGTATAACTACCTGAGGGGGTATTGGCAGAAAAGCCTTTTTGTGTAAATAGTACCGCAGGTACAATTGAAACAGTATAGTTAACCGGGAAATCAATGTTTACGCCGGCGGTAAAACCTGCAATGTTTGATGTGGTGAAATTTGAACCTGTACTTGCGCTTGAAAGGTTACCGCTTAACTGCACACCAAATTTGGTTTCAAAATAGCTATCGTAATCAGCGCGGGCATTGTTGAAGTATGTTTGAGCTTTAACAGATACTGACGTAAGGATTATGGCGGCTAAAATGATAAGTCTTTTCATGGGAGTAAAAAATTTATAGTCCTTGTAATATCCTTTTACTTTAAAAAGTACAACCGATAGCTGTGGTTAATTTATTATTGCTGTTATTATATCTCTTATACGGTGCACTTTGTTAAGTGGTTACAGTTTTCTAATATTTTTTAATTTATTTTTGACGCATGACCCGGATCAAAATATTTGCAAGCTGTGCAGCCTTCATTTTTCTTACCCAAATCAGCACCGTAACCCTCGCTCAACAAACAGATTATATTCAATCATTAAGTCAGCAGAACAAGTGGGTGGACTCTGTCTATCAAAAGCTTAGCCGCAAGCATAAAGTTGCCCAGTTGTTTTTTGTGCGGGCACACACCAACTTGGGTCGCAGATATGAGGACTCTGTAGCTAAAGTTATTGAAAATGAGCAACTTGGCGGCGTGGTGTTTTTCCAGGGTGGGCCGGGTAGGCAGGCCGGTTTAATTAACCGTTACCAGCACCTGTCAGACGTGCCGCTATTGATTGCTCAAGACGCAGAATGGGGAGTAGGAATGCGTTTAGATTCTACACTTTCATACCCATATCAAATGACTTTGGGGGCCATACAAGACAATACTTTAATATACAAAATGGGGCAATACATAGCTTATGATTTTAAACGCATAGGCATGCATATGAATTTTGCGCCGGTAATGGATGTTAACAATAACCCTAACAATCCGGTGATCAATTACCGTAGTTTTGGCGATAACAAATATAACGTAACTAAAAAAGGCATTGCTTATTTTAAAGGTATGCAAGATGCCGGGCTGTTAACTACGGCCAAACATTTCCCCGGCCATGGCGACACTAACGTCGATTCGCATCTGGCCTTGCCGCTGCTACCCTTTACCAGGGCGAGATTAGATTCGTTAGAAATGTATCCTTTCAGAGAAGCCATTGCAGCCGGTTTGAGCGGGATGATGATAGCGCACATGAGCATTCCGGCGTTAGATAAAACGCCTAACCAGGCATCCACCTTGTCGCGCACAATTATTACCGGCGTACTTAAAGACTCGCTTGGCTTTAAGGGGTTGGTGGTGTCGGATGCTATGGAAATGAAAGGCGTTACGGTCAACAACCCTCATGGCCAGGCCGAAGTAAAAGCTTTTTTGGCTGGTAACGATATCATAGAGCTATCTATGAATTCAAAGGAAGCTGTGCAGAAAATAAAGGTGGCATTACGTAAGCACCTAATACCATACGCCGAGTTTGAAGCAAAAGTAAAGAAAGTGCTGGCCGCTAAATATTGGGCAGGCTTGGCAAACCGTAAAGATGTATCGGCTGCCAATATTTTGGCCGACTTAAACCGCGAGCCTGCTAAACAGCTCATACAGCAATTAAGTGACGCTGCCGTAACTGTTTTAAAAGGCGATGCTGCGGGGATAAAATTAAAGCCGATAATGAAGACAGCCGTTGTAAGCATCGGCGCAGATCAGTACACCACATTTCAAACCGAGCTAGGTAAATGGACAACCAACGGCCACCTATTTATTATAAACAAAAAAGCCCAGGTGCCTTACCTGAAAAAAATGTTAGATATGCTTAATGAGTATGATCAGGTGTACATCAGTTTGCATGATACCCGCACGCGCCCTGCCAGTAAGATAGACTATAGCGATGCGATTAAAGAGTTTATTGCCGCCGCCACGGCGCATAAAAATGTGGTGATGTGCGTATTTGCCAACCCTTATGCCATAGCAGGTTTACCGGGTATTGAAAAAAGCACCGGCCTTATTGAATGCTACCAAAATAGCCCCGAAATGCAGCGCGCTGCAGCAAAAGTTATTACCGGCGAGCTAAAACCAAGTGGTAAGTTGCCGGTAAGTGTCAACGTGTTTTTCCCTACAGGGACTGGGTTTGGGCTGTAACGTTAGTAGGTCCAGGCATACCGATTATTGATGTAGATGGCGTGCCCGTCAACTATATCGGATTGGATGATTTGATAAAAAATAAAAGCATTAGCGGCCGAAAGCAAGATTTATCAGACATTAATGAACTTAATAAGCTTAAAAGAGCTAATTCTAAATAATTACATCCTCAGCCTCAAAGACACTGACCTGCCAAGCGCCTGTACCAACTCGGGATTGACGGACTTCTCTTCACTGTTTTGTATCCAATTTTTCTTTTCGTCTAATATCAGGTCCAGCTTTTCGCCGTTAAATATCAGCTCCAACTCGGTAGTGTGCTTATTTATTTGGTTTGTATTTAATATTTGATAAGTATAATCTATATCATCAAAAGTAATTCTCATCGGTAGTCCCATAGTCTCAATCTTCGGTTGTAAATATAACGGATACATTTGCAATGAATTTTATTTGTTGTAAAATATTGTTGAAATGTTATTCCTAAAGCAAATGGGGTTAACTAATATCTTTAGTATCTTTATCAAATAATGATGCAATCAAACCTAAATAAATACAACCAAAAGTTTCAGGATGCCCTTGCCGGATTAAACCCCGAGCAGTTAGCTGCTGTTAATAAAATGGATGGCCCGGTACTGGTAATTGCCGGCCCGGGTACCGGTAAGACACAAATACTAGCTGCACGCATAGGTAAAATATTGACAGACACCGATGCTTTAGCCAGCGAGATACTTTGTTTAACCTATACCGATGCCGGCGCGGTATCCATGCGTAAGCGTTTGTTTGAGTTTATTGGCCCCGATGCTTACCGCATACATATATATACGTTTCACGCTTTTTGTAACGAGGTGATACAGGAAAACCTGGAGTATTTTGGTAAACTTAACCTGGAGCCCTTGTCTGATCTTGAATCGGCCATGTTATTCCGCGAGTTGGTGGACGATTTTCCGAAAGATCACTTATTGAAGCGCTTTACCGGCGATATCTATTTTGATGTGTCAAGATTGAAAAGCTTGTTCTCTACCATGAAGCGGGAGAACTGGAACGAGGGACACTTTTACCAGGCAATCACAGATTATATCGATCTGGTGGATAATTGCGACCAGGATTCGCCCTACTATTCGCAATATTACTATAAACGAAAATCGGCTAACAATGCAGTAGGCGACAAAAAAGCAACCTACCAGGACATGCTGGATAGGATGGAGAAGCTTAGGATAGCGGTAGGAGAGTATAAAAATTACGACGCCAAGATGAAAGCCCGCGGTCGTTATGACTATGATGACATGATCATATGGGTGCTTAAGGCCTTCCGCGAGAGCGAGGAAATATTGCGCCGTTACCAGGAGCGGTATCATTATATATTGGTAGATGAGTTTCAAGACACCAGCGGATCGCAAAACGAACTATTGAAGTTTTTGCTGAACTATTGGGAAACGCCAAATGTATTTGTAGTGGGCGACGATGATCAATCCATCTTTAAGTTTCAGGGCGCCAACATGCGTAACATCCTTGATTTTAATACTGATTATATCGATACAATATCTACAATTATATTACGGAATAACTACCGCTCAAATCAGCATATCCTGGATATTTCTCGCGCGCTCATTGACAACAATAACGAGCGATTAACGAAGCAACTTAAACTGGATAAAATCCTGAAAGCGTCGCATCCGCGTTTTGACGAAGCCATTGTAAAGCCCATCATCCGCGAGTACGAGAACCCCGATCAGGAAATGGTAGATGTAGCACAAAGCATCAGGCATTTGGTTGAAAACGGTACCCCACCCCGCGAAATAGTGGTAATTTACCGCAACCACAGTCAGGTTGAGGACCTAATTCACTATTTAAATACCCAGAAAATACCCGTTAATACCCGCCGAAAAATTGATGTTTTAAGCATGCCTTTCGGCGAAAAGATCATCAATATATTACGCTACCTGGCCATGGAGCTCGACTCGCCTTACAGTGGCGACGAATTGTTGTTTGAGATTTTACATTATGATTTCTTTAGCATTCCGCCTATAGAGATTGCCAAGGCCAGCATTGCGGTATCAAAAGAAAACTTTACCACGTCGGCTAATAACGCCCCTAAAACTTCGTTGCGAAGGTATATTCACGAAATAAGGGTGCCGGCACAGCAGGGCTTGTTTGATGCCGCGCCAAATATCGAGATGAAATACCTGCTTAATAACATTGACGAGTTATTGAAAGATGCGGTTAGTATTACCGTACAGCAGCTATTTCAGCAGGTGATAGGTAAGTTGGGCATATTGCGATACATTATGCATCAGCAGGATAAAGGCACTTTTATGCAGGTGCTCACCAATTTCTTTGACTTTTTAAAAGACGAAAGTAGAAAGAACCCCGAAATAAAACTAGTCAACCTGTTAGCTACTATAGACACCATGAAGGAGCACGGCATCAGGCTGGATCTTAACCAGGTTATTTTTTCTGATAATGGCGTCAATTTTTTCACCGCACACGGATCAAAGGGGCAGGAGTTTGAGCATGTATTCTTTATAGGCTGCGATAAAAGAACCTGGGATAGCAAGGGCCGCAATACAGGCTTTACGTACCCCGATACATTGACCCAGGCTGCCAATGATGATATCGCTCAAAAAGAAGAATCGCGCAGGTTGTTTTATGTAGCGCTTACCAGGGCTAAGCAATGCCTGATAATATCGTACGCTAATAAGGACCGCAAGGGTAAAGACCAGGAGTCGTCGCAATTTATTGGTGAGATATTGGCCAAGACCGACATGGTTGTTGAGTACCCTAAAGTAAGCGAAGTTGCCATGCTTGACTTCTTTGTCACGCAGTTTAGCGAGGCAGACAAGCCAAAGGTAGAGCTGATAGATCATACCTACATCAATCAACTATTACAGAATTACACGCTGTCTGTTACCCATTTAAGTAACTACCTGGATTGCCCGTTGCGCTTTTACTTTCAGTGTTTAATCAGGGTGCCATCCGGCAAAAGCCCGTCAGCAACATTTGGCCAGGCAGTGCACTGGGCTCTAAATAAGGCTTTCAGGTGGTTGAAGGATGATGACGATAACTTCCCGTCAACCGAACAATTTATGAAGGAGTTTAAGTGGTATATGTACCGCAACCGCGACTCGTTTACCAAAGAGGAGTTTAAACTTCGTGTTGATTATGGCGAAAAGATATTGCCTGCCTATTACGAGTTAAATGTGCCTAACTGGAATAAAGTTGCCCTTACCGAGCGCAGCATTAAAAACATCGAAATTGGCGGCATCCCTATTAAGGGTAACCTCGATAAAATTGAATTTAACGGCAAGCAAGCCACCATTGTTGATTACAAGACGGGTAAGTTTAAAAATGCCAAGGACAAGCTTAAACGGCCCATAGGCGAAGAAGACAAAGGTGGCGACTATTGGCGCCAGGCAGTATTTTATAAAATACTGATAGATAATGACCGTACTAACGATTGGGAAGCTATTAGTACCGTATTTGACTTTGTTGAACCGGTTGACGACAAATATCCAAGCGAGAAGATTGTCATCACCCCGGAGGATATCGAGATCGTCACTAACCAGATAACCACCGTTTACCAAAAGATCATGGCGCATGATTTTAACACAGGCTGCGGCAAAAAAGAATGCGACTGGTGCCACTTCGTCCGAAGTAACTTTAAACAGGCTGATGAGGTGTTGGGTATTTTAGCTGATGAGGAGGGGGAGTAACAATCTTGTTGAGACGCAATCGATTTACGTCTCTTTTTGTATATTGAAGTTTTAATTTTTGCATATGAAATTCGCCAAATTCTTACCTCTAATGTTTTTTACGCTAACAACCTTTGCGCAAACCACCATCCGCCAGGATGCAGGTATTAAGCAAATGGTTGATGATGTGTCAGCTAAAAATGTTGAGGCTATAATACGCAAGCTGGTGAGCTTTAAAACCCGCCACACCATGAGCGATACCACCAGTAAAACCGAAGGCATTGGCGCAGCGCGCGACTGGATAAAAGGCGAAATGGAAAAGTATGCTGCCGCTTCGAACGGCCGTATGAAGGTAGAGTTTGATGCCTTTACCCAACCTGCAGGTGGGCGTTATGCTAAGCCGACAGTCTTAAAAAACGTGCTGGCCATACTGAAAGGGACCGACCCTACTGATACGCGCGTATATATGGTATCGGGCCATTATGATTCAAGGGTTACCGATGTGATGAACATTAAGGGTGATGCCCCGGGTGCGGTTGATGATGCTTCGGGGACAGCTGTGTCTATGGAGATATGCAGGATTATGGCCCAGCGCGCGTTTCCGGCTACCATAATCTTTATGGCGGTACCTGGGGAAGAGCAAGGGCTTAACGGATCAGCGCATGTTGCTAAACGCGCTAAGGATGAGCATTGGAATATAGATGCCATGTTGAACAACGACATTGTAGGCAATACCTTCGGGCAGGATAACGGCATTAAAGACAATACTAAGGTGCGCGTATTTAGCGAGGGTATTGCCTCTGTTAATGCTGTAGTGCGTGGTGATACCAGTCGAAGAGTTGCCACAGCTATCGGCGGGCTAATAGGCAACGGCGGCGAAAATGATGGCCCGTCGCGCCAATTGGCACGTTATACCAAAGAGATTGCCGAGCGTTATGTAGAAAATCTGGATGTTAAATTGATATATCGCCGCGACAGATTTTTGCGTGGTGGCGATCAAACCTCATTTCAACTACAAGGCTTTACCGCTGTTAGGCTTACTGAAATGAATGAAGATTTCACCCACCAGCACCAGGACCTGCGTACGGAAAAAGGTGTCATTTACGGCGACCTGCCTCAATATGCCGATTATAACTATGTTCAGAAAGTAGCCCGTATGAATTTATCGGTACTGGCTAACCTTGCATCGGCACCTGCATCGCCGGATAACGTTGGTGTTACCACATCGGGCTTAACCAATACTACTACGTTAAAATGGCAGCCGCCAATAACGGGGAAGAAACCGGCTGGATATTACATCCTGATGCGCGAAACCATAAGCCCTTATTGGGAAAAGAAGATCTTTGTAACCGGCACTGAAACTACGCTAAACTACTCAAAGGATAACTATTTCTTCGCGGTACAATCTGTGGATGCCGAAGGGCATGAGAGTCTCCCTATGTATCCTAAACCGGTGAGGTAACACGGCAATTGTCATCTTGAGGAAACGAAGAATCTCCTTCCCATCACTTATAAAGAAATTGAACAAAAAAAGTCCGGAACATTATTGACCCGGACTTTTTACTTATGTATATTAGGGCTGCGACAAAACGCAGATTATTGCTCTTAAAAAGAAGTTGGGACTAAATCGTCAACCTCTAATTACAGCTTACCAAACGTCTTGCTTGCTAATAGCAACAACGCCTTTTAAAACGCTAACGCCTTTAACAAACAGTGATGTAGCTTTAGCGGTTGATTGCGCTGCGCTTTCAAAATCCGCTTTCTTTTGTTCAAACTGGTAGCTAACGCCCATAATTAATGCAAACATTACCGGGGCAAGTAACAATATAAATGGATTGGTGTTGGTAAAAAGCTTTTTCATTGTGAGTTCGTTTTATTTGATGAAACAAAGGAACACTCTTTTTTTATCCTGCTAAAAACATTTATACCAACCCGCTTTATTTGTAGATGAACGCCAATTGCCGGTTGGTAGATAAAAATTGCCGGTTGATCGATAAAATAGGGTGCTCTATATAAATAGTGGCGCTATGTGCGTCAAAATATTACTTTTGAAGTAATGAAAAAAAACTGGCAGATATTTTTCCATGCCATTACCTGGTTAAGTTTAATTGCGTTTTGCGTGTTCATTTTTCGCGATAGCGAAGACATAAGCCTGCGGCGTCTTTTCATACTTTTCGGTTTGTATGGCGCCATCAACATAAGTCTATTTTACATCAACTACTTGCTTTTTATCCCCCGATTTTTAAACCGGAAAAAATATAGCCTTTATATACTATCGGTATTGGTTACCATGGCTGCCTATGCTATTGGTAAATACTGCGTGGGCCTGCTTTTTGTTGATGATGTGTTGATGCACAACGTTATGGTTGGCACTAAAGCAACCCGCCAATCAATTAGTTTTTGGTCTTATTTTGTGAGTACCTTTTTCACCAGCATACTGTTTGTTTTCTTAAGCATAATACTAAAATTCAGTACCGATTGGTTCCTGAACGAACGTATCCAGCGCGACCTGGAAAATCAGCGGCTTAGTGCCGAGCTGGCATTTCTTAAGTCACAGATCAACCCGCATTTTTTATTTAATTCGTTAAATAGCATCTATTCACTGGCTTATCAGCATTCAGAGAATACGCCGGGCGCAATCCTTAAGCTGTCAGAGATTATGCGTTACATGCTTTATGAGTGTAATGACAATAAGGTTGACCTGTCAAAAGAGCTGCAATACCTTCAAAACTATATCGATCTGCAAAAAATTCGATTTGGCAACAATGCACAAATAGATTACAAAATTGATGGCGAGGTTACTGATCAAAAGATCGTTCCGCTATTGCTTATTGCTTTTATTGAGAACGCCTTTAAACATGGGATTGGCAATGATACGCAGTCGCCGATAATCATGGTCATCAGCATTGATAAAGAACACTTGCAGTTTTATATTGAAAATAAAAAGTACACCAATAACCGCGACGCAATAGGTGGTATTGGCTTAAGTAACGTTAAGCGCAGGCTTGATCTTTTGTACCCCGGAAAATATAATTTACAGATCCGCGACGAAATTGACACCTACACTTGCGAATTATCCTTAGTTTTATAGCCATGATAAGATGCCTTATAGTTGATGACGAGCCGTTGGCTCTAAACATACTGGAAGACTACATATCTAAGGTGCCGTTTATGGAGTTAGTAAAATCAACCACCAACCCAATTGAGGCTCTTACGTTAGTGCAGGATGGTAACATTGACCTGGTTTTTTTAGATGTTCAAATGCCTGAGCTTACCGGCATTCAGTTTTTGCGCATCGCTAACGGAAAAACAAAAGTTATTTTAACAACGGCCTATCCGCAATACGCCCTTGAGGGCTATGAGCTTGATGTGGTTGATTACCTTCTTAAACCAATAGCATTTGATCGTTTTTTTAAAGCGGCGCAAAAGGCGCAAACAATAATCCATCCCTCTAAGACCCCTGTTGCCGAGCCCGTACAAGTACAGCAGCAGCAACATAATTTTTTAAGCGATTTTATATTTGTAAAAAGCGAACATAAAATCCAAAAGGTGTATCTGCACCAGATATTGTTTATAGAGGGGTTAAAAGATTACATCTCCATCTTTACCACAGCAGAGCGTATCATCACCCTGCAGAATATGAAAAAGATGGAGGACACGCTGCCCGAGAAACATTTTGTACGTGTGCATAAATCATACATCGTAGCGCTAAACAAGATAGATAGCATAGAGCGTAGCCGGATTCGCATAGGCGAGAAAATCATCCCGGTAGGAGATACTTATCGCGACGATTTCTTTAAGATTATTGACGGGAAGAACGTTTAAGAACTTTGTTTTTTTGTTAGTGTATCAAGATTAACCGCCGGTAGCTTAGCCAGGGATGTGAGAAAGGCTAAGTAAATTGTAATCATCAGGCCTGACCCAGTGCTACTTTAATTCTCTGCTGCGCTTCTTTTACAACTTCTTCAACAGTGCCACTACTTGGTTCAATAGGTTCAAGCACTTCCCAGGTCATATCTATAAAAGTATTGAGAGGGTATAAGCCGTAGCGTATCATTTCCCATGATCTGTTGATAGCTATTGGGACAATAAGTGCATTTGGACATTTTTTCAAGATGATAGCTATACCGCCAGCCTGAAAAGGTTTTACGTTGCCGGTTTTTGAGCGTGTACCTTCAGGGAAAATCACTGCCGACCAATTATTCTCTTTCATTCTGGTTCCCAGCTTACCGATTTCCATCAGCGATTGACGCGGATCGTTACGGTCAATATTTGCGCCACCACCATATTTTAAATTGAAGGATATAGAAGGAACGCCCCTGGTAAGCTCAATTTTAGACACAAACTTAACGTGATAGGGTCTGAGGTAATAAATAAGCGGCGGGATATCCAAAAAACTCTGGTGGTTTGATATGAATATCATAGGGCGACCAACAGGCAGGTTTTGTTTGTTAATAAACGTGGCAGTATTAAATAAAAGGTATACGGTTTTGGTGAGCAGCAGATCTAGAAAATCTACCACGCCTTTATGCGCCGAGTAGCCTATGAATTTATAAGTAAACCATTGTATTGGCTGAAATATGACCAACTCTAAAAAAAAGACCAGTATGGCAAATGGCGTTAAAATATAGCCCAGAAATTTTCTCATACGTTAATTAATGCCACGAAATTAAAAATAAATTGTCAATTAAAGGGATAAGCTATTTTCCATCAGCATCAGTTTTACCCTCAATATTGCTGCAACAGTTACCGCGTCTTTTATGCGGCCAGCGCATACCATTTGGTAGACTTCATTAAACGGCAGCTTTTTTACTATTAATTGCTCGGTGTCCTCAGGGTGGGCTTCGAGTTGCTCAAGGCCGGTGGCTATGTAAATAATGCAGAGCTCGTCGGTTACAGAGTTGCTCAGATGCATACGTTGTATCTCTGTCCAATGGTTTGCAGTAAGGCCGGTTTCTTCTAGTAGTTCGCGTTTTGCCGCATCCAGCGGGTGTTCATGTAGTGGTCCGCCCCCCTCTGGTATTTCCCAGCTGTATTCGCTCAAAGCAAAGCGGTACTGGCCAACCAGATAGGTATTCAAGTTTGCATCTAAAGCTACAACACCTATTGCCCTGTTTTTAAAGTGTACCTTGCCATAAATGCCCGGGTTGCCCGATGGATTGACCACCTTAAACTCGGTCAGTTTTATCCAGGGATTATCATAGAGCTCTTTTTGCGACGTTACCTGCCAGGGGTTATCTTCCGGGTGTTGCATTAAATATAGTGTGGGTATTATTTCTTAACCGAGATGGCTGGTAGTATATCCTTAGTCACGCCTTCTCTCCCCATTTTCTTATCAGCTATGCCATAGTAGGGGTTTCTGACGGCCGGTCCGTCATTTAGCCAATAGGAGTCGCTGGCGGCGCTATATTGCCTGTAAATGACCATGCTATTTGCTTTCATATCTTTTAAAGTATTATAGAGCGTGTTAGATAAGGCTGAAAATTGCTTACGTTGATTAGCGATGGCCGATTGCTCGCTGATGCTCCGGGCGGGCAGTTGTAACCGGGATAGATAACTAAACCAAGCTGTGTGTTGTAGGCTATTCATGTCCTTTGTAGGCACGTTGTTTAAGTCCCATATCATTTTGCCGGCCTTGTTTTTTACGAGGTTAGCATTACCCGCTGTCAGGGCGTTTTTAACCTCAAAATAATCTCTGATAACCGTTGTAATGGCATAGTCCAAACCGCGCTGTTGTGCTTTAGCCATGCCTGTACCGGCGCTTATAATGGTTAAAAACAAAATGATTTTAACAAGTTTCATGCTATAAAAAATATCGGGTAAAAAAAGAGCGATGGAAAAATCCATCGCTCTAAATTATAAAAAATCATTAATCTTATAAGCCAAACGCAGCTTTTACCTGGTCAACATAGTCAAGTTTTTCCCATGTAAACAATTCAACTTCCCTGGTAATAGTAGTGCCATCGTGCTGTGTAAATGTTTTGCTTACAATTTGACTTGGCTTACCAAAGTGACCATAGGCGGCCGTTTCGCTGTATATAGGGTTACGTAGTTTAAAACGGGTTTCAATAGCGTAAGGAGTCATGTTAAAAATGTCTTCTACTTTTTTAGCTATCTCGCCGTCGCTTAAACCTACTTTAGCAGTACCGTAAGTGTTTACGTAAATTCCCATTGGCTGTGCAACGCCAATAGCGTACGACACCTGAACCAAAATTTCGCTGCTCACACCGGCAGCCACCATGTTTTTAGCAATGTGACGGGTAGCGTAAGCAGCAGAACGGTCAACCTTTGACGGGTCTTTACCAGAAAAAGCACCACCACCGTGAGCACCTTTACCACCGTAGGTATCAACGATGATTTTACGGCCCGTTAAGCCTGTATCGCCATGTGGACCGCCAATAACAAACTTACCGGTTGGGTTAATGTGATACTTAATATCGTTGTTAAAAAGGTGAGCGTATTTTGGATATTTAGCCTTTACACGTGGGATAAGTACCCCGATGATGTCTTTGCTAATTTTAGCCAACATTGTTTTTTCTTCATCAAAATCATCATGCTGGGTTGATATAACGATAGAATCTATACGAGTAGGTTCATTATTGTCATTGTACTCTAACGTTACTTGCGATTTTGCATCAGGGCGTAAATAAACAATATCAGTAGCTTCGCGACGAATAGCAGCCAGCTCAATCAATAAGGCATGAGCCAAATCTAGTGCTAACGGCATATAGTTGTCAGTTTCGCTGGTTGCGTAGCCAAACATCATACCTTGATCGCCCGCGCCTTGCTCTTCTTTAGCCTGGCGGTCAACTCCTTGATTAATATCAGGCGATTGCTCATGGATAGCAGAAAGCACGCCGCATGAGTTGCCATCAAACATGTACTCGCCCTTGGTATAACCAATTTTGTTGATCACCTCACGGGCAATTTTTTGTACATCTAAATATGCTTTGGATTTCACTTCGCCGGCTAAAAAAACTTGTCCGGTAGTCACTAAAGTTTCGCAGGCAACTTTTGATTCCGGGTCTACTGCTAAAAAGTTATCAATTAAGGCGTCAGATATTTGATCGGCAACTTTGTCCGGGTGTCCTTCTGATACGGACTCTGATGTAAATAAGTATGGCATTTTTAAATGATTATTACGTTAAATATAGCAGAAAAAAGAAGTTTAACGGAACGTTGTAAAGAAGATGGTATTAGCACTTTTTTACGTGGTTGCAATCCCGTCCCCCCGTTGGGGGGCAAAAAATCAGTCCACTATTATGCAGCAAAAATAAAACAATTTTTACAAAGCCGAAAATACATTTACTTTTGACAGCTAAAAATAAATTATTGGAACGGAAGACGTTATTTATCATTAACCCAATATCGGGCGGGAAGAGAAAAGATGGTGTGCCAGAATTAATTGGTAAACACTTTAATGGCCAAAGTACTATTATTTTCACCAAAGGTATAGCGCACGCCAGCGAGGTTGCCGCAGAGACTAAGGGTAATTACGATATGATTGTTGCCGTTGGCGGCGATGGTACCGTTAATGAGATAGCGTCAGTACTTGTAGGTAGCAATGCTACATTGGGTGTAGTGCCCTGCGGGTCTGGCAATGGTTTGTCACGGTTCCTGGCTATCCCTATGGATATCGAAGCTGCTATAAAAAATCTAAATAATGGCAAAGTTGCATGTATAGACTCGGCTACGGCCAACGGAAAGGCTTTTTTTAATATGGCCGGTATGGGCTTTGATGCTCACATAAGCCAGGTATTTGCCCATGGTAAAACCCGTGGGTTTATCACTTATATTAAATCGTCGTTTAAAGAGGTTATTAACTATAAATCTCATGAATATACTATTGAAATAGACGGCAAAACGTACAAGCGTACTGCCTTTATGTTGAGCTTTGCTAATTCATCGCAATTTGGCAACAATGCGCACGTTTCGCCGTATGCATCGGTGCAGGACGGTTTAATAGATGTTTGTGTAATAAAACCTTTTCCGCTTTGGCGGTTTATTGAAATGGGGATACGCATGTTTACCAAAACTGCCGAAGGTTCAAAATATGTAGAGATTATTCGCGGTAAACATATTGTGGTTACCCGCGACAGCGATGGGCCATTGCATTTAGACGGCGAGCCGGAGACTGCTGGCGAAAGAGTAGAAATCAGTGTGTTACCGCAATCATTAAAAATAATAGTAGGCGATAGTTTTAAATAGGCTGTATGTCAAAAAAAAATAAAGGTACCGGTGGTGTAATGTACTCTACCGATTCGAGTTTTCAATATAATGGCACTGCGGCTAATAACGCGGGCACCCTTCCGCCACAGCAGCAAAACCTCCGGATATTTCTCGACCGCAAAGGCGGGGGCAAGCAGGTAACTGCCATAGCGGGTTTTGTAGGCACCAATAACGACCTGGAAACTTTAGGGAAAAAGCTAAAAACTAAATGCGGTGTGGGCGGTAGTGTAAAAGATGGCGAGATATTAATACAGGGCGACTTTCGCGATAGAATACTTGTTATGTTACAGGCCGATGGCTACAAGGCTAAAAAGGCAGGTGGTTGAAAACGCTAAAATGAAAAAAACTCCAATAGAAAAAATTCTTGCTCCCGTAAGTCGTTTTATTCATTTAGAATATACAAGCGGTGTGGTGTTACTAGCTTGTGTGCTTGCCGCCATTTTATGGGCCAATTTAGATCATGAAAGCTACGAACATTTGTGGGAGATCAATCTATCGGTTGGTTTTGATAGGTACATTTTAAGCAAGCCTTTGCATGTTTGGATAAATGATGGCTTAATGGCGATATTTTTCTTCGTTATAGGGCTTGAACTCAAACGAGAATTTTTGGCAGGCGAATTATCGACCTTAAAAAAGGCATCATTGCCAATGATGGCTGCTTTGGGCGGAATGATTGTACCTGCCCTACTATACGTTTTAATTAATAGCAATACCCAGGCAACGCGCGGATGGGGTATCCCGATGGCAACTGACATTGCGTTTGCGTTGGGATTATTATCTATGGCCGGCAAAAACGTGCCGCCGTCAATAAAAATATTTTTAGCTGCTTTAGCAGTAGCAGACGATCTGGGGGCCGTGCTTGTAATCGCGTTTTTTTACACCAACCAGCTAAATTTGGCTGTCTTAGGTTTAGCCGCGATTTTTTTGGTAGCGCTCATTATAGGTAACAAGATGGGTATACGTACCAGCAGCTTTTACCTTATTGTGGGCATAGCCGTTTGGATATGCTTTTATTTTTCAGGTATCCATGCTACCATTGCAGGGGTTTTAGTAGCTTTCACTGTGCCTGCAGTAACCCGTATCAGCGAAAGTAAATATTCAGACACCCTCCGTCAAATGTCTTACAAGTTTGATGAAGAAATACCAAACAACAGCACTTTGCTAACCGCTAATCAGTATCATATTATATATGATGTTAAGGAATTGAGCCTTGCAGCAGAAACGCCACTGCAAAAAATTGAACATGCCATCCATCCCTGGGTAGCTTTTATTATTATGCCGTTATTCGCTGTAGCTAATGCGGGCATAATTATAAGTGCTGACTTTTTTACCGCGATACAAAACCCTGTTACTATTGGCGTTATGATTGGGCTCGTTGTAGGTAAATTTGTTGGTGTAATTAGCTTTACCTGGTTAATGATAAAATCAAAAATTTCTGACCTGCCTTTAAATGCCAGCTGGATGCACATTATAGGGATAGCCTTGCTTGCAGGAGTGGGTTTTACGATGTCATTATTTATCAGCGGGCTTGCTTTTTCTAATAGCTTATATATTTCGCAAGCCAAATATGGCATATTGTTGGCATCGATTATTGCTGGTGTACTTGGCATGTTGGTTTTAAAACGCGCCAAATAATTTAAGTTGCAATATTTGACTAATTTTTTAGTTAATATTGAGATATAATAAAAAACTTGCTTTAGGCTTGTTTTACTGCATAAACGTGCTGATATTGTGCCACTAATTATATAAACGTTATCGGTTGTAAGGCATTTTTGTTGTGTAATGTAGATTTGATTAAGCGTATTGAATGACTAGAGGGGAATTGAGAGGGAATTATTCGTATTGTCTTTTGGCATAATGCAGTGGTAAAGTGTTGCTGTTGATGAGTTTAAGAATCTTGCTTATTAAAAACATCTATTATAACAAGATTATTACAGCATTATAACGTTATAATTACACAACTTTATACCTTACCGCTTGTTATTTAAAAAAATAATAGGTTTTATTGTAAAAAATTGTTGTAACAAGTATTATTTTAAGGCTGTTATTAATAGCCTAAGAACGCCAACGATAGCAAATGTTAAATAATTATTAAAGAATTACGAAACTGTTTTTTTATTTCATTTATATTCTATTTTTGTTATCCGCTTAAAAAAACACACAATCAACTAACTAAAAATAAACAAAAACTAAAAACTAAAATTTAAAGTAATGGCAAACGCACCAACAAAACCAACTACCGTTAAAAATGAAAGCTCAAGTGCATCTGGCATGTTTGCGACCTTGACTGTACCTCTTTGTATCCTTGTAACAGCATTAATCTTTTTCTTTATTTTGGCTCATCCAAGTCACTTTAAAGGTGGTGATGTTGAAGCAGGCGAGCCTGTAGATTTATTCGGAATCGTTTACAGAGGCGGCTATTTAATTCCTGTAACAATGGGTTTTGTATTAATGGTAATTGTATTCTCTATAGAACGTTTTATCGTTATCGGTAAAGCATCAGGTACTGCAAGTATCGACGCTTTTGTTAAAAAAATTCAAGCTAACCTTAATTCAGGTAACATTGACGCGGCTACTGCTGAGTGCGACAAGCAAAAAGGTTCTGTAGCAAACGTTATCAAATCTGGTTTGAAAAAATACAAAGAAATGGAAGCAGAACAAACTTTGAACGTTGATCAAAAGACAATGGCTATCCAAAAAGATATCGAAGAAGCAACTGCTTTAGAGATGCCTATGTTAGAGCAAAACTTAACTATTATCGCTACCCTGGTATCCATCGGTACCTTAACCGGTCTATTGGGTACGGTAATCGGTATGATCAAGGCATTCCACGAATTAGCTGGTTCTGGTGCTAATACAGCAGCCTTATCTGCGGCTATCTCTGAAGCATTGGTTAACACCGCTCTAGGTATTGGTACGTCAGCTATCGCGATTGTAATGTATAACGTGTTTACTTCTAAAATTGATAGCTTAACTTACGCTATCGACGAAACAGGTTTCAGTATCGTTTCTACATTTGCAGCAACCCATAAAAACAAATAAATTTTAGTGTTAATATCCAGGTCTTAGCGGTGTGTTGAGACCTGGAGTTAATTTATCATTTAACACTATATTTTAAATAAACAATTATGGCAAGAGCTAAAGTCTCAAGAAAAAGTACATCAATTGACATGACCGCCATGTGCGACGTCGCGTTTTTGCTGTTAACTTTCTTTATATTATCTGCAAAACCAAAGGTACAGGATCCATTGCCAACTGATATCCCTGCATCAACAACCATAGAGGCATTGCCTGAGTCGGATTTTTCGACAATGCTTGTTGCACAGGGTAAAGTATTCTTTAGTGTGGAAGGCGCTGACGTGCGTTTAGAGACATTAAAAGGTATGGCTGCACAATACAACCTAACCTTTACACCAGACGAAGAAAAAGCGTTTCAAAGCTTAGACGCAGTAGGTGTGTCTATTGTAAGCTTAAAAAGCTATTTGAACATGACCCCGGCCGAAAGGACGGGCACTTTGCAAGCTGGTGTACCTGTAGACACTACTGATAATAATGAATTGTACCATTGGATTAAAAATGCGCGTAAAGCTGACAAGCTTGTACACAACAAAGAGTTGCGTATAGCTATTAAAGGCGACAGCAAAGAGGAGTATCCTACAATTGCAAAAATTATCAAAACCTTGCAAAAGCAAGAAGTTAACAAGTTTGGTTTAATCACATCGCTTAGAGCGGTGCAAAAATAATTAGAAATGGCAGAATTAGATACCTCCGGCGGGGGTAAAAAAGGCGGCGGCAAGGTAAGAACCAAGAAGAAGAACACCAGGGTGGATTTAACCGCGATGGTGGATTTGGCGTTCTTATTGATCACCTTCTTTATCCTGACCACGACATTGCAAAAACCAAAAGCATTGGACCTAACCATGCCGGACAAGGACGAGAAAAACAACAATCAGTTGCCCGTACCCGAAACCCGTACCATGACGGTATTATTAGGAAGCGGTAACAAAGCCGAATGGTACATGGGTTTGCCTCAAAATCCTTTAACATCGCCAACGGTGGTTAAATTGGGTAATAGCAAGCAAATGCGCGAAGCTTTGATAGAGCAAAATAAAAAAGTGTTGGCAGCATCTGGTAAAGAGATGATCGTTTTGGTTAAGCCAAGCGATAAATCAACTTACGTGGATATGGTAACTATGATGGATGAGTTAAATATCGTAGCTAATCAACAAAGAGCTATTGTAGATATCACACCTATTGAGGTTGAGCTGTTGAAGCGCGATGGCGCATATTAATAAAATTAACGTAAATTTTAAAGCTTGAAATAATGCTTGGATCAAAATTAGACATTTTAAAGCAGGAATGGATTGACGTTGTTTTTAACGATAGAAACAAAGCTTACGGTGCGTATGAGTTAAGAAAGAAAAACGCCGGACGTACTGGCCGGGCTTTCTTATTCGGTGCCGCTTTCTTTGTGTTTGCCATATCGTTACCAACAATTATCAATGCTATTCAGGGATTTATCCCTAAGGCTCCTGTGAAGGTAAAAATCACCGACGTGGTATTAACGCCACCTCCGGTTGATGCAAAAAAATTACCTCCGCCGCCACCACCAGAACCGCCTAAGCCAAGGACGGATCAAATCAAATTCCCTCCGCCGATTGTAAAGCCGGATAACGAGGTAATTGAAGAACCACCTACGCAGGCAGATTTAAAGAGTGCCGACCCTGGTCAAAAAGATCAGAAAGGCGACCCTACTGCTGAAGTTCGTATTGACGAGCCGGTGGGTAACTCTGACACAAAACAGGTTACTGAGGACGAGAACACGATATTTAGCCAGGTAGAAAAACAACCTGAGTTCCCTGGAGGTTTAGAGGCTTTTAGTAAATACTTAGGTAACAATATCAAATTTCCACCGATTGACCGTGAAAACGGTGTGAGCGGTAAAGTAATCTGCTCGTTCGTTGTAGAAAGAGACGGTAGCTTAACTGATGTTGTTGCGGTACGTGGCCCGAGTGAGACGTTGAAGGCAGAAGCTATTCGTGTATTGAAAAAATCACCGAAGTGGAAACCAGGTATTCAAAATAACCGCCCGGTTCGTGTATCTTACACCGTGCCAATAGCGTTTACGCTAGAGACGGAATAACCAGACAATATGTCATCAGATTTTATCAATAAGCAGAAATCGCTCAAAAGGCGGTTTCTGCTTATTTTAGGAGCTATCACATTTATATGCTTTTTGGGCCTTGGCCTAATGGTGATTTTTACAGATTTAGTATTACCGGACGATGGCGGCTACACCAAGCCTTTGTTTGGCGGTTTAATAATTATCTATTCTGTGTTGCGCTTCTCGCGCTTATTAAAAAAAGACGATGATGATAAATAATAGCTTACGCTATTTACTGTTAAGTTTTGTAGTAATTGCCGGTTTTACGGCCTGTAACCAAAATAATTCAAAAACTTCCGAAGAAGAAACTGTTGCGGCTGGCAGGGTTAAATTGATAGCTGATGAGTCTTTTCAACCCATTGTTGATGAAGAGGCTTATGTGTTTCAGTATTTAAACCCTAAGGCTACGCTCGATATTTCTTACCAGACAGAGAATAGTGTTTTGCGTTTGCTGTTAAATGACAGCATCAGATTTGCTATTTTGTCGCGCAAGCTTAGTGCCGCAGAGGAAAAACTATTTAAAGACAGAACGCTGCCGCCAGTAACTAATAGGTTTGCGCTTGATGCTGTTACTTTTATAGTGAACCAATCGTCGGCAGATACCTTGATTACCGTTAATGAAATAAAGAAAATACTTAACGGAGAGACTAAAACGGGTACTGATATCGTTTTTGATAATGCAAACTCAAGTTTAGTACGTTATTTGAAAGAGTTTACCGGCATAAAAGATTTTAAACTTAAGAACCTTTTTGCAGTCAAAAACAATAAGGAAGTTATTAAGTATATTAGTCAGCACCCGCAGGCAATTGGCATAACGGGCTTTGTTTGGTTAAATGATCCGGGTAAAGATTATGCGGCTGCGGTAGATAAAGTAAAGATAGTTGCGGTAAAGGATGAGAATAGTAAAGATGCCCCTGATCAATACTTTAAGCCATCTCAAACTACCATAGCGCTCAAACAATATCCGCTGGTGAGGGATCTATTCTTGATAAACTGTACCGGTAAAATGGGCTTAGCTTCTGGATTTGGACAGTTTGTATTGAGTCAAAGAGGACAGCGGATCATTTTGAGATCAGGTATTTTACCAGACTCAATACCGTCAAGGGAAATTAACATCAAAAAGAATCTATAAATAAACATCTAAATAAATGAAAATGAAAATGATCACTAAAATAGCTAATACGGCATTGGGGCTGATGCTTATCGGATCAGCTGTTTTCGGGCAAAGTCTTGCTGACGCCAAGAAAGCTATCGATGCAGAGCAATATCAGAAAGCAAATGGAATGCTTAAGAATTTGGTAAATACGCAACCGAGTGATGAAAATTACTTCTACCTGGGTTGGGTTTACCTTACGCAGGATTATGCGGATTCTGCCAAAGCAGCCTTTACTAAAGGTTTAGCTGCTGATCCAAAATCAGCTATAAGCTACGTAGGTTTAGGCGCGGTTGCCCTTGCAGCAAATGATGCTACAGGCGCTACTTCAAACTTTAACCAGGCTATACAATTAACTGCAAAAAAAGATAGCCGTCCGTACTTATACATTGGTAAAGCTTATTTGCTTGATGCTAAAGACGGCAAATTTCCGCCTGCAAAAGCAAACGCAGCTATCGATGCTTTAACTAAGGGTAAAACTGTCAACCCTAAAGATGCCGATGTTTTGGTAGCCTTAGGTAACGCATACCGCTCTCAGTTAAAAAGTAATGATGCTTACGATGCTTATCAGGCAGCTTTAACGCTTGATCCAAAATCGCCGACTGCAAATGTTGCAACAGGTGTGTTGTGGAGATATGCAAACAACTTTGATGACTCTGAGAAACAATTTCAATCGGCTCTAGCTATCGACCCTAATTTTGGTCCAGCTTATCGAGAGTTGGCTGAGACCCAAAAAACTCAGGCTCAAAGAGACCGTAAGGTTGCGTCTGAGAAGATTAAGTTAGCGGTAGAGAATTATAAAAAATACATAAGCTTAACAGACGAATCTGTGGAGTCGTTATTGCGTTACGCTGACTTTTTAGTAAACGCAGGTGATTACACCACTTTACAGGAGGTTGCAACTAAGCTTTCTAAGTCAGCCTCAGTTAATGCTCGTATTTACCGCTATTTAGGTTATGCAGCTTATGAAAATAAGGATTACCCGGCGGCTCAAACTGCATTGGATAGCTGGTTTTCAAAAGCGACACCGGAACGTATTTTGCCAAGAGATTACACTTACTTGGGCCGTATTCAGTTAGCATCAGGAAAAGATACTACTAAAGCGGTTGCTAATCTTGAAAAGGCTGCTGAACTAGATAGCACAAGCGCTGACGAAATTTACTCTGACATAGCTACTATGTACAGAGCTAAATTCAAATGGGCAGAAGCGGCGGCTGCTTATGAGAAAATGTTTCAAAAGTCTGAAGGAAAATTATTGTTAAACGAGCGTTTTTACTATGGCGTTAGTGCCTATCAAGCCTTTAAAGGTCAATCAAGAGCGGCTAAAACCAATAAGGAAATTAAGCCAGATTCAACTTGGCTTACTAAAGCTGATTCAGCCCTGAGCTTTGTAGAGCAAAAAGCTGCATCGCCGATTTATCAGGCCACTCAGTATAGAGCCTATATAGCAGACGAAAAAGATACTGATTATTCAAATTTTAAAGGGATTGCAAAACCTCATTATGAGAGAGTTGTAACGCTATTAACAGCTAAAGCTACGCCAACAGCGGCTGAGAAACGCGGCATTGCCGAAGCTTATGGTTACTTGGGTAATTATTCTCAATATCGTGATAAAGACATACCCAAAGCAGAAGAATGGTATACTAAATCCCTTGAGTTTAACCCTGAAGCCTACTTTGCTAAGTTTTATTTCGATAGCAAGGCTTCATCTACAAAACCGGCAGTTAAAAAGGCCGGCAGTAAATAATAGAATAATTCATACAAAACAGGCCAGCATTGAGGCCAGCCATGGTCGGAAGAAATTCCGCCATTTTTTATGTTTAAAAAAAGAAGGCTTGGGGCTCGACCAAATTGTTTGATGACCATTTGATTGTTAGATCTCTTACTTGATGTTAGCTTTTTTATACATTACAGCATCATTACAACGATCAGTGTCATGTACAAGATTACCAGTATCCCTATTTTGTTAAGCGAAACAAGATGTCTTGCATTGAGTTCCGGTTTGATGAGGCGAAAAAAGACTTTATATCCCAACGCTTTTGTATGCTATGGAAATCTCCGCCGCTGAGTATTGTAACTCATTAGTCAATAGCTATATTCTTTCTCATTTTCGCCCTTGCTCTTGATTACGACAAGCCGAAAAGTGGTTCTACCATTCTTCGCTATAATATTTTTTGCGGGTTTTATTGGTGGGAATACGTGTAGAGCTGAACTTGACGGCCACTGACCACCATAGATTCGCCCGGATTTAACGAGATAAAGATCCGATTATAAAATATTTATATAAATCACCCTCGTTAAAACAGAAAGTCGGAAGAAACCTTCCGACCATTACTGGCTACCAGCAGCCTTTAGATTAAAAGCCCTTACAGCGCTCTCACCTTAATATTCTTAAACTTAACCGGGCCATGATGGTCCTGTAGCATAAAGCGGCCTTTTTCTACAGTACCAAAGGTCGGTTCAACTTTATTGAATTTGCTGTCGGTAACGCCGGCTAAAAATGCTTCGCTGCCGCGGGTATATTCTAATACCTTTTTGCCGTTTACAAAATGTTGTACGTTATTGCCTTTTACCAGCACCCGGATGGTGTTCCACTGGCCCGGTGGGTTAACTCTTTTGTTGGCCTCAACAGGTGGCAGTACATCGTAAAATGATCCCAGCAGGTGGTCGGCCAATTTGTTGTCCTCGCCTAAAACATCGTCAATAATCTGAAACTCGCAGCCCAGGTTGCCGCCTTTATCATATTTATGAAACAGGTATTTTATACCGGTGTTGGTGCCCGGCTCAATATTAAAGTCAGCTACAAACTCAAAATTTTCATATTCTTCGGTTGTAAAAATATCTCCTCCTTTGGCATCCTTTTTTAAAGTAAGTGCGCCGTTAATAATCTCCCAGCCGCCGGGTGCCGCGGTAAGGGGTTGGCCCTCGCTGTTGGTCCAGCCTTTAGCAGTAGTTCCGTCAAATAGCAGCTTCCATTTTTCGCCGGCTTCTTTTTTTGTTAGCGTATTGTCTTTGGTTTTTTGGGCGAAGGCCGGTGATAGCGCCGCTCCTAATAAAATGGTTAAAAATATCTTCTTCATGATTTGTAATGGTGTTATCAAAAATATCAAAATTATTAGATTAATGTGTTCAATATAAGCACCCCTAACAAGCCTATCACAGATACTAAAGTCTCCATAAGCGACCACGACATAAAGGTTTGTTTCATTGTCATACCGAAATATTCTTTGTTCACCCAAAAGGCGGTATCATTTACGTGTGAGCAAAATAAACTGCCCGCGCCAATGGATAGCACCATCAGGTTAGGGTCGGCCGGCACTTGTTGCATCAATGGGTAGATGATGCCTGCTGCGGTTAAACCCGCCACCGTTGCAGACCCTAAGCATAACCTTAATATTGCAGCGATGATCCAGCCCAATAGCAAAGGTGGCAGGTTAAGGCCCTGCAAAGAATCAGCAATTTGCGCGCTGGATCCGCTATCCAGCAACACCTGTTTTAAAATGCCCGCGCTACCAATGATGAGCATTATAGTAGCTATTTCTTTAATAGCGTCGGCATATACGTTCATTACTTCGCTTAGCTTCATGCCCATGCGCATCCCCAACGAATACGTTGCTATGGCGATAGTTTCCATGAGGGCAATGTTAGGGTCGCCTAAAAAGGCGGCGACGTCTTTCAACGTTTTGTTATCACCACTAAAGCGCACCACCAAAGTACTCAGGCCGATAATAATTACCGGTAATAAAGACGACAGGATACTGTTAGCCAGACCGGGCAGTTTTTCATCAGGGATGTCCTGCACAGAATTAGCGATGGCCGAATTGGTGTACATTCTACGCAGCGTCCTGGCAAATATCGGCCCCGCTATGGCACAGGTAGGTATGGCCACTATAAAGCCGTAAATAAATACTTTAGATATATCAGCATGAAACTGCACCAGCAAGGCCATTGGCGACGGATGCGGGGGTAAAAAACCATGCATTACAGACAGCGATGCCAGCATCGGGATACCTACATATACCAAAGGTAACTTATACTTGCCGGCCACAGAGAAAATAATAGGCACCAGCAAAAAGAATCCAACGTTATAAAATAAAGGTATGCCGACGATAAAGCCGGTAGCGCACATGGCCCACGTAATGTATTTTTCGCCAAAGGCCTGCCGCATAGATGTGGCAATTTTTTGGGCTGCACCACTAACGCCAACCAGCTTACCCAGCATGGCGCCCAACACAATGACAATAACCAGTGAGCCCAGCATATCCCCCAATCCTTTATTAACAGATTGTACGATGTTTGGCAAAGGCATACCGAGCAATAGCGCAGCCATTACCGAGATGATTAAAAAAGTAAGAAACACGTTTACCTTTGCCCAGGTTACCAGCAAAATAAGCGTGATAATACAGATGAGGAGGATGATGATTACCATGTTTCTATTCCGGATCTATTATGTTTTATTTCGAACGACAGGGTTGATTAATGCGAGTCCCTCAAAACCTCAGACCCGGAACCACCCACCAGAAAATCGAGATCGGCACCTTTGTCAGCTTGCAATACGGTGTTAACATATAAATTAACGTACCCTCGCTCTGATGCCAATGGTGGCGCTACCCAGTTTTTACGGCGCTCTGCCAATTCCTCGTCTGTTACTTCAAGGTGCAGGCGTTTATTTGCCACATCCAGTTCAATCATATCACCGTTTTGCACCAAGCCTAAGTTGCCTCCTATGGCCGACTCTGGGGACACGTGCAGTATCACTGTGCCAAAGGCCGTCCCGCTCATGCGTCCGTCTGATATGCGCACCATATCGGTTACTCCTTTTGCCAATACTTTTTTGGGCAGTGTCATGTTACCAACTTCGGGCATGCCGGGGTACCCTACCGGGCCAACGCATTTTAAAACCATTACGCAGGTTTCGTCAATATCAAGGTTGGGGTCATCCACACGGGCATGGTAGTCTTCAATATTTTCAAAAACTACAGCACGGCCACGGTGCTGCATTAGCGCAGGTGTAGCAGCCGATGGTTTTATTACTGCCCCATTAAGTGCAAGGTTGCCTTTAACAACAGCTATACCGGCTTCGGCAATTACCGGCTTATCAAAAGGGAATATCACTTCCTCATTATACACTACACCGGCAGTTTCAATATTTTGTTTGTGCGATTGGCCCGTTACCGTAAGGACATCCATATCCAGTTGCCCGCTCATTTGTTTAAGCACGGCAGGTAAGCCGCCGGCGTAGTAAAAATCCTCCATCAGATACTTGCCACTAGGCATAAGATTAACCAGTAATGGCATTTTGCTGCCCAGGTTATCAAAATCTTCAAGGTTAAGTTCAACCCCCATACGGCCGGCAATTGCCGTAAGGTGTATCACAAAGTTTGATGAGCCACCAACCGCGGCATTTACCTTTATGGCGTTTTCAAAAGCAGAGCGGGTTAAAATCTTCGACATTTTAAGGTCTTCCTTTACCATCTCCACTATCCTGCGGCCGGACAGCTGTGCAATACGTTTACGGCGCGAATCTACCGCAGGGATTGCCGCACCACCACTTAATGACATCCCTAACGCCTCTACCATACAGGCCATTGTGGACGCTGTACCCATTGTCATGCAGTGTCCCGGGCTGCGCGACATGCAGCTTTCGGCTTCAGTAAACTCTGCGTAGCTCATTTTGCCGGTTTTCAGATCATCCGTAAAGGTCCAGACGTTGGTGCCCGATCCTATGTCATGGCCTTTATATTTACCGTTTAACATTGGTCCGCCCTGTACTACAATGGTAGGCAAGTCTACACTTGCAGCACCCATTAAAGTTGATGGTGTAGTTTTATCGCAGCCAGTAAGCAGCACTACCCCATCAATAGGGTTACCGCGGATAGACTCTTCCGTGTCCATACTAGCCAAATTTCTAAAAAGCATAGCAGTAGGCTTCAATAAGGTTTCGCCTAATGACATAATCGGAAACTCTACCGGAAAACCGCCAGCCTCTAACACGCCACGCCTTACACTTTCGGCAATATCGCGCAAGTGGGCGTTGCAGGGGGTAAGTTCAGACCATGTATTGCAAATGCCTATCACCGGGCGGCCGTCAAACATATCCTCGGGCATACCCTGGTTCTTCATCCAGCTGCGGTATATAAAGCCCATTTTGTCTCGTTTGCCAAACCAGTCGGTACTGCGGTAGTTAGCCATATTAAATATATTTTGCTATTTATTGTATAGGCCGGCCCGATATAATATTGGGATGCGGTAAAGCAATAAATAAGTGTTGTTTAAATTGGTTGTTTATACTGCAAAGTAGCAAATGTTTGGTACAAACCAATTAAAAAGATCGCTCATGGCCTGGTGCTGTCGCTACTGATATAGCCGATTAATTATTCGGTTTTCTTAACATTATAGTAGTTGAAATAGTGTTAGTTACAGCGTGAACGAAATTGTGAACAAAATGAACAACAAATCATATTATGATATTATTTACCTTCAAAAATCTAAACCTTATCACCTGTGAAAACAGGCTAATTTTAGGAAGCCAAAATAGGGGGTTGGCATCACGACAAATTAGTTTGAGTTGGTTAATTATCCGGTGCGGCTGTTAAAGCCGCGCCGGTATAATGCCCCACCGACATCTCTCAAACCCCATCAAAACTAGCATTATAAGTCATTTTTTAGGTGCTTTAGTTGATATTGCTTGCAAGTGATGTAATAAAGTTTTTACATTGGTGCAATCAATACCTAATTCGACCTGTAATCATGACTTTCGCCCGTTACCTTCGGCTGCTAATTTGTTTTTTATGAAACTGATAGTCAATCAGTTGCGGTCCTATTTTTGCTATTGTCCTTTCGCTATAACCTTTCCACTTCTTATTACGCCGAATGTCGGGGCGGCAAGCCATGATTTAAGCCTTATTAATTTGGATGTGTTAGTCTCGCCGTCGCGATAATACAGCATCATACTAATACCATGAAGATAAAAAACCTACCTATCACCTTATCACTAATCTGTTTACTAACGGTGTCATTTGCTTTTGTAAAAAACGCAAATGGCACATTTGGTAAACTACTGCACACATTTAAACAGGCTGCAGACGACATCCCGCCCGAAAAAGTATACCTGCATTTGGACAAACCCTATTATGCACTTGGCGATACTATTTGGTTTAAAGGCTATGTCACTATTGGCAGCCATCATCAACTATCGGCACTAAGCGGCTCCTTGTATGTAGATTTAATTACTGAAAGAGATTCTATCATTCGCTCACTTAAACTGCCGGTAACCACGGGCATGGTAATGGGTAATTTTATTGCAGATGATGGCGTACCCGATGGTAACTACCGCATACGGGCCTACACCCGCTGGATGCGTAACGCCGGCGAAGAATACTTTTTTGATAAAGCGATTACCATAGGCAACCCTGCCCTCAGCAAAAAGACAGCAACTGCCAAACACGGGCAACCGGCGGTGCAGTTTTTCCCTGAGAGTGGTAGCCTGGTAAACGGTATACTGTCTCGCGTAGCATTTAAAGCTATTGCAGCCAATGGGTTAGGTGTAGCTATAAAAGGCAAAGTAGTAGACGCTACAGGCAAAGAGGTTGCGCAGATAGAAAGCCAGCATGCAGGCATGGGTAGCTTTTCGCTGCGCCCCGAAGCCGGCAAAAGTTATACCGCGCAAATAACCTTTGCCGATGGCAAAACCACAACAGCAGAGTTACCAAAAGCAAATGGCACCGGCTATGTGCTAAGCGTTTATCAACCTAATAAAGACAGTATACTGGTAAGGGTAATGGCATCGTCGGATTTGGTACAGACCGATCTTAACCTGGTAGCTCAAACTAGCGACGAAGCCGTTTTTGCTTCGGCCATAAAAATCAGCGGGGCAACAAACTCCATATGGCTGGATAAAAAAAGCTTCCCGTCGGGCATTGCACAGTTTACTATTTATAACATGAAGGGCGAGCCCTTAAACGAGCGTGTAGCCTTTATTCGCGGCGAAGATCAATTACAGCTTAAACTGGAAAGCACTAAAGCAAGCTATAAAAGCCGCGAACCGGTTAAAATTAATCTTCAGGCACAAAATGGGGAGGGCAAACCAAGTTTTGGCAACTTCTCGGTAACGGTAGTAGACGAAACCAAAGTACCGGCAGATGAGGACAGTGAGACCACCATACTAAGCCATTTACTGCTTACATCAGATCTTAAGGGCTATGTAGAGCAACCCAATTATTATTTTAACCAACCAACAGACGAAGTAAACCGGGCGCTTGATAACCTGATGCTAACACAAGGCTACCGCAGGTATGTATGGAAAGAAGAAGTTGCAGCAACAGCTGCTGCTAAGCCCCAGTTTGCAGTAGAAGGTTTGGGCATAGATATAAGCGGCCAGGTACAAACACTCAACAAAAAGCCGGTGCCCAATGCCAGTGTAATGCTGATGTCGTTACAAGCCAGGGTAAATAAAGTAGCCACTGCCGACTCGATGGGTCGCTTTAAGTTTGACGGTATATTTATGACCGACAGTGTGAAGTTTACGGTGCAGGCCCGCGGTAATAAAAACAACGACCGCGTAAAGGTTATTTTAGACAGCCTGCCCAAAGCAAAGGTAGGTATTAGCAAAAACAAGGCAGATTTTGCACGTAACAGTGCAATTATTGAACAAATAATTGCAAAAGGGGGCAAAGCCGCACAGGGATTGTCAGCAATGCAATATTTAAAGCAAGTTGATATTAAAACCACCAAAACCTCGGTTGATAGAGACATAACTCCGCAAGGCATGTTCAGGATTCCGGAGGGATCAGCGGACCAAACCGTTACTTTCCCTGAGGCCGCAGATTGCAATACGCTATCTATGTGTTTGCAGGCAAAACTGCAAGGCATTGATATCATCTCGGAAATGGGTTATACCAAAATAAAAGACATGCGGCCCTCCACAAAAGGCGAAACAGATTTGGTGCTGATACTGGACGGTAGAAAAATAACCAGCCCGGATGAGATATCTGAAATACTGGTGGGCAGCATACTGCCCACAGACGTAGCCAAAGTAATGGTAGTACGGTCAAACATGGCAATGAAAAACCTGTTGGGTGGTTCTGCCATCATGATTATTACTAGGGTTGGCGCCGCGCGCAAACCTGCTTACAACCCAAGCGTAGCTACCGCCGCGCCCAAAGGCTTCAACAAAGTGCGCGAGTTCTATTCGCCGCGATATGATAAGCCGGGCGCCAATAAAATACCTGACCTGCGCACTACTATTTACTGGAACCCTTACCTGAAAACCGAAGCCAACGGCAAAACAGCGTTCAGCTTTTACAATGCCGACGGGCCGGGTACTTATAAGGTGATAGTTGAAGGCATTAATGCTGATGGTGAGCTGGGCCGCCAGGTGTTAAGATACACCGTTGGCGAAGGACAAACCACCGCAAGTGCCAACCCGGCTGATAAAGGCCTGGCAATGATAAGCGACCCGTTGGATAGTTTAAATGCACTGAAGCCGGCAGAAAAAGTTTACTTGCATACCGACAAACCATATTACAGCATTGGCGATACGCTTTGGTTTAAAGCTTATTTATTAGATAAAGTAAACCTTACCGGATCACGAATAAGCGGATTGTTGTATGTAGAGCTGGATACCGATAGTTCTGACATGGTACGCCGGATCAGCATACCTATAAAGGATGGCTTTGGTTGGGGACAGATACCTTTAACCAATAAAATATTTAGAGGGGGCAGCCACACGCTACGCGCCTATACTAACTGGATGCAAAACTTTGGCGAAGATTATGTTTTTACCCAACAGATCCATATTGGCCTGCCGTCAGAGGATACCTGGCTGGTAAGGTCGTCTGCAGCATTAAAACGTGTGGACGATAAAAATCAGTTATCAGTAGATATTAAATTAAACCGTGCCGATGGACTATCGTCGCCGGTGGCCTTAAAAAAGGTGGAGGTAAAGATTTTTGACGAGTGGCATTACATTTATAAAGAAGAGATGCAAACCGGTCTGGATGGTTCGCTCAAACTATCGCAGGCTATAAAAGATAAAGCTGATGCCACCCGGGTGCGTGTGCAAATAACCAGCCTGGAGAAAGGCGATAACAATAAGGTGGTGCAAATACCACTAACTATTAACCGTGACCAAAAGATGGACCTTCAGTTTTTACCCGAGGGTGGAAAGTTGGTTAATGGCCTAAAATCAATTGTAGGCTTTAAAGCTATAAGCGAAGATGGCAAAGGCATGGCCGCCCTGGGCGGTGTATTTGATGGCAATGGTAATGAGGTGGTATCGTTTACTACTTTGCATAACGGTATAGGTTCCTTTGAGTTTACCCCAAAAGCCGGCGAGACCTACATTGCTAAAATATTGCAGCCTATTACAAAAGTGGTAGCCCTGCCCAAAATTAGCCCGGCAGGTACGGTAATGCATGTTAATAATCCGGAGCAGGGCGATAATGTAACCATCGCGTTAGCCGGGCTTGATAAAATGCCTACAGACAGCGCCGCTTATTTAATTGGGACGTCAAGAGGGGTTATCTATTACTCGGAAAAGGTAGAAGCTAAAAAGCCCGATATCGCGATAGCCAAAAGCCTCTTTCCTACAGGTATTGCCAGGTTTACCTTATTTAAAGGGAAAACGCCGTTGAACCAGCGTGCGATTTTTATTGATAATAAAGACCAGCTTAACATCAGCATCAGCCCAAATAAGGCTAACTATAATAAGCGGGATAGCGTGGGGTTGGAAATTGAGGTGAAAGACAAAAGCGGCATCCCTCTAAAAGGCAGTTTTTCGCTCGCCGTTACGGACGACACGCAGGTGAGAGCCGACAGTTTAGGCAACCAGAATATTGCGACCAGTATGCTGCTTAACTCAGACTTAAAAGGCTACATAGAAAACCCGGGATATTACATTAACCGTAAGGACAACAAAGCCTGGCAGGCTTTAGACAACTTGCTGCTTACCCAAGGCTGGACAGGTTATGATTGGAAAGATATTTTCGCGCCTAAAAAGCTACCGAAGTTTGAGGCCGAAAAAGAGTTTAAAATAACCGGGATAGTCACCAATTTGGGTAAAAAGCCTGTACCCAATGCCGAGGTTATAGTATCGTCTCAGAAACCTTCGTTTCTTGCTAAAACCGCAACGGATATGAGCGGACGGTACGTTTTTAAAAACCTGCCGACAATTGATACCGGATCATTCTTCATTCAAACTAACAACGACAAAGGTAAAGCAAGAGCTTTTGGCAATATCTCGGTTGAGAAATTCAGGGCACCGCCAGTACCTCCGTTTAATAACCTGGCCTTACCCTGGTATATTAATACCGATAGCGCTCAGCTTAACTTTATTAAACAACGTATAGCCAGAAACAAAGATGATTTAAAACTTACCGGCAACGTCCTTAAGGAGGTAAAGATCAGATCAAAAAAAATAATCCCCGAATCATTTAACCGTAATGGCCCGGGTAATTCAGATATGTCTTTTGACGAAGCCGATATCAAACAATCTGCAACAATAAATTTGCTTGACCTGCTTGAACAAAAGTTGCAAGGCCTGCGCATAACCTATGACAAATTGATGCCAACCTTAAAATGGAATGGTAATTACGTAATTGTAAATGTTGATGGTGGCGGCCTGCCCATTGAGCTTGGACCAAACTCGACCCCCGATGACCTGCGGGAAGAATTGCGTAAATTTGGTATAGCCGGCTACAGAGGCATGGAGATTAACTATAGCGTGAAAAACACACTTGTTTATTATAACCCACAGTGGCGAAGGACGCTTATGTATTTAAAACCTATAGACGTCATAGCATCTGAAGATAAATTAAGAAGCGCCAACCTTAATGATGCCGACGGTAATCCTTATGGATTGTCAAGTGGTGGTGGCTGGTATTATAAAGCAGGCTTTAAGGCCGGTTATTTAGAGGCACGTGTAAACGTACTTTCTATGGACCCACCAGCATTTACTGTGGTTGAAATAACTACTAAAAATGGTAACGGCTGGTTTTTCAACGAGTCGCCAGCCACGGTAACTTACCGCCCGTTACCTGTAATGCGTCCACAGGAGTTTTATAGCCCAATGTATAATGTAGTCTCACCTGTTATAGAGCCTGATTTTCGTTCGACACTATTTTGGGCGCCCAATGTTACTACAGATGCCAACGGTAAAGCCAAAGTATCTTTTTATACATCAGACAGTAAGGGCAAATACACAATTAAAGTTGCCGGCGTTGATATAGGTGGTGGCTTAGGCGATGCCACCCAAAAAATAAACACTAATACCACCAAGCCATGAAAATAAAAGCGCGTTACACCCTTGTTATAGTAGGCTGCCTTATGGCTGGATTGTTAGCTTTTACTCAAAAGGCCGAGGACCCCATAGATAAAGTTGTAGCCAGCCTGCAACAATGGTTTGACGCAAACCCGCAGGAGAAAGTGTACCTGCATACTGATAAGCCTTATTATTTGGTAGGCGATACCATTTGGTTTAAAGCTTATGTGACTGTCGGCAGCGAGAACCAGCTATCGGCCATTAGTGGTGCTTTATATGTTGATCTGATCACCGAGGGCGATTCAATAGCCAAGCAACTTAAACTCCCTATTACAACAGGTATGTCTGTAGGGAACTTTGTGTTAGATGATGACTTGACGCGCGAGGGCAACTACCGTATCCGCGCCTACACCCAATGGATGCGCAATGCCGGTGCCGACTATTTTTATGATAAAACCTTTACCATTGGCAACTCTATCACAAACTCGGTTTTTGCTAAAATAGATTACGTATACACCAAAAGTAGCAGCAAAACCAACATTAAAGCTATACTTAAATATACTGATGAAAAAGGCAATCCGCTGGTATCAAAAAATGTAAGTTATCAGCTTAAAGAAAGTTACAGGATACTGGCAACCGGGGGCGGTAAAACCAATGCAGCCGGCGAGCTAAGCATCAACCTGCCCAACGCAAAACCGGGCGAGTTAAGCAATAGCTATCTGATGACAAAAGTAAACCTGTCCGGCAGCGAAACCGTGCCTAAAACTTTTCCAATCAAAACAGCATCGCTGCAAACGGATGTGCAGTTTTTTCCGGAGAGCGGCAGTCTTATTAACGGCGTAAAAAGCAAGGTGGCTTTTAAAGCCACGGGCACCAACGGCCTGGGCGTTGCTATAACCGGGGTGATCAATGACAGCGACAACAAGCAGGTAGCTCAAATTGATGTAAAGCATTTGGGAATGGGCTATTTTTACTTAACACCACAGGCCGGCAAAAGCTACACCGCCACCATAACCTACCCAGATGGCGCGTCTAACACGGTTAACCTGCCCGCTGCGGTTAATGATGGCTACGTATTATCTGTTTTAAATCAGCAAAAAGATTCTGTTTTAGTGCGCATTAATACTGGCGCAACTAAGGCCGCTAACACAGTGGGTTTAATAGGCCAAATGGGTGGCAAAGTGTATTTCTCTATGACTGTGCCCATTCAAAATGGTTCGGCTGTGGTGTCTTTGCCTACTAAAGAAATTGCGTCGGGGATACTGCAGTTGACCTTGTTTTCGGCAAGTGGCAGCCCGTTAAATGAACGGGTAGTGTTTATACAGAACAATGACAATATCGACCTGAAAATAAACAGCAATAAAAAAGCATACGCCCGCCGCGAAAAGATAGACATTGATATTGACGCCCTGAGCGGCTTGGGTAAACCCGTTGGTGGTAACTTCTCCATGTCGGTAATGAGCGAGGATGCCGTACCGTCTTATGAAGCGAACGAGAACTCTATCTTCTCGCATATCCTGCTATCGTCGGACATTAAGGGCTATATAGAAAAACCAAACTACTACTTTTTTAAACCTTCTGATGATACAAAGGCCAACCTGGATATTTTAATGCTTACCCAGGGCTATCGCCGCTTTAACTGGACAGACGTTTTAAGCAACACGAGCCCCGCTAATACTTATAAAGCCGACAAGCTGATTAACGAAATAACCGGTAAGGTGGTAACCTTTGACAACAAACCCGTAGCCGGCGGCAGGGTAATTATCATCAACAACAAAACCGGCTTTACCCGCGATACCATAACGGATAAAAACGGCAGGTTTGCTTTTACCAGGCTGCTAATAACAAACGGTATAGACTTTACCGTGCAGGGCGCTAATGCTAAGGGTGGTAAACGCGTAAATACCATTGTAGACCAGGTGACACCGCCGGTGATAAGCTTTAATAAAAACATAGGCGACGTAAATGCCGACATACCGACACTGATAAAAACTGCTTTGGAAAACAGCCTAAAACAAGACCTTGAAATGCAAAAGCAAGGTAAGCCGGGCCGGGTGAAAGAGCTGCGTGAAGTACGTATCCGTGCGGCGAAACCCAAATTTGGCGCGGGCGCTATTACCGAGAGCCAGGCCGATATGGTTTTCAGGCCCGATAGCCGCATGCCGTGCACCTCCTTATGGGAATGTTTGCAGGAAGCCAACAGGAGCCGAGTAAGGTTTCAGCAATTACTGGATACCACAGGCGAGTGCGGTGGGCCATTGTGGATCCCTATATTTCAGCAAAAGACGCAATACGTAATATTGATTGATAGCGTGATGATACAGCCATGTTACTACCAGTCTGTACTGATTAACAATACTGAAGACATAGCTAAAGTAGTGGTATCGTGCGATAGCTATGCCATTAATGCTAAACTGTTGGGGCCGCTAAACTTGTCAAGATTAAATACCAGGATACCACCGCCGGTGATTGCCATTTACACCAAAAGCGGCAATTTCCGCAAAAGCAGCGACCCCTCTATAGTTCATTATGCGCCTAAGGGTTATGATTACGTCCGCGAATTTTATGCACCTAAGTACAATATACCGCAAAATAACCCTGCCGCTGCCGATTTGCGTAGTACCGTTTACTGGAACCCCAGGATATTAACCGGCCCAACAGGACACAGCAAGGTAAGTTACTATAACAGCGACCAAACCGGCACTTACCGTGTAACCATTGAGGGCATTAACGCAGAGGGGATGCTTGCCCGCAAAGTTTATCGGTATACAGTACAGTAATTAACTGACGTAAAAGTAGGTAAGTGATATTGAAATTGGCATTATAAGTCAGTTTTGAAAGATAGTGAAGAGGAGGAGTTGCAGGCAGCTGATAATGTATTTACATTAGAGCAACCAATACCTAAAAACCTAAGTCATGATTATCCCTCGTACCTTTCCGGTGCTAGCTAAACGCCTAAAGATCAATTATAAACTGATCTTTAGGCTTAGTTTATCTTTTGCAATTTTAGCCCTTTTTTCCTTCGTCAGTAAGACCGACGACAGTCCCTTTGATAAGCTGGTAAATCAGCTGCAGCGCTGGACAGACAGCATCCCGCAGGAAAAAATTTACCTGCACATGGACAAACCCTATTATGCACTTGGTGATACCATTTGGTTTAAGGGGTATGTTACCATCGGCAGCCGTCACCAGCTATCGGCTTTAAGCGGCGCTGTTTATGTGGACCTGATCAACGAGCGCGATTCGATAGTAAAAGCACTAAAGCTACCGGTAACCGCCGGCATGGTAATGGGCGATTTTGTTTTGATTGACGATTATAAGCAGGGAAGCTACCGCATCCGAGCCCACACTCAATGGATGCGCAATGCCGGCCCCGAGTATTTCTTTGACCATACTTTTACCGTAGGCGATCTGCTAAGTCAAAACCTGGTAGCCAAAGCTGATTATCAATACCGAACCGTCGACGGCAAACAACAGCTCACCGCGCTGCTCAATTTTACAGACGACGAGGGCCGCGCCCTGGGCGACCGCAACCTGCGCTACCAAATTGTGCTAAAAAATAAAGTGGTGTGGAATCAAAGCATCAAAACAGATGCCTTAGGTAGCGTCAGTATTAAAATAGACAATGCCGACAAGACAAACCTAAACGGGGCCTACATACGTGCTACTATTGATGGTTCAAATAAATATCCTATAGTCAGAGATTTTGCCATTAAGGCGGGCCGGTTGCAAACAGATGTTCAGTTTTTCCCCGAGGGTGGAAATTTGGTGAATGGCATAACCTCAAAGGTTGGCTTTAAAGCTGTCGGGGTCGACGGATTAGGCATCAGCATAAAAGGAAAAATAATTGACGAGTTGGCTGCGGAAGTTGCGTCTTTTGAGACACTGCACGCGGGCATGGGTAACTTTGTATTAAAGCCGCAGGCGGGTAAAAGTTATTCGACCAGTATAAGTTTGCCAAATGGTAATATATTAACGCTGCCCCTGCCTAAAGCAGTTGACGATGGCTATACGTTAAATGTTTATCAACCCGGTAAAGACAGTGTTTTAGTGCGCATCCATGCTTCGGCAAATCTGTTAAATCAGCCTCAAAGTGTTGGCCTGATAGCCCAAACCGGCGGCGAAAACATATTTGCATCGTCAGTAAAAATTGAGAAAGCGATGACTTCGGTATGGATAGATAAGAAAAACTTCCCAAGCGGTGTGGCCCAGTTTACCTTGTTTAACAGTAATGGCGAACCATTAAGTGAACGTGTAGCATTTATTCGCGGTAAAGATTTAATGGCGCTTGATTTAAAAACCGCTAAGGATACTTATAAAAGTAAAGAGCATGTTAAAATTGACCTATTGGCAATGGACAGTAAAGGCAAGCCAACAGCAGGCAACTTTTCTGTAACTGTTGTAGATGAAGGCAAGATGCCTATAGAAGAGAGCCGGGAGAGCACGATCTTTTCGCACCTGTTGCTCACGTCAGATCTGAAAGGTTATGTGGAGCGCCCCAACTATTATTTTACCAAGGAAACCGAAGAAGTAAACCGCGCGCTGGACAACCTGATGCTCACCCAAGGCTACCGCAGGTTTGCCTGGAAACAATTGGAAAGCTTTACAAAAGCCAAACCTAGGTTTGAGGTAGAAGGCCTGGGCGCTAAAATTACCGGTAGGGTAACTACTTTAAGCAACAAGCCGCTGCCAAAGGCTACGGTAACGCTTATGTCGGTTATTGCAGGTGTTACCAAATTTACCGAAACGGATAGTGTTGGCCGCTTTAAGTTTGACGGTATATTTATGACGGATAGCATTAAGTTTAGCGTACAGGCAAGGGGCGCTAAAAATACCGATAAGGTAAAGATCTTGGTTGACCAGTTGCCTAATTTGCAAGTGTTAGCTAACCCTAACCTGAGTGATGTAACTACCAATATAGCTGCAACCCTAAAAGAATATATAGACAACGGCAAAAAGCTGGATGATATTTATGAGCAAACCGGCCAGTTAGACAAAGTGCATCGTCTGCGCGAAGTGCGGATCAAGGCTCGTAAACCAGTACCACCACCGTATAGTAATCAGGGTATGTTTAAGATACCCGAGGGTTTATCTGACCAAACGATTATCATAGCGCCGGATGATACGATCCAAACATCGTTAGGCTTTTGGTTGGCGCATAAGATAAACTTCTCTATGCTTAAGCCATGGGGGGGCATTGCGTCTTATCCCTGGATAAAGAATGCTTATGGCGGCGGTTATTCGCCCTTGAAGGTAATTCTTGATGGCCGAATAGTTGAACCAGATGAAGCTGCCGAAATTTTAGAGGGCTATCAGGTGCAGCCGGAGTCCATATATAAAATAGAAATTGTACGAACTTTGGGGTCTATGCTTTCAAGCATGGGTGGCCCCGGTTTATTGATTATGACTAAGCGCGGTTATGTGCGTAAAAACTATACGCCTAGCGTTGCCAACATAAGCCCCAAAGGCTTTAATAAAGTGCGCGAGTTTTATCAACCGCGTTATGATAAGCCGGGCTCAAGCAAACTGCCTGATCTGCGAACAACAATTTACTGGAACCCATATTTAAAAACGGATGTTAACGGCAAAGCTGCCTTTAACTTTTTTAACGCCGATGGCCCGGGCAACTACAAAGTAATTATAGAAGGTATTAATGCCGATGGCGAGTTAGGCCGGCAGGTGTACCGCTATAAAGTTGACGCCGCGCAGGCAGAAGCAGGCTTACCATACTTTATAAAACCAGATAAAAGTTTAGCGCTGATAACTGCCCCGTTAGATAGTTTCAATAAACGCCTGCCGGTAGAGAAGGTTTACCTGCACCTTGACAAACCCTACTATAATATGGGCGATACTCTTTGGTTTAAAGCCTATGTTACCGATAACAAACTTATAGGATCAAAGAAAAGCGGTTTGCTGTATGTAGAGTTAATTGACGATAGCGCCATGGTATCGCGGCGCATTAGTGTACCTGTTAAAGATGGCTTAGCATGGGCGCAAATACCCTTGCCAACAACGATATTTCATGAGGGGGGCTTTACTTTGCGGGCCTATACCAACTGGATGCAAAATTTTGGCGAAGATACCTTTTACAGCCAGCGGCTTTATTTAGGCCTGCCGGCAGAGGATGCCTGGCTGGTGAAGTCAGAAGCCAGTGTTGCCCGGGTAAACGGACAGGATGTTTTAAAGCTCGACCTTAAACTTAATCGGCCCGATAATATCCTGTCGCCGGTTGCCTTAAAAAAGGTACAGGTAAAGGTAATGGAACTACGTACCGAAGCACACCAGTTTCAAACCTGGATATATAGAGAGGAACTGCAAACCGGCCTTGACGGCAGCATTAAAATAAACACCTCTTTAAAAGAAAAACTCAACGGCCGCCGTATGCGGGTAGAGCTGATAACGCTTGATAAAAATCAAAAATATAAGTTGATAAGATTGCCCTTATTGCTTAACCGCAATCAAAATATTGATCTGCAGTTTTTACCCGAAAGCGGCCATTTGGTAGCGGGAATAAAATCGAAAGTTGCCTTTAAGGCATTGGATGAGGAGGGTGCCGGCATATCGGTATCGGGCACATTGCTTGATAGCCTGGGTAATAAGATCACTTCGTTTATCAGCTTGCGTAACGGCATGGGTGCGTTTGAGTTTATGCCAGAATATGGTAAAGCGTATTTTGCCACATTAAACCAATCGGGCGATAAAAAATACCCGCTGCCTAAGGCAAAAGCACAAGGCACGGTAATGCAAATTAATAACCCCGAGCAGTCTGAAATTATAGCCATCAATCTATCCGGAATTGATGCCTTGGGTACTGATACCGCCTGCTATATTGTTGGCACTACAAGAGGCACTATCTATTATTCGCAAACGGTGCAGGCAAATCTAACTAAGTGTAGCGTAGCTAAAAACTTGTTTCCTACGGGCATAGCGCGGTTTACGTTATTTAAAGGCTTGCGACCGTTAAATGAGCGCCGGGTATTTATAGATCATCACGATCAGTTAAACATTAACATCAGCCCCAACAAAACTATTTATAACAAGCACGATAGTGTAAGCCTTGACATTGAAGTAAAAACCAAAAGCGGTTTCCCGGTTCAAGGCAATTTTTCGCTCGCGGTTACCGATGACTCGCAGGTTAAGTCCGATAGTTTAGGAAACAATGGTATATTGGCCGGGTTGCTGCTCAATACCGAAATTAAGGGCAGTATAGAAACGCCAGCCTACTACATCAACCGCAAAGATAAAGATGCCTGGCTGGCGCTTGACAACCTGATGCTTACCCAGGGATGGACAGCTTACGACTGGAAAGACGTTTTTGCAGCCCCCTCCCCACCCAAATTTAACGCCGAAAAAGATTTTAAGGTTACCGGCAAAATAACGCGACTGAACAACAAACCGGCGGTGGGCGCAGAGGTTATCTTGTCGTCGCAAAAACCGGCGTTTTTATTGACTACCCTTACAGATAGTGCCGGCAGGTACGAGTTTAAAAATTTACCGCAGATAGATAGCGGGTCATTTTTTGTGCAGGCCAATAATAAGGGCGGCACAAAAATGATCAGTGCCGATGTGGCTGTAGACCGTTTTAAAGAACCCCGCATCCCCGAAACCGTAACAAGCCCAATATTACCCTGGTTTGTAAACCCCGACATTACCCAGATAAACTTTGTAAAACGCAAAACACAATTAGCCCATGAAGATGACATTGTCTTAAAAGGCAATGTATTAAAAGAGGTAAAAATACAGCAAAGAAAAATAATAAAAGACGGCTGGCTAAAAGCTGAGGCTGACCTTGCCTTTGATGAGAAGGACATTAAGGAGTCAACTACTACCAACCTCTATGAATTATTGAAACAAAAGATACCTGGTTTTAAAATTATAAAAGACTGGCGCCAGCGTGCAGGTAGAATAGTCATGAAAATTGACGATGATTATTTTATAGATTGGAAAGATTTCACTATTGATGGTAGAGAAATACTTGAGCTGCTGCATATAGATGATCCAAACTCACTTGAAGAGTTGATATCAGAGATAAGCCAGTTTAAAATTCAAAACTTTAAATCACTTGAAATAGGTAAAAATACCCCACGTCTGCGCAGATACAAATATTACCGGAGCTTTCCGTACAATTATGCGATAATAGATATAGAAACACTAAACAAAGCCGGATTTATGAATCCCTTTAAGCCGGGCACAACCAGTTACCGCCCCTTGCCTATTATGTATCCGCAGCAATTTTACAGCCCAAAATACAATAGCATACACCCCAATAACAACTTAGACCTTAGGGCTACTATTTTCTGGGAGCCTAATATTAATACCGATATAAATGGCAAGGCAAAGTTGTCGTTCTACACTTCGGATATTAATGGAAAGTATACCGTAACCATCGCCGGTACAGATGTTACGGGTGGTATTGGCGATGCGCAGATAAAACTTAACAAAGAACAGCGCCCCATAAACTGATGCTATCTGTTAAATAATTTTAACCTTGTTGTTAGCGATAATGACATTTTAAGTAAAGGCAGTTTGATTATAGCACAGCGTGCAGTTGGTATAATGCCCGGGCATTGAAAAAATTGATAGCTTTATGCTATTAACCAATTGTAATGACCTTAAGACCAACCCTGCTGGCGCTTGTACTACTTAGTGCAACCAACGGCCTTTTTGCGCAACCAACTGATCTGAAATTGTGGTATGATCAGCCATCGGGCAACGTTTGGGAGCGGGCAATGCCTGTGGGCAACGGCCGCCTAGGTGGCATGGTATACGGCAACCCCCAGCGCGAAACTATACAATTAAACGAGGCCACCCTTTGGGCTGGTGGACCGGGTAAAAACTTTGTTGAAGGCGCCTATAATTCGCTGCCCGAGATCCGCAAACTGATATTTGAAAACAAACGCAAGGAAGCCGCCGCCCTGGCCGAAAAGACCATGCACAGCAATCGCAATAATGGTATGTGCTATCAGCCGGTTGGTAACCTGTACTTAAATTTTCCGGGGCATGAAAACTTCCAAAACTATTACCGTGATCTGGACCTCACCAAGGCCATCGCCACAACAAGCTACACGGTTAAAGGGGTAACTTACAAACGCGAAGTTTTTTCATCGCATGCTGATCAGGTTATCGTTGTTCACTTAACAGCTAGTAAACCTGGTAGTTTAACATTCTCGGCAGCCATGAAAAGTCCGCAAAAGTCAGGCGTAGTAACGCAAGGTAACCAATTGACACTTTCAGGTACGTCGGGTGACATGGAAGGCGTAAAGGGTCAGGATAAATTTCAGGCATTAGTTAAGGTGAAGTTAGATGGCGGCAGCATCGCGACATCTGATACGTCAGTGAATGTAAGCAATGCCAATGCTGCCACGCTGTTTATATCCATAGCTACCAGCTTTGTAAATTATCATGATGTAAGCGCTGATGAAACGGCGCGGGCTAATGCCTATCTTAATAAAGCCTGGCCAATAGCTTATGCCAAACTGGTAAGCAACCATGTGGCGGCCTATCAAAAATACTTTAACCGTGTAAAACTCGACTTGGGCAAGACTGATGCAGCCAAAATCCCAACCGACCGACGGTTAGATGCGTTTGCGACTGGCAACGACCCGCAATTGGTAGAATTGTATTTTCAGTTTGGGCGATATTTGCTGATCTCGGCATCGCAGCCGGGCGGCCAGCCGGCAACCCTGCAGGGCATCTGGAACAAAGAAATGAGCCCGCCCTGGGATAGCAAATATACCATCAACATCAATACTGAGATGAACTACTGGCCGGCAGAGGTAACCAACCTGCCAGAGATGCACCTGCCACTAGTACAAATGGTTAAAGAACTATCAGAGACAGGAGCAGAGGCTGCCCGCAAAATGTATAATGTTGGCGGCTGGCTTACCCATCATAATACGGACATTTGGCGCACAAATGGCGTTGTAGACGGTGTCTACTGGGGCTTATGGCCTTCGGGAGGTGCATGGCTGACTACCCACCTTTGGGATAAGTACATGTATAGTGGCGACAAAGCCTACTTAAAATCAGTGTACCCGGTTATCCGCGGCGCAGCGCAATATTATTTAGAGGTGATGATTGAGGAGCCCGAGCATAAATGGCTGGTAGTGTCGCCATCCACATCGCCCGAAAATAACCCAACCGCGTATGGGAACGCCTCTATTGATGCCGGTGTTACCATGGATAACCAGATTGTCTTTGATATTTTTAGCGAAGTTATATCAGCTTCAAAAATCTTGGGCACAGATAACGAATTTGCCGCTAAAGTAAAAGCAGCCCGCGATCGTCTGCCACCCATGCAGGTTGGTCAATATGGGCAGCTACAAGAGTGGCTGCACGATCTGGATAGCCCTAAGGATCATAATCGCCATGTATCTCACTTGTATGGCTTGTACCCAAGCAATCAGATCTCGCCTTACCGCACGCCTGAGTTATTTGATGGCGCACGCACGTCATTGATCTACCGCACAGACGTATCAACCGGCTGGAGCATGGGCTGGAAAGTAAACTTCTGGGCGCGATTGCTTGATGGTAACCACGCCTACAAACTGATCCAAAACCAACTTACGCCAACCGGTAAAAATCAGGGCAGCTCGAACAATGGGGGTGGTACTTATCCTAACCTCTTTGATGCCCACCCGCCGTTTCAGATAGATGGCAATTTTGGTTGCACTGCGGGTATCAGCGAAATGCTGATGCAAAGCGCCGATGGCGCGCTAAACCTGTTGCCTGCCTTGCCTGACACATGGCCTGCCGGTTCGATAAGCGGTTTACGTGCCCGCGGCGGATTCGAGATTGTAAGCATGAAGTGGAAAGACGGTAAACTGGCCGAAGTAAAGATCAAATCAACGCTTGGGGGTAATTGCCGACTGCGTGTGCCCAATACCATAAAAATGGTAGGCGGTGCGCTTAAAAATGCTAAGGGGGCAAATACCAACTTCTTCTATCAGGTAGCCGAGGGTAAAAAAGCGGTTGTGTCAGAAAAGGCCCAACTTAAACCTGTTGGAGCAAAAGCAACGCAATTGTATGATTTAGCAACAGTTGCCGGTAAGACTTATATCTTTGTGGGTATGTAACAAGATTTTACCCTTAATTTACTCAGTGATTACTACCAGATTACTACCATATTGGTGGTTAAATGCCTTTGTATTAGTCCTAATTTAGTCTTTTTGTCAACTGTTCTTCTACTCTTTTGTAGAGTTGTACGGGTTTTAGTGCACGCCAATTAACATCGTCAAGGTCGCCGCCAAAGTTGATGTAATAATCGATATTATTGCGCTTAAACTCTTCAATCACATGCTCACGGAAGTTGATGCCGGCTATCCAGCCATCTTCCACATCCTGAAACCATTCCTCATAGTAACAATCGTCAGACGAGTGGAAGTTCAGTATGTTTTCGCCAATTAGTATAAACTGGGTGATGTTGTTGTCTATCATTAACTCAATGATCTCGCGCTTAAGCATCATTATGTCGTTGTTTATGGCATCGTTCCATTCGCCGATAAACTCTATAATAGCGTAACCGCGGTCATAGTCCGCGTACAGCACTTTCATGTACAGCGTGTTAGACCCAAACGAATCCCATTGGGGATGCAGTAAAAAGTTGTACACCTGTTTATCGAACTCAAACTCACTATACTGCGTCTCATAAAAAGGCGAGTATTCGTCTTCAGCCGCTATGTAGTCGTCACGCCACTTATAATATGGTTCTATTTCGTGCATTGTATTGATGTGCAGATATGCTAATGCAGATGTGCAGATTTTTGATTATTTACTTCCTAATTCCGTTGTTCATTTGCACATCTGCATATCCACGCATTTGCACATCTATTTGTTTTGATGGTAAAAGTCTGCCGCCTTGCGTACACTACCATGAGTGTTTAGCAAGTCGGCAGCGGTTGGGTAGTCTATCCCTGTTTCACTCATCACCATCTTCACGCCCCGGTCGATCAACTTATCGTTCGAGAGTTGCATATCCACCATTTTGTTGCCCTTTACCTTGCCTAGCTGTATCATAACGGTAGTAGTCAGCATATTCAGTACCAGCTTTTGGGCGGTGCCTGCTTTCATGCGCGTGCTGCCGGTTAAAAACTCGGGGCCGGTAACCACCTCAACCGGGTAATTGGCTTCGGCTGCCACCGGGCTGCCGCTGTTACACACAACGCAACCGGTTGCTATTTTATTTTGATTAGCGGCTTTTAATCCGCCTATAACGTATGGCGTAGTGCCCGATGCAGCTATTCCTACTACTACGTCTTTATCGGTAATATCGTAAGCTGACAGGTCTTTCCAGGCTTGCTCGGCGTCGTCCTCGGCAAATTCAACTGCTTTGCGTATTGCTCCATCGCCACCGGCTATGATACCTACCACCAAATCAAACGGAACCCCAAACGTAGGCGGGCACTCTGAAGCATCAACTACACCCAAACGGCCACTGGTGCCCGCGCCAATGTAAAACAGGCGGCCACCGGCTTTCATACGCCCGGTAATAACCTCTGCCAGCTTCTCTATTTGGGGCATAGCCTTACTAACCGATACAGCAACCGTTTTGTCCTCGTAATTGATATCTTTCAATATCTCGGCAATGCTTTTTTGGTCAAGATTATTATAGTTCGATTCTTTTTCGGTGCTGCTTTGCATGTTGTCTGAAATTTTGCCAAAAATCGGTAAAATTATTTAAAGTGGATTAATTATTGGTGTTGTAATAGTTGCTGTTAGTGTATGGTTTACGCGTTGAAATATGCTTTTTTTAAACGCATTGATACACAGTGGCATTATTTTACATAATTATTAGTTTTAATTGATGTTTACTATGATAATCATATAGCGCTATCCGCTCAAAATATTATTTTTGTATCAATTTATGAAAAGAACCGCAGGTATTATTTTTAGATCGGCCTTATTGGTGTTAGTGGGGGTGGCTGTCGGTTTTTTTGTAAGCGATAACCGCCTGACTGGCAAGATAAACTTTGATGATAAAGACAAGGTTTCTAAGGTGTTAGAGCTGGTAAGGCACAATTATGTGGACTCCGTTGATGTGGACAGCATTGAAGGCTCAACCGTGAACACCCTGTTGCAAAATCTCGATCCTCACTCATTATACCTGCCCGCTCAACAAGCATCTACCATTAACGAACGGCTTGAAGGTGGTTTTACCGGCATAGGTGTTGAATATATTTTGCTGCGCGATACCCTGGTACTTACCCAGGTGGCAGCCAGTGGACCTGCATTCAAAGCCGGGTTAAAGCCGGGTGATATCATAGTAGAAATCGACCATAAAAAGCTATCCGGTTCTGAGTTGAATACTGCTAAGGTCAGCAAGGCTTTTAGGGGGCAAAAGGGCACTCAGCTTTTGCTGGCCGCCATACCATCAGGCAGGGGAAAGATCAAGTACTTTGATATAAAACGAGATCACGTTGACCTAAGCAGCATGGATGCCGCCTACATGATCAATACGCAGACAGGCTACGTCAAGATCAGCAAGTTTGCCTCAACCACCGATGCCGATTTTAGAAAGGCACTAATAAAACTAAAAGCCGAAGGCATGCAAAAATTGGTGCTGGACATCCGTGGCAATGGTGGCGGTTACTTAAACACCGCTACTGCACTGGCCGATGAATTTTTAACAAAAAAACAGCTTATTGTGTACACAAAAGGTGTGCATGACCCGCGCACAGACTATTTTGCGACAGACTCCGGTAATTTTCAGCAAGGTAAACTGGCTGTGTTAATTGACGAGTACTCTGCCTCTGCCAGCGAGATATTGGCAGGGGCCTTGCAAGACCTTGACCGCGCCGTAATTGTTGGCCGGCGTTCTTTTGGTAAGGGATTGGTGCAGGAGCAGTTTTTGTTTGGCGATGGATCGGCGGTTAATCTTACGGTGGCGCGGTACTACACGCCGTCGGGACGGTCTATACAAAAATCATATAGCAAGGGGGTAGAGAGTTACCGCAATGAGCTGGCACAACGCGTGCGCCAGGGCGAACTGCTATCCGAAGAAAGTAATTTAAAGGATAGCGCTTTTAGCAAGCCTACCAATTATCATACATCATTAGGGCGTAAGGTGTTTAGTGGTGGCGGTATCATGCCGGACATTTTTGTGCCTGCCGATACTACCTTGAGCACGTATTTAACACATCAGCTGAGCAACAAGCAATTATTTACCGCTTACGTGATAGATAACATGCAACCCTTATTGGCTAAATACAGCGCTGCGGATTACTTTAAAAACTTTACCGTTAGCGATGCCGACCTGGGCAATTTTATTATCTATGCATCGCAAAAAATCCCGGATATGGATGCCCGCGAGGTAATGTCGTCTAAAGACAACCTTAAAAATTTGATCAAAGCATTTGCCGCCCGCTTTAAATGGGGCGACGAAGAATACTACCGCACCCTTAACGCCAACGACGCCACGATCAGAAAAGCGGTAGAAAGTATTTAATGTGCGAATATGCAGATTTGCCAATGTGCACAATGCCTTTCTAAGGCAAAGCTGTTTTACCGCGCAAGTATTTAACGCCAAAAACAATTAAATCATAAATAGCATCGCACAATTGCAAATCGGCATTTCCGCTACTTCTGCCTAAACCACACCTGTATTGGCGCGCCGCTGAAGTCGAAGTTTTCTCTGAGCTTGTTTTCTATAAAACGATAGTACGGTTCTTTAACATACTGTGGCAAGTTACAGAAGAACGCGAACATGGGCGATGTGCCCGCTATCTGCGTAGCGTATTTAATTTTAACGTATTTACCTTTTAAAGACGGTGGTGGGTAATGCTCAATAATAGGCAGCATCACTTCGTTAAGTTTTGACGTGGCTATTTTGCGGGCGCGGTTTTCGTAAACCTTGTTAGCCACATCAATTACCTTCAATACGCGTTGCTTTTCGGTAACCGAAGTAAATACAATAGGCACATCACTAAACGGCGCTATTTTTTGCTTGATAATGTCCTCAAAAACCTTGGTGGTTTTATTGTTCTTCTCAATCAAATCCCATTTGTTAACTACCACCATAATGCCTTTCTTGTTCTTCTCGGCAAGGTGGAAAATATTGATATCCTGCGACTCGATACCCTCAACCGCATCAATCATCAGGATGATGACGTCGGCCTCTTCAAGGGCTTTAATGGTACGCATAACCGAGTAAAACTCTATGTTCTCTTTTACCTTGGTCTTTTTACGCATCCCCGCGGTATCAATCAGCATAAAATCATGACCGTACTGGTTATAATGGATATGGATAGAATCGCGCGTGGTGCCGGCAATAGGGGTGACAATGTTACGGTCTTTACCAATCAAGGCGTTTATGATAGATGACTTACCCACGTTAGGGCGGCCAACTATGGCATATTTGGGGCGGGTATTTTCTTCAAGTTTGATATCCTCAAAATGTTTAACCATCTCGTCCAGCAATTCGCCGGTGCCAGACCCTGTCATCGATGAGATGTTGTAAATCTCGCCAAGGCCCAGGCTGTAAAACACCGTAGCGTCTACCTGCTGATTGTTGTTGTCAACTTTGTTAACGACAACAAAAACGGGTTTCTTGCTTCTGCGCAGTAAGCCTGCAATGTCGTCGTCTAAATCAGTAATCCCCGTGGTAACATCTACCAAAAACAAAATGATTGACGCTTCCTCGATGGCGATAACTACTTGCTCGCGTATAGCGGCCTCAAACACATCGGTAGAGTTGGCTACGTAGCCACCGGTATCAACAACGGTAAATTCGTGGCCTGTCCACTCAGAGGTACCGTAATGACGGTCGCGGGTTACGCCGCTAAAGTCATCCACAATAGCTTTGCGGGTTTCTGTTAAACGGTTATATAAGGTTGATTTGCCTACGTTGGGGCGGCCAACTATGGCTACTATGTTACTCATTTTATAAGATTTGAGATGTGAGATTTGAGATGTGAGACTTTGACTCTGCACATCCACAATCAACATCTATTTATTGCATTCCTGAGCTTCAAAACTAAAGATATAATAGCCTGCTTAAAGGCGCTCATATCTCACATTTCAAATCTCATAACTATTCTATTCGTACCCAAATTTTTTCAGGTAATTTTTTTTGCTGCGCCAGTCTGGTATAACCTTAACAAAGGTTTCCAGGAAGATCTTTTTCTGAAAAAACTCTTCCATGTCGCGGCGGGCGTAGGTGCCTACTATTTTCAGCATTTTGCCGCCTTCGCCAATAATGATGTTCTTCTGGCTGTCGCGCTCTACAATAATCTCGGCGCTGATGCGGTGCAGCTTCTCGCCTTCAACAAAGGCGGTCACTATAACCTCGCAGCTGTACGGGATCTCTTTTTTATATTGCTTCAACAACTGTGCACGGATCATTTCTGACGCGAAGAACCTGTCGTTCCTGTCTGTTAACTGATCCTTTTCGTAATAAGCAGGGTGCTCCGGCAAATGCTCAATAACAAAGTTCATTACTGATATTACGTTATGATCATGCAAGGCAGATATCGCAAAAACCGCTTTAGGGTTCAGTTTTTCTTGCCAGTATTCAATTTTAGCTTTAACCTTTTCCTCGTCGCTTTGGTCAATTTTGTTAACCAGTACCAGTAGCGGCGCTTCCGATCCGGCCAATTTTTTGATCACATCCTCTTCGTCGTACTCCTCGTAAATGTCAGTCACCAGCAATATCAGGTCGGCATCGACTATCGATCCTTCTACCTGGTGCATCATACGCTCATGCAGCTCGTAGTGCGGTTTGATGATACCCGGGGTGTCAGAAAATACAATTTGGTACTCGTCTGTATTAACAATACCCAATATACGGTGGCGGGTGGTTTGAGCTTTTGGGGTGATGATAGACATCTTTTCGCCAACAAGCGCGTTCATCAGGGTAGACTTACCCGCGTTTGGTTTACCAATGATGCTTACAAAACCTGCTTTATGACCCATAGAAAAAAAATTAAAATAATATTTGGACTGCAAAGAAACGAATTATATCTTTGCAGTCCAATAAAACGGGAGCACAAAATGCTTTTTTGACAATTGGGACAAACATTACGGAGTTATGCCCGTTATGTAATAACACCAAAACACAGTGCGGGATGGAGCAGTTGGTAGCTCGTCGGGCTCATAACCCGAAGGTCGTAGGTTCGAGTCCTGCTCCCGCTACCCAAAAGTGAAAAGCCTTGATCGAAAGATTAAGGCTTTTTTTATTTAGTAACCTAGACTTGACATTAAAGCTAAAAGCTTTTCTTACTTTTCTGTTCATCAATTCCTTATCCAAATCCCAAATGAAGAAATCTTTATTTTTTACGCTGATGCTAGCGATGTTTGCCATCAGATCTGCAAACGCGCAAACTAAAAACGTAGCCGTTGTAAGCTTTTTTATCAACAAGCAAATTGACGTAACCGACTTTGGAGAGGTAGCTTATTTAGCGGTTACCAAACTTAACGAAGACCCTGCATTTAACTTAACACCAATGTTAAATGACTTTCATACCCGGTTTTTCGATGATTATTCAAAAAGCCTTCCGTTTGCGGTGCTGCCCGAAGAGAAAGTTTTAAAGAACGAAGCCTACAAGGCTTTTGTTCCGGTTGGCAACGCAACAAGCGGCATATTAAACACTGCAAATTTTTTAACCGCAGTAGATGGTTATAAGATATTGCTGCACTACGTAGGAAGCCCGAATGAAGAAAATATGGCAAAGATGTTTAGCGAAGCCGATGGTATAATGACCGTATCTATACATTTTAAACTGATTAAAATAGGTTTTGGTGGCATGGGTGTAGTAAAAGTTAGCGCCGTAAGCACTTTAGCTTTATATAATAAAAACGGCGACAAGGTATTTTCTATTAAACAGGATGCAAAATCAAAAAACATGGCACCGTTAGTTGGCGGTGTACCTGTAATGACCCCTGAAAAAATTATGCCGATGTGCGAAAGCGCAATAGATGAGTTGAAGGCTGCATTGCAAAAAGATATGCGGAAAATTATAAAGAAATCAGACGCCAAGTTGTAATAGCTTTAAATATTATTGAGGCCCCAGCTCGGAAGAAAAGTGGCTTTCGGTGTAGTTGGAGCCTACAGGCATAGTGTTCGAAGTTGTAGGCTTTAATGCGGGTGGCTCATATCCGTTAGCTAACGGACGTAGGTTCGAGTCCTGCTTCCGCTACCTTTCTTATTTTAAAAATATTTTGTTGGTAGTTCGCTGGATCTCTTATCCGTCGACTTACTGTCGTAGGTCCGAGCCCTGCTGCCGCTACCCAGAAATGAAAAAGCCTTGATCAAAAGATCAAGGCTTTTTTTGTGATGATTACCACAAGTATACGCAAGTGTTAAACCCGTAATTACCGCCGTACTCTTACCATGCACCTTCCCACCGCTCCCTTGTTGGTGAGAACACCAACAAGGGATAGGAAACACATGACCAACTTTTAGCGAAGTTTACCTTTGATGATGGTCTCTTTGCCACGCTCAACAGTATTTGTAATTTTCATGGTCAAACCCTGGTCATCAAAAATGCAGGTAAATTTTTCAGTATGAGGACTCTCAATATAACGTAAGGTCAGTTGTATTGTACGTTCGTCGGTCCAGCTGTAGTTGCCGGCTACTTTAGCGGGGAAAAGCATGCTTCGGTTCTCCTGTGCCCCTGCGGTTAGGGACGGACCGGGTTTTTGCGTGGTGCTTGTTTGCCAGGCTCCGGCGCCAAAATCCAGTGTGTAGCTGGCCGTATCGTTTTTAAGCGTAAGTTGTTTGTTATTGAAAGTGGCGGTACTGAAATTGAACTTATTGGCTTCCAGCTGATAAGTGCCGTTCTTTTTTTCGCTTACTGAGCTGTTAGTTGCTGGCGGCAAAGCCAGCTCTTTCAAGGCGGTTTGCAATTGCGCGTAGGCTATTTTATTGGCTGGCAATTTACCGACAGTCATCGCGGGCAACAGGTATCGCCAAACCAGGTTAATCTCCCCCTGCATGTCTGAGGTTTCTGCCGTAATCGCCAGCACTGCGTCCTGGTCGGGCATAACAATCATTAACTGACCAAATGCACCGTCGCCACGGTAAGCGTTATACCGGCAACGCCACATCTGATAAGCATAACCCTGTTCCCAGTCGCTGGCATCCTTCCTGGCTTGTGCTAAGTCAGGATGTTGGATGATCTTCACCGAGCTGGCTTCTTCGGCCCAGCCTTTAGGGAGTACCTGTTTGCCGTTCCATTGACCATGCTGTAAAAAAAGCTGGGCAAATTTGGCCATATCTTCGGTTTTAACGCGCAGGCCCCAACCACCGGTATTAACGCCATTCAGATCAGTTTCCCAATCCATACCCTTTATATCAAGCGGGTCAAATAATCTTGGTTTTAAATATTGTAACAGCGTTTGGCCGCTCACTTTTTGAATGATTGCCGAAAGCATGTAGGTGCCTAAAGAATTGTAGAGGAAAACGCTACCCGGTTGGTGCACAATGGGTGTAGCCAGGAAGCCTTTTACCCAATCAGCTTCGGCCGATAAACGGCTGGGCTCCGGGTCTTGCCCGTCTGCCATGATCAACGCGTCCTTTACGGTCAGCGCCGCCAGATTAGGGCTTACGTTAGCCGGTAATTTATCAGGAAAAAAAGAGATCACTTTGTCCGTAAGCGCCAATTTCTTTTCAGCGACAGCAAACCCGATTGCGGAAGCGGTAAAGCTTTTACTACATGAGTAAAGGGTATGTCGCAATTCAGGTTTGTACGGATTCCACCAACCCTCGGCCACTACTTTGCCATGGCGGACCAGCATAAAGCTGTGAAATTCGGTTTTACTGCTACGCGTAGCGTTCACAAAACCCAATATGCCTTTAGAATCGACTCCCTGGTCTTCGGGTTTGCTGCGTGGCAGATCTTGTCCATTTAACAATAAAACAAGGCTGAGCTGTAAAGCGACAGCAAGTGAGATGACACGGCGATAGGCAAGCATGGCGGTATTGATTGGTTTAGGCTAAAGTAAGCAATTTAGTAAACTATTCCCCCATCGCTACGCATGCGTGCCGCATTTGTCAGGTATGATGTTGGTACAACACCATCCAACGCCCCTAAAATTTTAATCCTAAGACACTTTCTCAAACACCGTCTTCCAATAACGCTCACCATTGAATATGGAAGATTTTGCATTGACTTGAACAGAAATAACTTGCCATTCTTTAAATTTGGACCATTCTTATCTATAAATGAATAATTTATAAATAAAACAATAAGGCTCAAAATATTGTATTATTATGCTTAAAAGTGTAGCTCCTGCAAGGGGAACCTTCGTTTTGCGATGAAATATGAAAAATATAATACGATATTATGGGGGTTGGTTATTAGCAAATATTTTTATTGCTTTAGGCTTTACCTACCGCGTAAAGCAACGTATTAAAAAAGGAGAAATGATCCTCTCGTTTTTTTTTCATGATCCTTCCAGGGATACTTTTCATTATTGCATTAGCTGGTTAAAAAAAAATGGTTTAACTTTTTTAGATCAAAACGATATCCTTGCCGTTTCCACAGGCAAGAAGCCGTTCCCAAAGAATGCTGTAGTAATTACATTTGATGATGGTTGGAAAGGTAATGTTGAAGCAGTTATTCCTATTGCCGAAACATTCCGGGTACCGGTAACCATATTTATATCTACAGAACCTGTTGAAAACGGAGTTTTCTGGTGGTCATATATCTGGCCGGGGCAGCAAAAGAAGATTATCACTAACCCTGTTGAATATTTTAAGAATTTACCCAACGAGGAAAGACTTGCCGTAATTAAGCAGATAAAAGAAGAAGTTACCCTGCAGCGTGAAGCGATGACCGTCTCCCAGTTGCAAGCTATAAGCAAACAAGACATGGTGACCATAGGCGGACACACTATTTCCCATCCCATACTGTCCCAATGCAGCGAAGAACAGGCTTTTGTCGAACTTAGCGAATCCAAACAAACTATTGAAAAATGGATAGGAAAACAAATAAATTCATTTGCTTATCCCAACGGAAGCTATGGCACAAGAGAAGTTGAAATTTTACGGAAATTGAATTATGATATAGCGTATACCACACAACAAGTACCGCTTACCAAAGAGCGAATCAAGAACACGCTTGAGCTGCCTCGTTTTATTGTCATCGAAAAAATTTCTAATGCAGAAGCCCTTTGTAGGATGTTAGGGGTGTGGCAATCTGTGTTAAGGCAGCCCTAAGTTAACTCCTTAATAAAATTAAAACCAAACTATTGAGATAGTAACCAATTAAGATGTTTTTTGATTCAATTACTCACCTATTAAAGTTGACTAAAGTTAAAAATAACGCAATGGGCCTTGAAGTATTATCATTCACTGATGATTTGCATGAGTATGGGGGTGCCCAACGAATCCTGATGATTGTACATCACGAGATAAAAGGCACGTACAAGGCCAAGATATTAGGGTTTAAAGATTATAGCAACCTGCACCCGAAATATAATATTGCCCCGTCAGAATATATAAAGTTTAGAAACCCTTTTCTGCTTAACAACAAAATTCTGCTTGTACATAGCCGGAAGATGATGACCGTTATAATGATATTAAAAAGAGTGTTCTTTCTTAATTTCAAGGCAATATATGTCGCACACAGCGTGTACGATACATTAAATTGGGCAACATTATTCCCCCGAGACATCGTTTCTATATCAAACAAGGTAACTGAGAACCTGCGTAATTATTTTGGTTTAAAAGGTGAAAATATTAAATTGATATATAATGGCTTAAAGGATGAGTATAACAACCAGCCATCTAATTACCTGCCAGGGAAACAAGTTATTATTGCATATCCCGCAAAGATATATGATTTGAAACGGCAGCTAAAAATCGTAGAAAATTTGAAAGGCAAGCTGCTGCCTGCTATAGAGATCCACTTTATAGGTACTGGTCCGCAGTATGACGAACTTAAAGAGCGCTGTAAAAACGAACCTAGCTTTAGCACGTTAGGCTTTGTAGATCGCATTCCAGAATATTTAGCTACGGTAGATTACATAATGCTCTATTCAGAAAGAGAGGGGTTGCCCACCTGCTTGATTGAGGGCCTAATGATGAGAAAGCCACTTTTAGTAAACGATGTTGGAGGCAATCTGGAAATAGCTATACCCGGAAAAACCGGATTTAAACTAGAGGAAGACTGGAACCAGGTGGCCCTAACATTGAATAACCTGGTTAAAATATCTGCAGATGAGTATGAACAAATGGGGTCAGCTTGCAGAGCACATTATAAAAGCATGTTTACCCAAGATAAAATGGTTGCAAAATATCAGGAGAAACTACAACAATTAGGTGAAAGCATAAAGTAAGATAACACTAAACAGCGGCAAAAAAACTACTAAGAGGCCTTTTCAAACACCGTCTTCCAATAACGCTCACCGTTGAATATGGTAGATTTCGCATTGGCCTGAATAGAAATGGATTTGCCATCATTGCTCAACTTCCAAACTTCTGTTACGTAAACAAATTCTTGTTTCTGTTGAGGATACTTCAGGAGTACAGTTGAGTTTACAGTCATAGTTTGGCCATCAGCTGACCACTTTGCGGTAAACTTCTTTCCTCTTCCCTGGCCGTGATTAATCTCGGTTGCTTTACCATTAAAGGTCAGTTTCTCCTGGCTTTTAACCAGCGCTGCGCCAGGAAACGAACTTGACACATCTATGGTTAGAAAATTTACCTGCTCTGCTATTTTCATTGTGTTAGCCAGCATACGGTCCCCCGAATTATATGTACAAACAATATTTCCGCCCATACTTATCGACTCTTTAGATTTCCATTCGCCGGAAAAGTTAGCGCGATGAGTGCCCTTTTTTTGCTGAGCCTGTACCGGGAAATAAATTACGACAACCAACATGATAGCCAGGCTGTACAAAACATTTCTTTTATTTTTCATTTCATATCAAAATTGGTTCAGCAAATCTACTTTGATATGTTACGGCTTTAGTAATTTGGATTGTAAATAAAAATGTAAATTTTGTATTTACAATGTGGACCTCATGTGTTTTTTACCAGAAACCGTCCCGCCACTACCGCAAGCGTCCCGCTTGTGTGTAAAGCCATAGGTTTTTGTCTTTGTGTTAATCTACATTGTAACCCCGTCATTTACAAACATTTTACATTTTTATTTACAATCCAAATTCCTCAACATGAGAGGTGTCGCTATACTTTTGCTCAATCAATTTTTTACATCATGAGAAAAACCAGTAACTACCCGCACGTTTACACATTGTTATTAATGTTTGCTCTTTACGTGCCCTGCCAGGCCCAAAACAAAGAAACAAAAGAGCTTACCGCTACTCAAGGACCAAAGGCCTTGGTTCGTACCATTAAGCAGGATAGCAAAGGCAACATTTGGCTTGCTACCGTGAAAGGCATTTTCAGATCGGACGGGAAATTATTTACCAATATTACCGGCAAGGTAAGTTCGGCCCGTTTCTACGCTGTTTTAGAGGACAGGAAAGGGAATTTTTGGGTTAGCACTATTGGTTCGGGCGTTTATTATTACGATGGGAAATCTTTCCAAAATTACAACACCAAACAGGGCCTTGCCAGCGATGCTGTTACTGGTATTTATGAAGATAAGGCTGGGAATATCTGGTTCGGTACCGATGCCGGGGCCAGTCGCTACGATGGCAAAATTTTCCAAACCGTTAAAATGAAAGAAGGATTGGACACAAAGGGCGCTCCTTCTGATTCTACCCACGTATCGACGTACGAAGATGAGCTTTGGCGACAAAATGATATTAATGACATTTTTGAAGACAAAACAGGGAAATTATGGTTTAGCACCAAGGGCAGTTTTTATGTTTACGACGGCATAACAGCAACAGCTGTCGCCAATCCAAACGGCAAATCATTTGTAAATGTTAGCAGTGCTGTACAAGATAAAAAAGGCAACATTTGGCTGGGCGGTAAAGATGGCCTTTGGCGCTATGACGGCCGCGCCTTCACCAATGTCACACAGAATGTTACCAGTTATATCTACGAGGATAAAAAAGGCAACATTTGGACCAGCTCAGAAAATGCAACTGACCGGAACTGGGTGCTGACGCGTTATGATGCAAAATCATTGACAGATAAAAATCCGGCTGCAACCGAAATAAAGCCAAAACAAAAAGGAAATAAAGGAAGGCTTTTCGGCATTTTAGAAGGCAACGACGGTAGTATTTGGGTTGGGTCTATGAGCGGGGCGTATCGTTATGAGGGCCTTATCCGGTGAGCTTTCTTCCAAGGCTCACGGGCAACCTCGGAAGGGCAAGTGCTTTATCTGCGCTCCGTTCGGTGGCTATTGGAAGAATCGCCTCAACGATACCTTGCTGGTTTTCATTACTGGACAAACAGCAAGATGAAAGCTTGTTCGACCAATACCCCATCCCTCTTGTTGAAATTGCTACCAGTGTAATCGATATTGGCCACTCTTTTTTTCTGTGTTGATATTGTAAATTAATAATATCTTACATCAAATTTGACAGATTACATCTTTACATTATAAAACACAATAAACACATGAAAAAAAGAAAACTGCGTATGGGCATGATAGGTGGGGGCAAAGATGCTTTCATCGGTGCTATCCACAGGCTGGCCGTAAACATGGACGGTCAAGTTGAATTAGTTTGCGGCGCTTTAAGTATAAACCCTGACGTAGCTCAGGAAAGCGGAAAAATGCTATTCTTGCCCGACGACCGGATCTATACCTCTTATATTGACATGCTTGACAAAGAGGCGGCGCGCCCGGCAGATGAGCGTATGGATTTTGTAACTATCGTTACACCAAATTTCGCACACTTTGCCCCCGCCATGAAAGCCCTTGAATGTGGCTTTAACGTGGTTATAGAAAAACCGATAACCTTTACCTTGGAAGAGGCTAAACTATTGGAGAAAAAACTTGCAGAAACAGGCCTGATGCTGTTGCTTACGCATACTTACGCAGGCTATCCTATGGTTAAAGAAGCCCGCGAGATCATCAAATCAGGCAAACTTGGAAAAGTGAGGAAGATCTATGTAGAATATTTGCAGGGCTGGCTTAGCCGCCTGTCTGAGCGTGAAGGAAATGCGCAGGCATCATGGCGCACAGACCCTTCAAAATCTGGCAAAGCTGGTTGCATGGGCGATATAGGTACGCATGCCGCGCATTTGGCAGAGTACACCTCGGGCCTTAAGATTACCGCATTAAACGCTGCGCTTAATATCGTGGTTGATGGCCGTATGCTTGATGACGACGGCTCCGTTCTGCTTAAGTTTGAACAAGAAGCCACAGGCACGCTGATAGCGAGCCAGGTTGCTGCCGGCGAGGAAAACTCCCTTAAACTGCGCATCTATGGCGAGAACGGGGGGCTGGAATGGTCGCAAATGGAACCCAACACCTTAACCGTACGATGGTTTGATAGGCCAGCCGAAACCTTGAGAGCAGGCGGGGGCTACACCGACAGGCTATCTAAAAGCGCGACATCGAATTGCCGTACGCCGGGAGGGCATCCCGAAGGCTATTTGGAAGCATTTGCTAATCTTTACAAAAACTTTGTATTGGCCCTTGGCGCCAGGATAGAAGGAAGGGAACCCGAACCAGAATGGCTTGACTTTCCTTCGATCAACGAAGGTATACGCGGCATGGCGTTTATAGATAATGTGGTAGCCTCCAACGCCAGCAATGACAAATGGACAACTTATACCGTGTAAAGATTAAACCACCTCCGGCTAACGTAGCCAAGAGGTAATAATCCAATTTACAAAATAATCTTTTGACTCATTGGAACACTCAAATAAAAAATGGCCTTTCTTAGTGAGAAAGGCCATTTTTTATTTATTGTTCCCAGTACAAAAAACCGATCTTTCTATCGGCTTCAAAATAACAAGTCTATGTTATTTTACACGCTCGACGTAATCGCCGGTGCGGGTATCTATCTTTATTTTATCGCCCTGATTTACAAAAAGCGGCACTTTTATTTCAATACCGTTTTCGGAAGTAGCCGTCTTCATGGCGCCCGATGATGTGTCGCCTTTAACAGCAGGTTCTACATAAGTCATTTCTAACTCAACAAAGTTTGGCATTTGCGCCATGATTGGCTCTTCGCTTTCAAAAGATACCACGATGTTCATGCCTTCGGCCAAAAATTTTACAGATGGGCCTAATAAGTCTTTAGATATGTTAAACTGCTCATAAGTTTCGTTATGCATAATCACCATAAAATCGCCGTCGTCGTACAAGTATTGGTAATCATTGGTTTCTACACGGCAAATTTCAACCTGCTCGTCTGTACCCAAACGTGCTTCAACTATTTTACCAGTTTTAATGTTTCTAAATTTGTCTAAATAAAATGCGCCGCCTTTACCGGGTGTGCGGTGCATAACTTCGGTAACGGTTACCAGTTCGCCGTTGTAGCGTAATATATTTCCTACTTTAACTTCAGATGCCTTTGCCATTTTTAATGCTTTTAAAATTTAGGCCAAATATAACTTATCAGATGACAATGCCTACTGTCGTCGTGCCGCAAATTACATTTTAATGCTTTGGGTATATTTAAGGGAGATTAGCCGTGCCACGTACTTACACCCAACCAAAACCGTATTTGCCGCAAAACTAATCGCTTGAAAATGTTGTTTTAAAGGCTACCATCAAACAACTACCAATGGAAACGCAGAACACAGATAAAATACAACGAGACGGCGGGTTACCCAGCCCCTGGCAAGCGGAGCTTACCGGGCCAGCGCTAAAAACCGGCTTTAACAATAGTCAACGCTTTGACGTTATTGTTGTAGGTGGTGGCATTACCGGGCTAACCGCTGCGTTATCCTTACAACAAAAGGGCAAGCAGGTTTTAGTGCTGGATGCTCACCGGCCGGGCTATGGTACTACGGGCGGCACCAGCGCGCATATTAATACTTTTGCCGATACAACTTATCAGGAAGCTGAAAGCGGTTTCGGCGAAGAGGGCGCACAGTTATTTGCCGACGCTGTTAACGAGGGGCATGCGGTTATAAAGGCACTTATCGATCAGCACAACATAACTTGCGACTACGCCGAAAAGAACGGCTACGTGTATGCGGAAGACGAAGACCAGGTAAAACAACTGGAAGATATTTATAATAGTGCGCTAAAAGTTGGGGTGGATATGGCTTACGAGACTGAGGTGCCAACGCCGGTGCCTTTTCAACAAGCCGTGATAATTCCAGGGCAAGCGCAGTTTCATCCTATAAAATATTTGCAGGGCTTGCTTACCGCTTTTGAAGCGGCTGGCGGTGTTGTGATGGAAAATGTTTTGGCGGACGATGTGTCAAAAGAAGATGAAACACTTACAGTAAAGGCCGGGGAGTTGACATTCACTGCCGGCGCGGTAATCTATGCTACGCACATCCCACCCAAGATAACTTCATTTAGTTTTAGATGCGCCCCTTATCGCAGCTACGTTTTAGGCGTTAAACTTAAAGACGCAAATTATCCCGATGCTCTGATCTACGATATGCAAGAACCTTATCATTATGTACGTACGCACGAAATTGATGGCGAGCAGTTACTAATTATAGGCGGTAATGACCATAAAACCGGGCACGATGATCCTGAAAAAGCTTTTGAGGACCTGGAGAAATATACGCGCCAATATTACAATGTATCGTCGGTAAAATACCGCTGGTCGGCGCAGTATTATATCCCTGCCGACGGCTTTCCATACATAGGGCAGATGCCCGAAGCGCCCGAGGGTGTTTATTGTGCCACAGGCTATAATGGCAATGGTATGATGCTGGGTAGCATTGCCGGCAAAATATTAAGTGACCTGATTGCGACCGGCGAAAGCAAATACAAAGAGATATTTAGCCCGGCGCGAATTAAGCCAATTACCGGTTTTACCGAGTTTATTAAAGAAAACGCCGACGTGGCCTATCATTTTGTGGCCGACAGGTTTAATATTGATGAAACAGAGTCGCTGCAAGGCCTGGCACCCGGCACAGGTAAAGTAGTGGAAGTTGACGGAGAGAAGATAGCCGCTTATCGTGATGAAGCCGGTAAGATCCATGCGCTTACCCCGGTATGTACACACGCAGCCTGTATTGTAAACTTTAACGATGCCGAACGTAGTTGGGATTGCCCTTGCCACGGCGCCCGTTATGATATTGACGGTAAAGTGATAACCGGCCCGGCCACACGCGGTCTTGCTAAAATAGGTAACTAAACTTTACCCTTATTATCCCAGTGATCTTTAACGATATTGCCCGCCGCATCTGTAACCAAGCGGCGGGCAAAACGTTCACCTTTTATTTTTCCTTCTTCATCGGCTTTGCCGATAAACAGTATTGTTGGTCTGCCTTGGTCATCAGTTTTAAAAGCCAGGTCATAGCGCCCCATGCTGCGTTCAACCATAGCATCGGCTTCGTAAACTTTGCTTAGCAACTTCTCAAGGTCCTTACCAATTTTCATCATAATCACGAAGCTTGAGATGCTTTCCAATCCGTTAGTAGGACCGAAATGCCTGCTAGTGCTGTAAAAGCAACGTTAAAAAGCAGTTCTTTACGGTTTTTACGGAAAGCCGGCAGCAAGCTTTGAGCAGCAAATTGTGCCACATTGAAAGCATCTATCTTACCGTGTGTTTTATAAGGGATCAACCCTTTTAGTGCTAACGGCTGCTTGGTTAGTGCCACGTAAGGCAATAATACGGCAGCTTCGGCGGCATAAATCAATTTGGCTTGCTTGTTCATTTTAAGCAAGGTTGGCAGTGCCAACAGGCTACCGGTTAAAGCATAGTCTATCAGTGCATGCCATTTCGGAGAAAGGAGTTTAGTTTCCATATATCAGATACTACTGTTTACGAATTAAGTTCTGTCGGGTTGGCAGCGCCCGAATTATTCCGTCAACGTCGCTATCGTCGGTGAGATCGGAGTCGTCTAAATCGGCATCTTCGCTCAACTCATTGCCACCTGTAAGGTCGCCACCTTCTGAGTCTTGAGATCCAAAATCGTCCTCTCTCCCTAAATCAGCATCCTCTATATCGTCGCCGATAGCCAGATCATCTCCTTCAAGATCATCGTCGCCTTTAAGATCATCTTCCGGGTAATCGGTTTGGTCAGCTATACCATTGTCAGACTCATTAGCCGAACCAATGTTGAATGAGTTTGTGTTATTTACGAGCTCGTCCTGATTGTTTAAATTGATAGTTTCCATAGTGTTAGTTTTTATACTAAACAATATCAACTATCGCGCAAACAGTTAGGCTTGACTTAAAAACGCGTAGTTACTCTTATCGATAAGGTATTAATACGTTATGCCTGATGCTCGGGCACGCCCTTTGGGTCCATCCATACATATTCCCAATGGTGTCCGTCAAGGTCTGCAAAGCTATGCTGATACATAAAACCGTAGTCGGTGGCCGGGTTTGGTATAATTGCGCCTGCGGTTTCAGCTATTTCCACCATTTTATTGACGGCATCTTTGCTATCAGCCGATAGGCAAATAGTACACTCTACCTGTTTGTGCGCGTCAATAATTTCTTTTTTAGTAAAGGTTTGAAAAAAAGGCACCGTTAGCAGCATCACGTAAATGGTATCGCTGATGATCATGCAAGTTGCTTTCTCATCGGTAAATTGCGGGTTAAACGTGTAACCAAGTTTAGTGAAAAATTCTACAGATTTGTCAAGATCCTTAACCGGTAGATTTACGAAAATTTGAGTCGCCATGAGTTTGTTGTTTTAGTTAATCAAATGTACGCCCATACAGTGCCCCGGAGAATGGGCAAAAACGACAAGTTAAGGGGCTGATTGCGACATGTGCAAGTTTTGCAATCACGACAAATACCTGCAATCGCATCAAAAATTTCTACTTTAGCAACTATGCAAATCATCACCCATCAAAAAAACGGAATACAGATAGCGGAAATTCTGTCAGACGCTATAATAATAAACTCCGTCGATGATGGCACACAGGTACTTAACGACCTGTATTATCAGGGGTTTGATGCGATTATTATTAAAGCCGGGCAGTTGGCCGCAGATTTCTTCGACTTAAAAACGGGGCTAGCTGGAGATGTGCTACAGAAGTTTTCAAACCGCAGAGTCCGGCTGGCTATCATTGGCGACTTCAAGGTGGTGGAAAGTAAAAGCCTGAGAGATTTTATTTTTGAAAGCAATAAAGGCAATTTGGTAAGTTTCAGGAACTCATTAGCCGAGGTTTTAGACAGCCTTTAAACCGATTAGTGCCAAATAACATAATTTGTCGACTGACCACACCGGATTTTATCTCACACCCATTAATAATACTATGAAAAAATTATTGATCCTTATCTGCTTGTTATACATCCACACCTTCGGGCTGGCGCAAAAGATATCAGAGCCCGCGGCAATGAGTGCCGAATGGGTTAAGCCTTATGCTCCGTTTAATATCGTTGGTAATTCATACTATGTTGGCACCACCGATTTGGCTTGCTATCTGGTAACAACGTCGGGCGGAAACATATTGATCAATACCGGTTTAGCAGCGTCAACTGCACTTATAAAAGCGAGTATAGAGAAATTAGGTTTTAAATTTGCCGACACTAAAATACTATTAACCACGCAAGCGCACTTTGACCATATGGGGGCCATGGCCGAGATAAAAAAGCTAACCGGCGCAAAATTTATGGTTGATAGGGGAGATGCAGGCGTGGCTACCGATGGCGGACTGTCTGATTATTATTTTGGCGGTAACCATAGCCCATTTAAACCTATAAAAGCCGACCGCTTACTAAACGATAATGATGTTATAAAATTAGGCGGCACCAAATTAACCATGCTGCATCACCCCGGGCATACCAAAGGTTCATGCAGTTTTATGTTGACTGTAAACGGCAAGAAACGGATGCACAAGGTGCTGATAGCTAATATGCCTACTATTATCATAGAAAATCGCTTTGCTGATGTAAAAGCTTATCCCGAAATGGCGCAGGATTATGCGTACACTTTAAAAGCCATGAAAGCACTGAAGTTTGACATTTGGGTAGCATCGCACGCGAGCCAGTTTAACCTTGCCAAAAAACATCAGCCTGGCGATAAATATAATCCGGCAGCGTTTGTGGACAGAAAGGGCTATGATGCGCAACTTAATGAGTTGCAGAAAGCGTTTGATAAGAAAGTTGCGGGACAACGAACAGCAAAGATTTATTAACGCCCTTGAACGGAAATTAAATAATTAGCAATTTTTAGGGTTTCGTCATTTGAGAAACAAGGCTGGAAATAGTTTACATATTTAAGCAAATCGGCTAAGCTCAAAATTTTAACAAACGGAAACTGTTCAAGAGGTTTTTTATTTATCAATACAAGTAAGTTTTTGATTGGAACTTTCTTCGTTCCCAGGAAGTGTCCGTTTAGAAGTGATTTTTGATTACGCACGTTGCCGTTTAAAATTCTATACAACGCAAAGTTGGCTCGGGATATTTGTTTAATGGGAGAATATAACTCAGGGTTATTTATTGAGTTTTCACCCCAATTTTTTGTTTCTATCAAAAACACACCCGACTTGCTAATTAAAATATGGTCTATTTGAATGGATTGTATGTAATCATTTTCGGTTTTTCTGTAGACCGCTCGATGAAATTTGTATTTAAAGTCATTGATCAATATCCAATCATCTGATAATTTCTCCAATTCAGCAACAACCTTCTGTTCGCCCCAAGCCCCGTAAATCCAATTATTGATCTCGTCAATAACAGTTTTTTTATGAGTAAGCTTCTTTAATTCTACAGAACAGCCTTCCATCACAGCATCCGTAGGGCTCGCAATAAGAAACTGATAGCGGATATTTTTTATACTAAAATTATCTAATAGCGATTTTACAGCATTTTTATATTTAACATAGGAAATAAGTTTGATAACCCGTATTACAAGCCTCAACCAAAATACTTTTAAATAATTTATTACGGAAGGTTTAGCATCAGGCTCATCCCTGGATAAATAAGATAATTTATCTTTTGGGGCTTTAAGTTTCAATAATAGTTTTCGTTTAACCTCAATGCTTTTTGCTTTGATAAAAGCACTTAATTGATCAAGTTCTACCGCCAGGGTGCGCCGTTCCAAGTCAATGCGCAATTGACTATTTGAGATGATTTGCTGTTTCTCAATATGGTAGGTCTTCTGAAAACTGATGAGATCTTCTAAAGATTGGGGTTCACAGATACTGTGGCTCAGCAGGTGCTCATTTATAGCGGTTATACAGCCAACGGTATTATAAACCTTACACATATCAAATCATTACACTAAACTACCGTAAGCTATATAACCTGTGAAGTATTAAATCAGTAGCGAATATAAGAAATCATGTACTGACTGGTACATACTCTTCCAAGTCTCTAACTAAATAAACCAACAAAGCCCCAAATCTCTCAATTTGGGGCTTTGTCAATACAAAAATTGTCCGATTAAATCTTAGTCAACGGCTGCGGCGTGGTAGATACGGTGCCATTACCCATAAGCGTTTTACGGGTTAAGCCTGCTGATTTACCCTTTGCATCGCGGTTAATGTATACACGCGATGAATTTGGGCCAAGGTTAGCGTTTAAGCCGGTGATTACCAAAACATCCTGTTTTAACTCTTTTAAAATGTAGCTTTCAACCGGTTTGCCGGGTTCAACGCGGTTCCACAATAAATCGCCTTTAACGGCCGTGATAGTAACGTTGTTGCTGTATTTGCCAACTAATTCGCTGTATTTGGTTTTCATGTTGGTAGCAGCGCTGGCGGCAATGCCGTCGTTGTCAATCACCCATTGGGCGGCTACTTTTTGTAATGAATCCGGTGAATTTTGTAGAATGTCTTTTAAGATCAGTTTGCGGGTAGCCACTAACGCGTCTTCTTTACCCGTTAATACGTCCGGTGCGACACCAACGCCTTCCCAGCCTACGTTATCGTTAGGGCCAACTACCATTTTGATAGGGATGAAGGCCTGTAGATTGCTGCCCAACTGAACGTTGCCTCCAGCAATGCCCGCGCCTGCGCTGGTATCGCCCACTATGGTAGCGCGATTTAGCTTTTGCATGGCGTAAGCAAAACCCTCAGATGCAGAACCTGTGCCTCTACCGGTTAAGATGTATACTTTAGCGTCAGGCATATGTTTGCCGGGGGTGTAAGCGTAAGTCCACTCTTGCTCATCGCGTTTGCGGTCTTTATAAAAACCGTTCAGGTAAAACTGCTCACGGCCCGGATTGTAAAAGTAAGATGCCAGGAAGCGGCCCATTTGTCCGGTACCACCAGGGTTGTGGCGCACATCAAGAATAATATACTTGCTGTAGGCCGACATACCCATAGCCGCCGCCGCCATCTCAAATGCTTCTTGCGAGCCTAAAAAGGGGCCAGGGATATCTACATATGCAGTAGATGTAGCGCCGTCGATCTCTACCTTTTTAAAGCCATAATTTGATTTAGCGTCAGAGTTGCCTTGTGGTCTCGAACCTCTTGGTCCCTGAGGTGCGCTGCGAGAAACACGCAGGTGTACATCTTTATGCGTTTTACGCAGGTCTTCGGTAAGTTTCGATGCCAATTCGTTTTCTGTCAGGTTATTATAACGGCCCGCTGCTTCAAATTTAAGCAAAGCCTCTTTATACTTAGCGCTAATTTCAGGGAACGGGTATACTTCTACCAACCTGTCGGTAAGCTTGGTAACAACAGCATGCCTGTCGGCCTCGCTTACGGTTTGGGCAATTGTTGTCAGGTTGCTCAATAGCAATACTGTTGCCGCACCCATGGCACGGCCGGCTAGTTTGGTTAGGGTTGATTTCATTAAGAGAGTTAAAATGAGATAATTAATTTTAACAAATATAATATTCAGGCCATATCGGCACAAGCCTTAACACATATGTTACCCAAGCGGGTAAATACCCTACAAATTGATGTTGTAAGAGTTCTTGTTCTCGCACATCACAAAGGTGCTATGTGTGCTACCAATGCTTTTTACCGACCCAAGCTTATTAAATACAAAGTCTTGATAATGCTTCATATTCCGGGCATAAACCTTCAATAAAAAGTCATAATCGCCGGATATATTGTAGCATTCTGTTACTTCCTTTAGTTGCAGTACATCGCTCACAAAATCATGACCGATACTTTTGTCATGCTGCTTAAGCCTGATGTTGCAAAAGATAATCAACCCCTGATTAAGTTTCTCTGAATCTATCAGGGCTATATATTTTTTAATATAACCATTTCCCTCTAATCGTTTAACGCGCTCAAATACTGGCGAGGGCGAAAGGTTTACCCTTGCAGCCAGCTCTTTCATGGTCAAAGTTGAATCATTACCCAATAGTTTTAAAAGCTTAATATCTGTTTCGTCCAGTTCTGGCATAGAATAATTTTCTTTGTTTAAATGATTTAAGTTGTTCTTGCAGACTAATAAATGTTAATAATCGATAAATGTAGATTTTTAAGCCGAATAAATATTAAAATAAAGCACAGTAATCTTTATATATAATTTTGAGAAGAATTTTAAGCTTAAGATTTTATCTACGTACTTAAATGGGATCAAGGGGGAACCGTGTGCAAATCATGGGCTTTCGCGCAAATGTGAGTAATGGATGTTACTAGCCAGATTACCTGCCTTAAGTATAATTTATCAATTAAAACATTAAAGAAAATGCTAACACAAAACCTGGGCTACCCGCGCATTGGTGGCCAACGACAACTAAAAAAAGCCTGCGAAAACTTTTGGGCAGGCAAAATTAACCTGGACGAATTACAGCAGGTTGCTTACACGATAAGGGAAGAAAACTGGCAAACGCAATTGCAGGCCGGTATTGATCTTATTCCCTGTAACGATTACAGTTATTACGACCAAATGCTGGATATGAACCTGCTTTTAGGTGTAATACCTGAGCGCTACGCCCCCGTAACAAAAGTGGCCGGGAATAATGAGATCGATCTTTATTTTGCTATGGCCCGTGGCTATCAAAAAAACAACCTGGACATTACCGCCATGGAAATGACGAAATGGCTGGATACAAATTATCACTACATAGTGCCCGAGTTTACTGGTAAACAACAATTTAAAATATCGTCTGAAAAAGTGTTTGAACAATATGCCGCGGGCAAGATAACATTGGGCGATAAAGCGAAGCCTGTTTTAGTTGGCCCGGTGAGCTACCTGTTATTGGGCAAAGAAAAGGAGCAGGGCTTTGAGCGCGTAGACCTGATAAAAAAATTGGTGCCTGTTTATGTTGAAATCATTAACCGTTTGATACAACAGGGCGCCACCTGGATACAACTGGATGAACCTTGCCTGGCGCTAGACTTGTCTAAAAAAGAAAAAGAAGCCTTTGATTTTGCTTACCGCGCTATTTCCAACCGCATAAGTGGCGTTAAGCTGGTGGTGGCTACTTATTTTGAAGCGTTGTTAGATAATACAAACTTAGCCTTAAACCTGCCCATTGCAGCTTTGCACGTTGATTTGGTACGTGCTCCCGAGCAACTGGACGAAGTTTTAGCGTTGATCCCAGATAGCCTGCAACTTTCTGTTGGGGTTGTTGATGGCCGCAACGTTTGGAAAAATGACTACGAAAAATCATTAGCCTTGATTTATAGAGCAATCGAAAAATTGGGCAGCGATCGTGTCATTATTGCGCCATCATGCTCATTGTTGCACAGCCCAATTGATTTGGATCTGGAAACTGCCATTGACCCTGACATTAAAGTCTGGATGGCTTTTGCTAAACAGAAGTTAAAGGAAGTTGCCGAGTTAAAACAGATCGTTAGCGGAAATTTTGAGTTGCTGCAAGCCAATAAAAAAGCCATCGCTAGTAGAAGCGCGTCGCAAAAAGTGCATAAGCAGGTTGTGAAAGATCGCGTTAGTGCTATTACCGAAGCTGATGCTACCCGCAAAAGCGCTTTCCCTATCCGCCAGCAATTGCACCGCGAACGATTTAATTTGCCTTACTTCCCTACAACTACCATTGGGTCATTCCCGCAAACGGACGACATTCGGCAACTACGTGCTAAATTTAAAAAAGGCGATTTAACGCTGGAGCAGTACGATTATGCGCTTGAGCAAGCTACCATAGAGGCTATACGCTGGCAGGAAGAACTAGGGATTGACGTTCTGGTACACGGCGAGTTTGAGCGTAACGATATGGTTGAATATTTTGGCGAGCAGTTGGACGGTTTCTTGTTCACAAAGAATGGTTGGGTGCAAAGTTATGGCAGCCGTTGTGTTAAACCGCCTGTTATTTATGGCGATATAAGCCGCCCGGCAGATATGACGGTGCGGTGGAGCAAATTTGCAGCGGCCCAAACCGACAAACCGATGAAAGGCATGTTGACTGGCCCGGTTACAATTTTGCAATGGTCTTTTGTGCGCGATGACCAGCCACGTGATGTTACCACTAACCAAATCGCATTAGCTATCCGTGACGAGGTGTTGGCTTTAGAACAAGCAGGTTTAGGCATTATACAAATTGATGAGGCCGCTATACGCGAAGGTTTACCATTGCGCAAAGCCAAACGCCCGCATTACCTGGATTGGGCCGTATCAGCCTTCCGTGTAACGGCAAGTGGTGTTGAAGACAAAACACAAATACATACCCATATGTGCTATAGCGAGTTTAATGATATTATTGAGCATATTGCCGCTATGGATGCTGATGTAATCACGATAGAAACATCGCGCTCGCAAATGGAGCTTTTACATGCTTTCGCGAATTTTGAATATCCGAATGAGATTGGCCCGGGAGTATATGATATCCACTCGCCACGTGTGCCATCAACAGAAGAAATGGTATCGTTGTTAACAAAAGCAGCCGAATTGCTGCCGGCGCAAAATCTTTGGGTTAACCCAGACTGTGGTTTAAAAACCCGTAAATGGCCGGAGACGAAAGCCGCGTTAGAGAACATGGTTGCGGCGGCCAAACAGGCTCGTACACAGATTAGCGTTGAGGCCTAAACCGATAACTGCGGGTGATTTTGCCGCAGTTATTAATTAGATAATTTTACCTTTGCACACGCTATGGCAACAAAACAAAAGTTGTTATATTGAAAGACTTAGACACTCATGTTCCTAAACAAGATACAAACCGGCGAGTCTGGCATTTTAATTTACGGTATTACGCCTCCCAAGTCAGAAACCAGCCCCGAGCGCATAGGCGAGATAGCCGAGAAAACTATCGCCCGCCTTATTCCGCTGGATATTGACGCACTTATAGTTTATGACGTTCAGGACGAATCTGCCCGTACGGTCGAAGAACGCCCGTTCCCGTTTCTGAAAGCGCTTGATCCGTTTGAATTTGCCGGCAAATACCTGCAAGACCTTAAAATACCTAAAATCATTTATCGCCCGGCGGGAAAATTCTCAAAAGAAGAACTTTCTGCCTGGTTAGACGAATTACATAACAATTCCTTTTACCCGGTATTTGTGGGCGTACCTGCACCCGATTTCCCCGTTAGAACCACGCTGCCCGAGGCTTATCAAATCTGGAGCAAACACCAGGAAACTTCTGTGGTTGGCGCCGTTACCATCCCCGAAAGGCATGCCGTTTTAAAAGACGAGGACCAACGTATACTTGACAAAGCCACTTGTGGGGTGTCATACTTTATATCGCAATGCGTATTTAATGTGGAGTATGCAAAACAGGTGATTGAGGACCTGAGCCAAACCTGCACTAAAGACAATAAAAAATTCCCTACCATTATATTTACTCTTACTGCCTGCGGGTCGCCAAAGACGCTAACCTTTATGGAGTGGTTGGGTATCCATATCCCCGAGGAGTTGAAAGAAGAACTAAAAAATGCCGAAAGTATGTTGGAGCGTTCTGTCGAGGTTTGTCTTAATATTGCCCGTGAGCTAATTGATTTTTGTGCCGAGCGTTCTATCCCATTTGGTTTCAATATTGAAAGCGTGGCTATACGTAAAGACGAGATCGAAGCATCTATCAATATGACTAACGAGATTGGCGCATTACTGATTAAAAAGGGTATAAGGAAAGTATAAAAATCTCCCCGAAATTTATTCGCTAAACATTCTATACCTATCTTTGCGGCAATGTTAAACCGGGTAGTATCCATATTTTTATTGGTTACGCTGATAAGTACCAACTTTTCGCGTTTCTTTATCTATGCCGGTTTTCAGGTAAATAAAAGCTACATAGCAGCGCAGCTTTGCGAAAATAAAGCCCGCCCCTGGATGAACTGTAACGGCAGTTGCTTTTTGATGAAAAAACTGAAAGCAGCCGAAGAAAAAGAGAAAAAACAGGAGCAGGAAGCAAAAAGGAGCCATTACCAGGAAGCCCTGGCACCAGCTACTGCTATTACATTTACTCAACCTGTACAAATTATATCTTATCCGTTGGCTGCAACACCAGACGTTGTTAGCCGCTCACTGCCGGTATTTCAGCCGCCTAAAATAGCCTAGTATTTTCTTAAGTATACGCCGCATGTTTCATTACTGATAATGGACATGGGCCTGCTTTGCTGTGTCTACCCCTCAAGGTTAGTAGATATAGTCATTCATCAATTGAACAATTTAAGAAAACTTGAGGAGCGACTTTGCGTGCTCTTTACACTATTGCTATATCATGAAAATATATAAACAACTTTTAACAGGCCTATGCCTGCTATTGGCTTTTACAAGCTGCTCAAAAAAAACAGACATTGCCCCTGCATATAATGAGAATGTACTGGCTTCATTCTCTGTTGAGTTTGATAACATTGTTGGCGACCGCACATTGACCTTTAACAATACCGCCAGCCCATATACCAATGCTGCAGGCGAGAAATTCACCATATCACTGGTGCAATATTTTATAAGCAATATCAAAGTAAGCAAGGCCGACGGTACCACGTACACCGTTAAGCAGGACAGTAGCTACTTTTTGATTAAAAGTGCAGACCGTAGCACCCGTTTTGCCAAGGTAAAAGTGCCCGAGGGCGATTACACCAAAGTAACCTTTACCATTGGAGTAGATAGCTTGCGCAGTACCATGGATATCAGTAAGCGCACAGGTGTCTTAGATCCATCAGGAGGCCATGATGGCGGAATGTATTGGGGCTGGAACTCCGGTTATATCTTCTTTAGAATGGAAGGCAATGCCGACGCGATAAGCAATGACGTTAGTGGCGACCCAACCGGTAAAAAAGCGTTCAGGTATCATATTGGTGGTTTCGGTGGATACTCGGCACCTACCATCAATAACATTCGGACAGTCACCGTTGATCTTACCGCTGGTGGCGTTGCCAAAGTGCGTAAAGACAGGCAAAGCAATGTGCATTTACTGGTTGACCTGATAAGGGTATTCAATGGCAAAAATCCGTTTAGCATAGCCGCGCACCCAAGCGTTATGTTTAGCGATTTTAGTACCAGTGTATCCGCAAATCTTCCGGGTTTATTCAAGCATGATCACACCGAAAACTAGCAGATCATGAAAAAACGAGCATTCTGGATAGTGATATTCGGTTTCGCGGGGTTTTTGATTGCCTGTAAAAAAGAAGATCAAATTAAACAAACGGTTAGCGGATTTCTGGGTTTCCAGAAACCCGCTAACTTCCCCGAGCCGGAGTACAAGCTAACAAACAACAAAATTACCGAAGCAGGTTTTATTTTGGGTCGGTCACTGTTCTATGAACCAAGATTATCGCGCAATAACACCATTTCGTGCGGATCGTGCCATATTCAATCTTCTGCCTTTACGCAACACGGGCATGATGTGAGCCACGGTATTGACGACCGTCTGGGTACGCGCAACTCGCCACCCATCATGAACCTGGCCTGGAACAAGGCCTTTATGTGGGGCGGCGGTGTATTTGACCTTGACCTGCAGCCCATAGTACCCATAACCACGCATGAGGAGATGGACGAGAGCCTGGAGAACGTTATGGCCAAACTGAAAGGCGTAGCCAAGTACCCGGCGATGTTTAAGGCGGCATTTGGCACAGAGGATATCATTACTGCAAGGTTTATGAAATCGCTGTCGCAATTTATGTTGATGTGCATTAGCGCCAACTCCAGGTACGACAGAGTGATTCGTAAAGAGGGTGCTGCTTTTACTGCGGATGAGCAAGCGGGGTACGAGCTATTTAAAAGCAAATGCAGCAGCTGCCACAGCGAACCATTGTTCACTGATAACGGGTTCAGAAACAACGGCCTGGCACCAAGCGCCATTAACGATGTGGGTTTGTACACCGCCACTTTGCAACAAACTGACAAGTACAAGTTTAAGGTACCCAGCCTGCGCAACTTGAGCTATACCGCACCTTATATGCACGATGGCAGGTTTTTAACCCTGGATGCTGTATTTGACCATTACATCAGCGGGATACAGCAAACTCCAAATCTTGATCCGATTTTGCAAAAGGATGGTAAGTTGGGGATAACGTTGTCTGCCGGTGATCGCGCTAAGCTAACCGCCTTTTTGAAAACCCTCGACGACATAGACTTTGTAACCCGCAAAGACTTGTCTGAACAATAAATCACAAACACTATGAAGAAATACATCATCATACTTATACTCAGCGTCATCAGCCTGCCATCCCTTGCCTGCGATATTTGCGGCTGTGGTGTGGGCGGCTATTACCTGGGTATTTTGCCCGAATACAATAAGCGTTTCATTGGCCTGCGGTATCAGCATAAAGCGTTGATCGCGCACTTAGGGCCCCGCGGCGAACGCTCCCCCCTGACATCAGACGAAACCTACCAAACTGCCGAAGTTTGGGGCGGTTGGAACATGGGTGCCAAGTTCAGAGTGCTGGCATTTGTGCCTTACAACTTTAATAGCCGACTGGCTCAAGCCGGCGATGGTCATAAAAGTGGCCTTGGCGATGTAGCCGTAATGGGTTACTATAATGCTTTTAGCACCCGCAGTAACGTTGGTTATGATCTGCTGCTGCAATCGCTTTGGGTGGGTATGGGTGTTAAGGCGCCTACCGGAAAATACGAGCCTGCTGAAAGAGCGCTGTCGACAGAATCGCCCAATAACTTCCAATTAGGCACGGCCAGTACAGATTTTACGCTGAATGCGGCCTATGATATTCGGCTGATGGACCTGGGCCTTAATATTAACGCTAACTACAAGATCAATACCCAAAACAAGTATGATTACCGCTACGGAAACAAGCTGACAACCAACGCTTTAATATACTACAAGTTTCGGTTTTTTGAAAAACTGACCATAGCGCCTAACGCCGGTATGCTGTACGAAACATCGCAGCAAGATACAGAGGGCGGCAAGTATACGGTTGAGGTTTCGGGCGGACATGCGCTGTCTGCTATAGGTGGGGTAGAGGCTACTTTGGGGCGTTATTCTACCGGGGCCAATTATCAACATGTGGCATCACAGCAGTTGGCAAACAACCGGGTAAATGCCGGCGACAGGTTGATGATCCATTTTTCTGTAGCTTTTTAGATCGAATTTTACTTTAATCAAATGAAAAAGATCCACTATTTGATCTGTGTATCGGCGATTGCGTTGACGACACAGAGTTGCCAAAATGAGGCGAATTATAAAGATGTCCGTAAGGAAGTTATTACCCTGCACGATGGGTTAATGGCCAGTGATGAAAGGCTGATGAGCACTAAAATGGCATTGGATTCGCTGTGTTTAACAGGTATGCCAGGGGTAAAAGCCCACTATTTGGAGGTGGATACTGGGGAGTTGCGCACAGAAGTTAAATTACTTACTGAGCGCTTGAATAACCTGAGCGATCAAATGTCTAATTGGATGGAAAACTTTAAGACCGATATGGATGGCAAATCAAACGCCGAAGCCGTGGCTTATTTTGAGGCCGAAAAGGTAAAAGTTAAAAGGCTTGATAGTTTGTACAATGCGGCCATAACGGAGTCTGAAAATTACTTGAAACGTTTTGATATAAAACGCGATACTACAGCAAAACATGAGCATAGTATGCATAATATGTAAGCTTAAACGTATAATGGCAGATTAGCACGAATACCGCTAATCTGCCTTATAAGTTTGCACAAAGACTATTCAGCGGTAGCTAATTCTCTGGCTTTAGATTTTGCCTTAACTTTAGGAGCCGATGCGGTGGCATCCATCTGCGGCTTGGTCTTTATTTTCCATAGTATGATAGCGCTGATAATGGCTAACGAAAGGAACAACACATCAATAAACAGGATATCAAAAGCGCCCCGTTTATAAGTTTCCCAAAAACAATTACCGCGCACTACGCCGTCAAGTATCGGCAGTGCAAAACAAATTACAGTCGACAGGAAAGTAGAATGACGATTAACACGATCAAGATTACGAAGCGCCATAAAGTAAACGCTTAAACCTAACCAGCTATAAAAGAACCAATGGTAAATATCCGGCTGGCCCGGTTTATCAATAAACAATAACGAAATCATGGTGATACCTGTTACCGGCAATAGGCTTAAGCTTGTGGCTAGGTAGATATTCGCTGTCCAGAAGTTGAACTTGCGTTTACGCTCCGGTATGCTTTTCTTATCACGGGCTACCAGCCATATCATTACGCCCGAGTTGATGACAATGCAGCCCATTATACCCAGTACGAAATAAATTACTTTAATCGGGCGGCCACCATAATCGCCAAAGTGCAAGTGATATAATATCCCGGTTACAGTTGCCGTGTAGGTTGGCTCTGAAAGCGGGGAGCGTTCTGACAGTATTTTATTGTCCCTAACACGATAGATCAATTCGCCAACGCCGTTCATCTGCGCGTCGGTATGTGGCTTGCCTTGTATAACTACATGCATGTTTTTATCGCCGTAGTTGCGTATGGCTACCAATGTGATGTCGCTGCGTTGCCATTTATTGGCCGTTGCTGTCACCATATCGTTTAAATTAAAAGTAGTATCAGCCAAGGCTTGGTAAGTATATTTGAATTCCCCTTTTATCCCAAAACCAAGGTCCTTATAAATTTTTTCTTCCTGTCCCTTATAAAACAACTTAGTGTAGGGCACAATTAAAAAGGAGTTAAAAATAAGTATGATACCGGTAAGCGCAAATACCAGCTGATAAGGAAAGCCTATAACACCCAAAACGGTATGCAGGTCTGTCCAAACAGATTTCCACTTGTTCCATGGCCTGAAAGTGAAGAAGTTTGACACCATCTTGTCCCAATGCAAAAGCAAACCTGTAATAAGGGCAAATAAGAAAATAAATGACACTATACCAGCTAGCAGGTAACCAAACGGCACCCCTATCCTAAACGGAAATACCTGGTTAACTGGCGCCAAAAAGTGCAGGCGGTATAAAAACTCGCCCATGGTGTATGATGTCGTGTAATCAGCCTCAGCTTTTTTACTAAAATCATAGGTAAAAAAGGCGTTATCACTGTCACCACCACGGCCGCGGCCGCCGCCACGTTTTTTCTTGGGTTGTTCCCCCGGTTTACCATGCGCCTTTTGCTTTTTAACTGTCGAATCGTGCGATGCCGACATAGAGACGTATACATTTGCTGTATGGTGCTGCATGCTAAAGTCAAAGTCGCGGCCTTTGAGTTTGTGCTTTTTTGCCAGCGAATCTATCAGGTAATTAAAATCGGGCTTCCCTAATTTGGCACTGCTTACGTACGAATCATTTTTTTGCCAGGCAGCTATATCGTTTTTAAAAAAAGAGAACGAGCCGGCAAAAAATATCACATACAGGATACCGCAAATAATGATGCCGCTAACGGTATGCGTGTTGAAATAAATGTTGTATTTTCTGTTATCCATGATCTAAGCAGTTGGTATCAGGTAAAGACCCGAGAAAAGGGCGATCAGGCCCACATATATAGCCCAGGTTTTCCAGGCTTGTTTAATCAAAAAAGCAAAAAGCAATAGCGTTGCCCAAAGCAGGTAACCTGTAATAAATGATGTAACCATCACCCTATCCAACGGAAATAAACGCGTTAATGCTGCATGGAAACTGATAGTTACCAGGTAACCACCAACGGTGCCGGCAAGGATTTTTGAAAGTTTGGTCCAACCAGATTTGTTTAGATATTTTTTATTTGCCGGCATGTTAAATTAAAATTTCGAGTGCAACACAACAAAAATACAGACCCACTACACCAGGCAGGCGCAAGTAATTAAAGGGCTCCAGGACTACCGACAGGCAGCCTACCCCCATCAATCCAACAACAAAGCCGCAAAGGCCACTCAAGAGTCCAATAGCACATACAAAGCCAACAGCAGTTATCAAAAGTAGCACAGCACCCAATATGCGGGCTGCCTTTTTGTTGCTGATTATTTTTGCCGTTATGGTAGAGTTAGCGCCACCCTTAGCTGATTTAGCGCTTAATTGCCAAAGGTAAAAGGCAACAAATTGAATGAAGTATAATGTACTGATCATAAGCCGTGCTATTATTTATGCTGCGTTGTAACAAAATAAACCGGGAGGATATCACGATCTCCCGGTTATTTGATGAGCTAAATACTATTTAAGGTTTTGAATTGCAGTAATAACCCCACCTTCAACTTTTAGGCCGCGGGTAGCGGTTGCGGTGCTTGCGTCAACTTTGTAAACAAAGCTGGTACCGTCTTTTAAGTTAACACCAATGAAACCGGTTTTTCCGTCTTTGGGCGAGTAGTTGTTACCGGTTAAAGTTGATACATCTTCGACCTTAGGGAAACCGGTAACGGCTTTGTAGGTTTTATCAACTACGTTAACAATACCCAGGCGTAAACCGGCGGGGAAACCACTTGTCTTTTCTGCTTTATTTTGAGAGCGTACAAGGTAATTGTTGCTACCCAGATATAACCAATGGGTAATATTTAAACCGCTGCTTGCTGCTTCTACATCAAAGTAATAGCTCTGATCAAACTCGGTAGTACCCGACTTGATTTTCAAGATAGCTGATGGTTTGGTAGATGAAACAACGCCTGCTGTCGTAGCAGCTGATGGTGAGTATCCATAAATGTCGCCGTTTTCTTGTACTGACAAACCATCGGTAAAGTACTGGCCAATAAAGCTGGCCCTGTCATCGGTGATCACTTTTTCAAGCTTCATATCAGCATAATTAAAGATAGCGATGAAAGCTTTGTTAGGGACAGCAGTATTAAAACTCCTGTCGTTAATAGACTGATATGGTGCAAAAATCTTAGTGCCAACTTGCTTTATCCAGGTAAAGTGCGCTAATTCGCCTGTGCCGGTCATTGCCAGGTTATCAAATGTTCCTTGCGACGTAATGGTCAGACTATTAGTATTTACTTTAAACCAGCTACAAGTAGGGGCGGTTAAGCTCCGTGCAATTTTTAACAGCATAAGGTCATCATTAACCGGGGCAAACGCTTGTACGGTTTCTGTCTGGAAGTTTGATAACTTGCTTAATTTACCACCATTAACCTTATAAGCGGTTACGGCGCCAGGATTGCCCTGGCCATAAAGCATGCTAAAAAATTTGCCGTTAGCAGTTACATAATAACGGTAAGTACCGTCTTGCTCAATACCATTACCAACAATACTGGTAGTGCCGGTTTCAAGATTTGACGAGGTTAATAAATAATCGGCAACGCCAGTAGAGGCTGTAGGGCTAATCGTTAAAATGTAGGTGCCCTTTTCTGTCGGCAACACAGGGATAGGATCGGCATTTTTGCTTTTTGAACAGGATGCCAGTGCAGCGGCCGCAAGCAGTAAGGCGTAAGTTGATTTTAGTTTCATATGGATTATATTTTAAAAGAGTTAAAGAAATAGCGAAGGTTTAGATAGAAGCCGCGGCCAGGTTTTTGCAGACTAAAGTTGTCATACTGCCTGTTTTCGGTTATGTTTTTAGCTTCAAGGCCAATGTTGTAACGACCGTTGTTAAGGCTGTATACGGCGCTTAGGTCATGGCTTAATTGTAATGGTATACCACGTTTATCGTCTGTGTCGCTACGGCCACCAAGGCTTGGCCAGTACAGGTAAAAGCTTTGTACAAACAATAGGTTGTAGCCCAGGTTAAGGGTATTGCCTTTGCCTTTAAAATCCCTAAGCGTTACAGATGCATCGGCATTACCAAAAAAGAAGGGTATGTTAGGCATCTGATCTTTATATACCGGACTTGGAACTAAATTTCCCGAAGCGTCGCGCACAAGGCGTTGTTGGTTTTCAAGATATTGGTAAGTTGCAGTAGCGCCTGCAGAAAGCCATTTTTTATAGGAGTATCTTATTTCGCCCTCACCTCCGTAGGTGAATACACCCTCAAGGTTTTCTAACATTAAAGACGTTTGGTTTTGATTAAATCTTTGGTAGATATAGTTGTCAGAGTAACGGTAAGTTGCATTAGCATTAATCAGGAAATGGTGATCGTCTTTAACATTAAAGCCATAGCTTATGCCTAAGTTGGCGTTGTGGCTTTGTTCTGGCAGAAGCGAAAGGTTACCCTGTACTAACTCTACGTCACCAAACAATTCGTTTGACTCAGGTAAACGTTGTGCACGCTCATAAGAGGCTTTAAGTTGCACTTTGGTTGACAGAAAGTAACTTGTGGCGGTACCATATCCAAACCTGTTAAATGCTTTTTGACCAGGTACTTTTTGATACAGGTTTTTACCAAAGACTGATACACTCCATTCATTCTTTTTATCATAAGTATAAGCAAGTCCCAATACGTTTTTACGCAAGCTTGGTTTTACCTCTCCACGGGTAAAGCCGTCGTTGAAAGCGTCTGTACCGTTACGAGAGAAAGTGCTGTATACATTGCTTAAGGCTACGGTTTGATTATCGGTAACTTTATAGCTGGCGGTACCGGTTATTAGCCCCGTGTTATTTCTGTATCGCGACAGGCTTCTTTGACGCTCGCCGCTGCCCGCTTTAGGTATTGAGTTGCCATACCAATCAAAATATCTTGATACTGTATCAACGTTGTACTCGGTACCCAGGTTAAAGTTACCATTAAGGGTAACATCCAAGCCTTTAATCAAATCGGTTTTACGGTATTTCAAAGTCGGCATAATGATGTCGCCATGGCGGTGCCAGGCGCCATAAGGCACAACTAAGCGCACGCTGGTTTGGAACTCTTTATAGTTTTTGCCTAACGTGATACCTAAAAGCAATTGGTCTGCCCAGCTTTTGCCTACTACACCAACATTTGCTACTAAAGTTTCATTGTGATAAGTATCATGAAAACGCTTTAAAACAGCAGCAGGGGCATAGGCCCCCGTTTTGATATCGGCAGCCTCGACTGTTACTTTATAGCTATTGTCAGAATAGTTTTGGAAAGCGTTTAGTCGGAAAGTAAAACCATTATCGGTTGTCACTGCCGCGTTGACAACACCGCGGTGTGTATTGAATGATCCGTATGAATAAGACGCGTCTATGTAGTTTTTAAACCTGTCGCCGGTAACAATATTAATGGCGCCGCCCAAGGCGTCAGATCCTAACCAAACCGGGACCACACCTTTATAGACCTCCAGTCGCTCGGCCACGTTAATTGGAATGTTGTTAATCTGGAATGATGACCCGAAGTTATCCATCGGCACACCGTCAATAAAAAAGCGTACCCGGTTACCCGAAAAGCCGTTTAAAGAAAGATTAAAGTTTGATCCTACACCGCCCGACTCACGAACACGTACGCCCGAAACACGGTCGAGCGCGCCGCTCAAATCAAGAGTTGTATTATATAGCGCTTTGGCATCAATAGCGGTAACGTTAAAAGCCTGGCGGTTAACCTCCTGCACAATGGTGCGGCCTGTTACCATTACGGCATCAAGCTCGGCCTTGTCTTCTTGTAAAGTGATATTAATTACTTGTTGTTGACCGGCCGTTATGGTGGTTGTATGTTCGGTTTTCTTGAAACCTACACCAGTAAACACTAAGGTGTAATTACCCGGAGCAATGTTTTGCAATAAATACTCACCACTATTGTTGGAGGTTGTTGCGCGGTTGGTTCCGGCTATTTTAACCGTAATTGCAGGTAAAGTACCTGCCTGATCTTTGACTACCCCGCTGATAGAGCCAGAGCGTTGCGCATACGAAGAGAAAGTAATGGCGCATAAAAGCACCAAGAGCAAAATTTGTTTAAATTGCATCGTTTTTTAGAGTCACATTTAAAAAACACCCTTAATTGGGACCTAGCCGCACAGTTTCCCGCTGTGTGGCTTATTTTTTGTCAAAGTTATTCTTATTTAGATTAATTACAAATAATATTTATAATAGCTTTTTGGCTACAGATAGGATGAAAGAAACGGCTTACGCTATTAAGCGCTGTATTGTTTTTTATTTATATTTAATCCTATGAATACCAAGGCCCTAATCATAATTCCAATTATTCTTATTTCTTCCAGCTTTAAGCCTTTGTTAAAGGTTTCGCCAATAGGCATAGCCGGAAAATACAGGAACGATGCAGGAATAGCGCAAGACCCTGACGTGCTTTATAGCGGAAGTTTTAACGACGGTTTGGATAAAATCTGTAGTAGGTACAGTGATGTGCGTAACCGGGATGGCATGTGGTTGGATAGTAAAGATGTGCCTGACGGCAGTAAAGTGCCGGCTTTAGTGATGACTAACAAGGGTGGCGTAAATGATGGCGGCCATCTGTATCGCATTTTTAAGCCAGGTTTTGATGGCACAATTTATTTGCGCTATTATGTTAAGTACCCGGCATCGTCCAAAGGATATATCCATCATGAGTCAGTATGGATAGGGGGCTATAATCCGGCTACTACCTGGCCAAATCCGCGGGCGGGGATTTGTGGCTTGGGCGATAAAAGGATTTCCGTGGCTTACGAACCTGTTTTAGCGCCCAACATGGACACCTATTTATATTGGGGCGATATGCGACAAGGAGGTGGTGGCAAATGTTACGGTAACGATATGGTGAACCACAGCCCTACTGCCCAGACACTGCAATGGGACAAATGGATGTGTGTTGAGCTGATGATAAAATTAAATAACCCGATAACCGCCCACAACGGCGAACTAAAAGTTTGGCAGGACGGTAAAGAGGTGGGCCATTGGGGCCCGGGTTTTCCTAAAGGCTATTGGGATGCAGACTCTTGGTATAACGACACAACCAAGCAACCCTTTGAAGGTTTTAAATGGCGAACCAATGCTAAGTTGAATATTAATAATTTGTGGATAGAATTCTATGATGATCAGTCACCCGCCGGGGCATCGCATCATATTAAGTTTGCTAATTTGGTGATAGCCCGGAAATATATCGGGCCGATAAAAAAGTGAGGGCTAAGAAGAGTAAGAATTGTTATGTGATTACGTTAAATTTATTCCTCTCCGCCCTTAACCGCCGCTGTCGCCGGCAAAAAGCTTTTGCTTATCTGCGTTCTAAATCCCTCTGTCACCTTTTTCATTGACGGTTCTTTGGCAAGGTTTTTCCATTCGTTAGGATCTTTTAGTTCGTCGTAAAGTTCTTCTGTGCCATCGCTGTAACGGATGTAGCGGTATTGTTGGTTGCGTATAGCCTGGTTGCCTTGTTTATAAGTAGTAACCGCAGGATATTTCCATGTTAACGATGGATCTTTTAGCAAGGGTACAATACTACGGCCGTCAATGCGCGATGCTGGTCCGCGCAAACTGCAAAGTTCCATCAGCGTGGGATAGATATCCAGCAAGCTTACAGTTTCATTGCAAGTTTGATCAGGTTTGGTAAGGCCCGGCACGCGCCATAGGTGTAAAATATGGGTGGTTTGCTCCCATAAGGCAAACTTAGCGAAGTGCTTTTTCTCGCCCATGTGGAAACCGTTATCAGCCGATACTACGACAATGGTGTTGTTTTTATAAGCGCTGCTGTCTAACGCTGCTATAATGCGACCGAAATTGTAATCCATAAAAGAGATACAGGCCAGGTAACTGCGCACAATTTCTTTCCATTTGCCACTTTTTTTCATGATATCGTAATCAACCGGGCTGGCCGCCCAGCCTTTAGCAATTTCAGGCAAATCATCCCAGTCCGACTCTAACACCTTTGGCATCTGCATGCTTTCTATCGGGTACAGATCAAAAAAACGTTTGGGGGCCGTCCATGGGTTATGGGGTTTGTATAAACCTGCCGCCATAAAAAAAGGCTTAGTGTAAGTTTGCTTTAACTGGGCGCTAATAGTTTCGGCAGTTACATTATCCGTGTGGTCAGACTCAGGTCCGGTCCACTCCGCGTAATTGAACATGGGTGGGGCTTTCAACTCGCGTGGTACATTGCGAACGCCGGCGTTCGGCCCGTAATTGCCTTTTCCGGCTTTAACATCCCACATGGCATCATACTTCGCTTTCGCCGGGTCAGTATGGAAAATTTTGCCACGGGTAAGTGTGGTATAGCCGTTGTTTTTAAATAGTTCGGGCAAAAAGACAGCACTGTCAAGCACCTTCGAGTCAACTATGCGGTTATCGTTATCATAAATACCAGAGTGATAGGGCGCTATGCCGCTCAACATAGCGGCACGTGATGGGTTGCACACCGGTGCTGCGCAATACGCCTTTTTAAAGTTCACCGACGTTTTTACAAACTTATCAAGGTTAGGGGTTTTAAGGCCGGGGTAACCTTTAAGCTGCGTAACGTAATCATTCAAGTCATCAATTAACACAAACAGTACGTTGGGTTGGGCATTACTTTGGGCCATGGTACCGTTTGCGGTTAAAAGAAAAACCACTACAAAACAGGTAATGACCTTTTTAATTGAATTTGCCGATTTCATAATTTCTATTACAGATAGGTTTGACGAAGAGATTCATCATCAGTAAAAGTAGGATTTGTTAGTGAAGAAGCAAATGATGCGCTCCTTTAAACCAACACGGTTAACGCCGTTTCAACGATATCGTCAAAAAAAGCGCGATCTGTAGACGACTTTGCCGACACCTGCAGACCTTTAACTGTATTATTAAGGAAACGCGCTAAGGCAAGGGGATTTTTATTGGGGCTAATTTCGCCGCTTGCCTGGCCGCGTTCTATAACCGACAAAAAAGTATCCTCTAATTGGTTCTGAGTTTGACAGATCAGTTGGTTTACTTCGGTGTCATGATTAGCCAATTCAATACCGGCATTAACCATAAAACAGCCACGCTGTTGTTTGTCGGCCAGCAGGTCATTTACAACCATGGCTAACAAGTCATGAATAGCCATTTCTGCCGTTTGCGACTCGCGGATAAGGGTACACAACTGCCCTCCATAATTTTTCTGGTAAGTATCCAGCGCTTTTATATACAGCTGGTGTTTATCGCCAAAAGTATCGTAAAGGCTTGAGCGGCTTATACCCAGCCCATCTACCAGGTCCTGCATAGAAGTGCCATTATAGCCTTTGTCCCAAAAAAGCGCTATTGCCTTTTTAAGTATCTCTGCTTCGTCAAAATCTTTTGTTCTGGCCATAAACTGCAAAAGCCCGCTTTGGGCGGGCAAATTACTAATTTTTAATTATTTAATTAACGCAAACCGCCGCTGGCAACCAATATCTCGCCGGTTAACCAGCCAGAATCGTCGGACGCCAGGAATACGGCTATAGGTGATATATCATCCGGCTGGCCGATACGGCCAAGCGGTACCTGCGATTCAATTTGCTTTTGGAAATCGCCACCGATAAAGCCAGCTGTTATAGCACCTTCGGTTTCAACCATACCCGGGTTAATGGCGTTTACACGAATTTTTCTAGCGCCTAATTCCTTCGCTAATACTTTGGTGATAGAATCAACCGCGCCTTTGCTTGCGGTATATACTGCACTCTCTGGCGGAGTGATGCTTGTAACGGTAGAGCTAATGTTGATGATGCTTCCGCCACGGTCGCCGATGCTTTTTACAGCTCCCTGGGTTACCAATAGCAAGCCTAACACATTGGTGTTAAACTGACGGTGGAAGTGCTCTTCGGTAATGGCCTCTATAGCGCCAAATTCATAAACGCCTGCGTTATTTACTAAAATATCCACAGCACCAAAAGCCGCCTGGGTTTCGGCAAATAAACGGTCTACATCGGTTGCGTTTGCAACGTTTGCTTGTACCGCTACGGCTTTGCCACCGGCGGCAACAATGTCAGCCACAACTTTTTTTGCACCTTCTTTTGACGATGCGTAATTAACTACAACCGAGGCTCCCTCTGCCGCTAAACTTTTTGCTATACCAGCACCAATACCTTTTGATGCGCCTGTTACTACTGCTACCTTGTTTAATAATTTTGACATGATTTTTGGCGTTCATTATTTTATATCGGAATGAACGTTCCAAAAGTAAATACAATACTGGAACAATCGTTCTGTTATTATTAAATGTGGAGTTTTGATGACAATTGATTTATAGTCAAGTAAAAATTTAGCCGTTTTTTCCCGGTTGATATGTGCTAGCTTTAAGCGGTTAATTGAAAGAGCAAATTATTATTTGGAAATATGAAAGCCATCGTTTAACTTTGTAACGCAAAGTACTTTTAATGATTAAAATTAATTATCATGACATCAGCAAACACATTCACCACACCGTCGTTTAATACGGCATCACTAATTAAGCCTGCATTAATTGGTTGGGGCATTGGCCTGGCAGTTATCCTTTTCTTTATTTTTAATGTTGACCACCCTAATGTTGCCTGGGGCAATTACTGGCGCATAAAACCTGTTGTACTTACGCCGTTAGTTACAGCAGGTGGCGCGGCATTTTTCGCGCTGATGACTAGTTTGAAACTACAGGGATTAAAAAAGATATTGGTTATTACGGTAGGGGTAATAGGTTTTATTATATCCCTGTGGATAGGGATTGTACTGGGCCTTAACGGCACGTTGTGGAATTAAGGATATCGGCTCACCTATTAAACAAAAACCCACTGCAAGCAGCGGGTTTTGTTTAATAGTGAGTTTAATGGTATTGTATATGCTAATCATGCAATCTATACATGCTCTTTGAAACTTGTTAACCTAAATGTTCTTTAAAGAAATCGATCGTACGTTTCCAGGCTAACTCGGCAGCGGCTTTATCATACCGCGGCGTGGTATCGTTATGGAAACCGTGATTGGCGCCTTCATATATAAACGCCTGGTACTTTTTGTTATTTGCCTTTAAAGCCGCCTCATAAGCAGTCCATCCGTTTGTTATACGGGTATCCAGCGATGCATAATGTAACAGCAAAGGGGCCTTGATTTTGGGCACATCATCAACAGCCGGTTGGCCACCATAAAACGGTACCGCTGCCGCCAGTTCGGGCACACGGACCGCCATCATGTTACTGATGCCGCCGCCATAACAAAAGCCTACAACACCTACCTTGCCATTGCAATCTTTATGATTTTTAAGATAATTAAAAGCATCTATAAAATTCTGCTCCATCTCGCCTTTATCGCGTTTAGACTGCATCTCGCGGCCTGCATCATCGCTGCCGGGGTAACCACCAAGTGGGGTTAAGGCATCGGGTGCAAGACTGATAAAACCAGCAAGCGCAGCACGGCGCGCAACGTCTTCGATGTATGGGTTTAGCCCCCTGTTTTCGTGCACTACAATGATACCGCCAAGAACCTTTTTAGCATCGATAGGTTTAGACAGCAGTGCTTTGATTTTACCACCACCGTTAGGCGAATCATACGTAATATACTCAGATTTTAACCTCGGGTCATCGGCCTTGATTTGAATATTGTTTTTATAATCAGGCATCAGGAAACTCATCAGTGCCGGCACCGTGAGGCTGCCAACGGCGTACAGGGACAGCTTCTCCATAAACCCGCGACGGTCAAGGCGGTTATGCGCGTAATCATCATACAAATTATATATATCTTGCGTGATGTCTTCTTTGTTTATCTGGCTCATATGTTAGTGGTTCTTTATCTAAGATAAACGTTTAAATTAAGTATTAAACTATTGCCCCGACAAAAACCACCAGATCCGCTCAAATACAGAACGCGGTTTTGGGCCATAATCTTTAACAATATCAGGCACTTCATCCAAGGTTACTACCAAATCATGATGGTACACGTAGTTAAGGTGTGTAGTTGGAACCTTTTGTAAAAAGTTGGTATGCCACTCCATAAACCAAAGCCATTTAGCACCGGTGTCAAATGATTGCTGCGGATCAGGCGGGATACCGCATTCGTGGAACGCTATTGGCATCACATCGCCAACTATTGCCTTTGTACCATTAAACATACCGATGCGCGACTCGGCCTCTTTGTAAGTGTCAGGTCCGGCAATATCAACGTATTCGTGGCCGGGGTACCAGGCCGGGTCGGGCTTGTCCATAAAACATAATACCCATATCAAGTTATTCAAGCCCTTGTCATGTACATAATAGTTATACATGGTTCGCCATAAGCGTTTAAAGCGTTCGGGGCCTTGCTTGCCCCACCAAAACCAGTTGCCGTTTAGCTCATGAAACGGCCGCCATAATACCGGCACGTTGGCACGCTGAAGTTTTTTTAGCAACACGGCTTTCTCATCCATCTCTTTCCAAAAAGCCTTATGCTCTGGGGTTCCCTCTTCAAATATCTTGTCTATATCTATCTCTTTCTTTGAGTTTTCGTAGCCCCCGCCAGTGGTCGGTGCGCCCCAGTGCCACATAAGGGTGGGTATGCCGCCCTTGCGCCACCATTGTTTAGCATATTTTACTTCGTTATTATTTTTGGCACTGTCAATAAAATCCAGTCCGCGGATAGCAGGGAGTTTACCGGTACTGTCTTCAATATATTTTAGTTCATCAAAGCCCCAGTTTGAAGTCATTTGCCCGGACAGCATCTTTTTACCGTACACGTTTTGCAGGTAGGCATACAAGGCCTTAGCCTGCCTTGACGCATTTTTATTTGACAATTGCTTACGCTGTTGCGCATGGGCTTGTGTGGCAAAAACCATTAAGCATATAAAAGCACAATAAAAGCGTGTAGAGGTGGTTGCAGGCATTTCATCAAAGATACCATCCGCTGCGCAAAACAAAAATACGCTAGCGTATCATTTATAATACCTAAATAACAAAACCCCTGCGGGTTAACAGAGGTTTGTGGATTTGATAATCGTTATTTCTTTATGAGCGTAGCCGGCAGGGCACCTACGTTTTCGCAGCATAATTGTTCCATGGCCTGCCTAAATTGAGCTTTAAACATAGCTATGGTATGGTTGCCTCCCTGGTTACCCAAAGCTGCCGCCCCATACATAAACGGGCGACCCATAAATACAAACTTTGCACCACAAGCCATGGCACGTGCAATATCCGGACCTGACCGTACACCGCCGTCCATCATCACCGGCATTTTGTCGCCATATTTACCCGCTATGCGGATTAACGATTTTATAGAAGACTCGCCCGCGTCTATCTGCCTGCCGCCATGGTTTGATACGATGACGCCATCTGCCCCTAAGGCTATTGCCTTTTCCATATCGGGCTCGCTAACTATACCTTTAAGTATGATCTTGCCTTTCCATTGGTCGCGTATGGCGGCAATCTTGTCCATTTCTACCCGTTTGTCAAAGGACGCATTCATAAATTCGCCCAATTGGCTCATGTCCAGGCCTTTTTCCATGTATTTTTTCAGCGTAGCAAACTCAGGGATGCCATGTTGCAAAGTTTTTAATGACCAGGTAGGCCTTATGCACGCCTGAAAGATATTGTTGATATTCATCTTAGGGGGCATAGATAAGCCGGCCTTAACCTCGCGATAACGGATACCAAACGATGGCACATCAACCAAAACAACCAATACATCGCAGTTAACATCGCGCAGTCGCTGTAAAATATCATCGCGCATGGTGGTTTTAGCGGGGTGATATAATTGGTACCAAAACTTGCTGTCAGTAACCTCTGCAATGTGCTCAATGCTTGAAGTTGATACGGTGCTCAATATGTAGGGAATATTATGTTTAACCGCTGCCTTAGCTAAAATCTCGGGCGCATTTGGCCACATTAGCCCTTGCAGGCCTATGGGTGGGATACCAAAGGGCGCGTCATAGCGATGGCCGAAGAGTTCGGTACTGATGTCAACGCCGTTATACTTTTTTAAATACTGAGGCATTAGTTCAATAGCCTGAAAGTCGGTTTCGTTCTTGCCAAGATTTACCTCTTCATTACAACCGCCTTCCAGGTAGTCAAAAGCAAACTTTGGGATGCGGCTTTTGGCTTTCTTTTTCAGATCGGCCACTGATGGGTAATTGGGGTTGTACTTAAATAAGTCGGGTGTTGACATATCGCTTGCGGTTTAATTCAGATTATAAAAGTAATAGCTTACAACGTGGTATGGTTAGCATAAAACCTATCTTAATTGGTACTTTTTTGATAGCTTTATGGGCCAGGATATAAATGATAAAAATTTATAACATATCAGATTTTTCGCCTTTTTATAATAAGGAGCAGCAGTTTATGATAGCTCCTTTTGAAAGCCTGAACCGCCCCACCCAATTTGTTTGGCCCCATAAGCATAGTTTTTACGAGATACTATGGATCTGTGAAGGTGAGTCTAAACATGTGGTTGATGATCACGAATGGAAGTTATCTGCCGATAACGTTTACTTTATTTCGCCGGGGCAAGTGCATCGCATTGAAACCCATAGCGCGCTTAAGGGACACAGCATTATGTTTACCGAGGAGTTCTTCATCCTAAACTTTATCAATAACGAGGCGTTGGATAGGCTGGCGTTTTTGCGCAACAGTTACAAAAACCCGCATCTTACGGTCAATGCAGAAACACGGGCATCGCTGGAACCGGTACTGCAACTAATGTACGCTGAATTTGCACGGAACGACTATTCGCGCCTGGCGCTTGGCTCACTGATGTTTGTATTGTTGACAGGGCTAGAGCGGGTTTACCAGTCCCAGCAAGGGACTGTAATCACCTCTGCACACATAGTTTTAATGGATCAATTTCGTTATTTGTTAGAGAGCGGCTACGCGGGTCAGCGTCCTTTGGGTTATTACGCCCAGGCGCTTCATGTCACGCCGCATCATCTCAATGCCGTCATTAAAAAGGCCACAGGCAAAACTGTAACAGCGGTTATTAGTGACCGTATAATGCTGGAGGCTAAACGGATACTGGTACATACCGATACACCCATAGGGCAGATAGCTCACCAATTGGGCTTTAATGATTTTTCTTACTTTTCAAGATTATTCAAAAAGCGTAACCAGCTTTCGCCTGATAAGTACCGGGCCGCCATGCATGTGAAAAATCTGCCGCTATGTGTTTAAATTATTTATAAGAAAAGTTCATCTCTTTGTGCACTTCGTTGGAGTTGAATATGTCGTAATGCAAGGAATAGCCAAAGTTTTCAAGCACATATTTAAAACCAACTTTGAGCTCGCCATTGGTGTTATTTAGCGTTTTTGCGTAAATCAACTTATTCGCCTGGGTAGGTATTTCATTAATTCTCATAGTAGCAACTGCAGAATCGAGCAGTTTTTTTGAGCCATCAGTTATCTGGACAAAGAACGTTATATTCCCTTTTTCGGCCGAAAAATCCTTTTCGGTATACCGATTAAAGTTGACGGTACGAGCTAATGTTTTTACAGGAAGTGATTGCTTGCTGCAGGATGAAATCATTGTGGCCGTAGCAGCCATAATAAAAAGGAAAAGTAAAATTTTCATAATGTATAGGTTTAGGCCGTTTAAACGTCAGCCGCCGCTGTAACGTTACAGAGGCGCAGAAAAATAATCGAATAAATCTTTATCAATATGAGGTTTTTAGTAAACGCAGCTAGGAACGATATACTTTTTTCCCGGCCCGGCTGGATAAGTTACATTTCACATAATTAAAGCAAGAATGCTGAGCAGCATGTAGGGCGCTTTAACAAAACGAAGCTCAAACTAATAAATTTTTATTTGCAATTAAGAAAGGATACTGCCTGATAATTAACCTTCGAATTAGTAGCGTGAGCATCTTTACCGTTTATATGCTATCGAAACATATTCAGATACCGTCTATCTAAGGTAATCGCAAATAATAAGAGCCTTAAGAGTTAGCGGCGAGAGATTGCTTATTAGTTTGATTTGCATCAACATATAAACTTATATCACTGCCTTTTTTATTAACTCTATTCTGCTGTACACGGTCGTACTCCTTTACATAGTTTGGGTTTTCGGTACCCATCACCCTATCCCAAAACCTGAAGTACAGGCCGTAGTTGCCCGTAAACTTGCTGTGATGCAGGTTGTGATGTACTGATGTGTTGCTAATTTGAAACAAGACAGTGTGGCGCAGCCATTTAGGCGCAATTTCGTAGCCCAAATGGCCATATACGTTGATAATGAAACCTATCAGTACAAATAACCCTATGGCTAGAGCGTGCATAGGTAGTATTACGACAATTACCAACAGCACCAATCCTTCCGTCCAGGCCTCTAAAAAATGAAAAGAATATGATGTCCAGGGTGATGGGTTAGTAGATTTATGATGCAATAAATGTGCGTACCTAAATAGCTTAGGGTGGTGCAGCAAGCGGTGCATCCAGTAAAAATAAGTATCATGTATTACCAGGCTTAGCACTACGCTGGCATATAGCCACCAGGTGGGGTAATCGGCAACTTTTGTGTAAACCTGGGTATAATTGCGCAGGGGAGTATAAAATACCGAGCAGGCAATGACGGTAAAAACCAGTGTAGTTTGCATGGAGTGCAAGATCTCGCGCGCAAAATCTTGTTTTGAGGCATGGCGGACTTGAATTTTAGCCGGAGATAGCCATTGTTTTAGCAGCACATAGCAAAGTAAAAACGGAATACCTGCTACCACAAAGTAACGGATTGCCGTAACGCTGAAAATTTTTATAAATGGCTCAAAACTCATGCTAAATCAGTTTACTAGTGCAAATATGCATTAAATAATGCTGAAGTTTTTACCACTCATGGTAAAATTATTATTCTTTTATTGCAGGTGGGAGCGTAATACAAGAAAGCTGATTTATGAGCAATTATTATTCTTATTCTTCAACATGAGCTGCCATGTTATTAGCGGAGTTTGCGTTATCAAGAATTTGTAAACTTAAATAGGTCCCCTTGCATTTTAAGTATAAAACAGTAAATTCGTACTTTGTAATCTTTAAATACGAATGGAAAATAATAAATCAAATTACTCTTACGACAACGTAATTGAAGTAACTGATACCGACTCGTCAAGAAAATATCTCGCAAAAGTTTTCACTTGGATGTTTGTCGCTTTGGGCGTATCTGCAGCTACTGCGTATGCGTTTTTTGCTAACATTACTTTGTTAAATCTTATTGTAGGGCCAACCGGTTTTACCATGTTAGGTTATGGTGTATTGTTTGCCCCGTTGGCGTTTTCGTTAGTGATCAACTTCGGTTTTAACCGTATATCTTATACTGCGATGATTGGCCTTTTTATGGGGTATGCGGTGGCAATTGGTATAACGCTAAGTATTTTAGGGCTCATTTATACGGCAGGCTCTATGTTCACGGTATTTTTAAGCGCGTCAGCAGTGTTTGCTGTTATGGCGGTTGCAGGTTACACAACGCAGCAAGATCTAACCAAATTTGGTTCAATCCTATTTACCGTTTTTATCGGTGTTTTTGTGGTTGGCTTGATCAATTTCTTTATGAAAAGCGCGCAGCTTGACTACATCATCAGCATCGTATTTGTTATTATAATGATAGGCCTAACATCATTCTATATGCAAATGTTGAAGCGTATAGGCGCGGGCTTAGAATATGGATCAGAAGAATCAAAAAAATTAGTGATCATTGGTGCTTTTATGCTTTACACAACGTTTATCAACCTGTTTATGTCTATGTTACGTATTTTTGGTAACAGACGCTAAGCACAATAAACCATAACCGTGCCGGTAAAAAAGTGTAAATTATTTATTGCTTTTCTACCGGCATTTTAATTCCTCTTTACCAGGTGCTCATCTGCGATTGATGATCGGTTCACGCGGTCTCTCGCTTTGGAAGATATATAAGCGATTTAGAAAGGGCGATAACCCCATCGTTGCATCGCACAGCCATTCGCCTCTCCGAAAGCGTGAATGGTTAGATGTAGCCGCAAACCAACTCTTGGCTTGATTTTAGCTTTAGCAAGCCGTAGGTAATTTATATCTTGCCACACATCAACTTATATAAAACATGGCATCTGGTTTCTTTGCTATTTTAGACGATATAGCCGCGTTAATGGACGATGTGGCAATAACAACAAAGGTTGCCGCGCGTAAAACCGCTGGAATTTTGGGCGATGACCTTGCAGTAAATGCCGAAAAAGCCACCGGCTTTTTATCGTCGCGCGAGTTACCAGTGCTTTGGGCCATCACAAAGGGCTCCTTTATAAATAAGCTAATTATAGTTCCTATTGCGCTATTGCTAAGCGCATTTTTGCCTGTCGCTATTACCGTAGCCTTAGTTTTAGGCGGATTTTATTTGGCTTATGAGGGGGTAGAAAAGATTGTAGAATTTCTTTTTCATCGCGAAAAGAAGGGGCACGAGGTAATTAAAGAAGCGGTTACTGATGATGCCGAAGCTGAAAAGGCCAAGGTGAAATCAGCCGTAACTACCGATTTTATACTGTCTGTCGAGATTGTCATCATTGCACTGGGTACAGTTGTAGAAAAAGATCTGACTACGCAAATCATCACCGTATCTGCTGTTGCGCTATTAGCCACCGTTGGCGTTTATGGCATTGTAGCCCTTATTGTTCGTATGGACGATGCGGGTTACAGCCTTATTAATCGCTCAAAAAACAAAGGCTTCTTTTCATTACTGGGTAAACTGCTAGTTAAGTCGCTACCCGTTATTATTAAAGTATTGGGCGTGGTTGGTACTATAGCCCTTATCCTTGTATCGGGCGGTATTTTTGCGCACAATATTGAATACTTCCATCACCTGTTTCCAACCTGGCCGGTTATAGTTAAAGAACTAACATTTGGCATAGTGGCAGGCTTATTGGCAGTGGCGGTAGCAGAAGGTGGAAAAAAAGCGATATCAGCATTTAAGAAGTGAAACTTGTACAAGATGATTCCTTTTTTGAATAGATAAAGGGCCGGCTGTGCGATAGCCTTCTTCGGAGGGCGGTTTGGTAACGGACTATCCCAAGGTAGTATTTTTGCTCACCGCGATGACAGAGCTTTGGTTACACAGATATAAACAATAAAGCCTTCCCACAACTATGTAGAAAGGCTTTATCGCTTATAAAAACTTGTTTGGACTACTTTAATCCCTGATGCTCTAAAAGCGCCAATCGCGATAGCATTTCTAAACAAGCACCCTGAAACAGTATGTCAAAATCTGTCTGCGTTGTGCCCCCTCTCAGATCACTATTGATCAAATTGGTGGTACGGTTGCGGGCGTTGGATAGCCAGGCATTGGTCATGGTTTTCTGGTAAGCACGGACATAAGTTTTGTCCCCATCTATCTTATACAACTCAATAAACCCTCTGAACAGGATAGCCTGGAACCATACATGGCCCGGTTGCATTATCCTGAACGACTCGCCCATGGTGTAAGAATTAAACGGAGCAAACCATCTGGCGTAAGCAGCTTTAGCTACGTTTTGCGCATCGGTAAGGTATTGCGTCTCGCCGGTTATTTTGTACAGCAATGCCGCCGCTTGCATAGGCTGGCCGGCGTTATATTCAAATTTAGATTTTTCAATAACCAACGGCGAGTTAAAGTTGCCTGAAACGCTTGGGTGAATGTTATCCCAATACAAATAATCTGCAGGGTCTTGAAGGTTCGTTTTTGTCCACGCGTATAAAGCTTTGGCACTTTGTAAATATGTAGCATCATTAGTTGCCATATACAATTTAGCAGCTAAAACCGCTGCAGGCGCGCTCGAACAGGTGTTTTTTGATTCGCCAAATTCTTTCCAGTAAACACCGCCACCCATTACGTTATCCGTGCCGTAGGCAACAAAGGTCCAAACCAGTTTTGCGCGTGTAAGGTAACCTTCGTTTTTGGTAAGCATATATAGGTCAACCATATCCAGGCCCACCCAAATGTTGTCATCGAAATAGCGCTCATCGCCGGTACCAGGGTACACCGCGAATGCCTCTGGTTTGCCACCCTTGGTGTTTCTAAATTTGTCTATACCTGTTAGTAAACGGTTGTCATAAGATCCTGCTATTTTGTTTTTATAGGTTGGGTATGCTTCTGCAGCTTCTTTAAAAGCGGCGTAGCCAGAGAAAGCTCCACCGTGCCCCCACATTGTCGCCGCGCCGTTCCAAAAACCATCTTTAAACGGATAGTTTGAGGTCCAGATGTCTCGCTCTTTACCGTTAAGGTAAAGACTCACCAACGATGTCATCAGGGTATCGGCACGTTTCAAAAATACCGGCGTTAAATCGGCCACCGGTGGCGCCGTAGGCGAGTACGGTGTAGCTTGGGTTGTCGCCGCAACAGAGCGTACCCCGGCTTTGTTGATAGCAACCACGCTAATGTTATACTGTACGGTTTTAGGTACAATAACAGATACTTTTTGCGCGGCACCCTTAGTGGCATTTAAAAGCACCGGGTTAGCAGTAACGTTCACTCCGCCTGATGTTGGCGTATAAGACACCGATACCTTAGACAGTGCCTCGTCGTTAGGGTTAGTCCAGCTTATTTGAAGCTCATTTTCCTCTGTAGTCGGCACCGCGCTTAAGCCGGTTACACCAACCATTGTTGTGCCAACGGTGTCGCCAGGCATAATTATTTCCTGTGTCTTTTTACAAGCGGTTAGTACAAACGTACAAAGCGCCAACAGGATAAATATTTTAGATAATATTTTCATTTCAATTTTTTTAGATCTTTTAAACCATGCATTAATTAGGGCAGCCTTTGCTTACAAACACGCTGGCCGGGGCCTTAACTTGGGTATAGCTACCACCTGCCTTGGCGTTAGCCAGTATCAGATTAGTTTCGTACTTGCCGCCATTGCTGTCCTGTATGTAACCTGTTTCTGCACCGGCAGTAAAGTTCCAGCGGGCCAAAAGGCCGGGGTTTGTAGCGCCAGTTAGGCCGCACATGTTATCTTTAATTTGCTGCGCGGTACGGGCAACAGTCCACACACGGGCTTCAGAGATAGTACCTTTCATAGCTCTAAAATCCTGACCTACGGCGCGGCCAATCTCAAACCTGTTACCATCGCTGCTTGATGCAAGGTTTATGGATGTATGCGTTTCGTCTTGGCGTATAACCACCAATACATCCTGCACACCGTTAATGTATAACTTGTATTTTTCTTTCACATCAGTTTGGTTGCAATCAACCACGAGCGCAATGTTCATCCATTGGTTAAGGTTAAAGTTTGATGTGCTTTCAAGGGTGATCTTATCACCAAGACCGACAATCTGTAAGGGATGCGTCGGGCGGAAATCGTCATTTTTACCTCTGATGAGGAGGTTGCCCTCCAGCCCGATAAAGGTTTGCAGGCCGCGGTAGCCATCTATTTTACAGGTAAGCTCAAATGTTACGGTTTTAACTGATTTTACCGATACGTCAACAATAGCTATGTCATTAAAATTGGCATAACCAAAGTACTGGTCGCTAAGGTTCATAGCAAATGCTGCACCATCAACCTTAACATTAACAGTAGCTTTTTGTCCTTTTTTATCTTCGATAGTTACCACTGTGGTGCCGTTGATCTTACCTTTAATGGTTAATACGGTGCCAATTATATAAGCTTTTGCTATTAGTGGGTTAGCAACGCTAACCTTATAATCGCCATTTCCTGCAGTGATATTTATCTCTGTACTGGCTTGTACAGCAGCAAGAGTAATGTCAGTTTTGCTTAACGCGACGGCAGTTGGAGCTGTAATGTTTAGTGTTATAATAGCTTCTTTACCTTTGGCGTCGGTCACTTTAACCTTTGCCGTACCAGCTGCAAGCGCTTTAATGGTAAGTTTGCCATAGGTTTCTATCTTGGTTTTGTTGATCTCTACCAATGATGCGGTATTTTCAATAGCTTCGGCCTGGTAGCCGGCATTGCCGCTATTTATATTTATGGTGACTTCGTTTTTACCGGTGATACCTACTTCAAGATCGGCCTGCGTTTTGCTTAGCACAAGGTCAAATAGCTTTGAAACCTCTACATCAATGCTTTGGCGCTTAAACATTTTATCGGTGATAACAATGTAGGCATGCGCTTTGTCTTGGTTTGTACCGGCGGTAATGGTTATAATGTTGCCGCTTACAGTGGCTTTGGCTATATCATCATTTGACGATATAGCTTTATACTCGCCGTTTCCACTGTTAATGTTCACATTTATGGTGCCGCTGGGTAACAGGGCTACGTTAGATTTCTCCAGCGTCATTTCGACGACGATAGGATTAACGGTTTCTTTCTTGGTGCAGCCATACATAAGCAGCTGCAAACCTAGAGCCGCACTTAGCAATAATGCCTGGTAATTTTTTGACATAGGTAATTGGTTATTGGGTGAATAAAATTTAGGGTTTGAGCACAACGGAATTGATTGACTATAATTGCAAAACAATGTCGTACTTATTTAGCTGGTTAAGCTTAGTGTTAATCAATATAAACGCTTTAACAAATTACTCAGAATTGGCTACCCGCAATGGAGTTATCTGGATTTAGGTAAAAGGTTGAAGCTGTTTAACGGTAAATAATTGGTGGCACTAAAGTAGCAAAAAAAACAGAAAGCCAAATTTAATTTGTGTTTCTAGCATTACACTTCTCGTTTTGCTACTTTTTATAGCGTTACAGTTGCTTTTTGATTAAAGAAAAAGCTTTTGAAGATCATGATAACCTTTGTTGGGATAAACAACCGTTACCGCTTATAGGTTGCTACCAACCTTTTTAAAAGGATTTTTAAATTTATTAGCTTAGGCCAACTCATCAATCTGGTATGACTTTTACCAAGCTGGTGCCAAGTGTGTTTTACACTGATATCAACATAGGCCTTAAAACTTTTATTGATTGCCTCGAATTTACTCTCGCCCACCAGGATCTAAATGCCGCCAATCCATTTTGTGTGGTAGATAAAGGTAGCCTAAGCGTTATGATCTTTGAAAATAAACACCAGGCCCAAACCGATCATCCTGAATTAAGATTGGTGACACACGATATCGAACACGTTTACCAGAAGGTAGCCTCGAAATTCCCTGAGCTGCTGCATCCCAACCTGAATGAAGTGACGTTAAGGCCCTGGGGCGCAAAAGAATTTGGCTTGGTAGACGGGCAAATTGGCATTAGAGTAATGCAGTGGTAAGAACAGCCTGTCATCCTGAGCGTAGCGAAGGATGACAGGCTTAATTAAGCAAGCGAAACTTTACCTGCCTTTACGTTAACCGGCAGCGGCACCTTTACATAGTAACCCGTACCATCATACTCGCGCTTGCGGGGATGCTCTTTACAAGCATCGCAGCAGCAGCCTTGCATAGTGGTGCCGCAGTCATCGCATTGGGTAAAATGCTCATTGCACTCGGGATTGGCGCAGTTGATCATCTTATCGGTAACGTTGCCGCAATTGTAGCAAGTTGCAATCACCACCGGGTTAACCGAATTTACTTCAACCGCTAAGCGATTATCAAATACGTAGCACTTACCATCAAAGTCTTCGCCCCCTGCTTCTTTGCCATATTTTATAATGCCGCCGTGCAGTTGGTAAACATCGGTAAAACCTTCGTGCAATAACAGCGCCGATGCTTTTTCGCATTTAATGCCGCCGGTGCAGTAGGTAATTATCTTTTTGTCTTTGTATTCAGCCAGCTCGTTGATCTTCTCCGGGAAATCACGAAAATTCTCAATATCCAGCGTAATAGCGTTTTTAAATTTGCCCAGGTTGTGCTCGTAGTTTGAACGTACGTCTAGAATTATTACATCCTCGCCATCCTTCATCTCCAGGAATTCTTGTGGCTCTAAATGAATCCCTGTTTTATCTTGAGGATTGATGATATTCGGATCGCGCAAACCGGAGTGTACTATCTCGTCTTTATATCGCACATGCATTTTTACAAATGACGGGGAATCAACTTCATCAACTTTAAAGTCTATTGATGCAAAACGCTCATCAGCATGTAAAGTATCCATATAGGCTTTACAAGATTCGGGCGAACCTGAGATAGTGCCGTTTAAGCCCTCGGTGGCAACTATAACCCGGCCGGTAAGGTTAAGGGATTTACAAAATTTTAAATGATCGGCTGCAAACTGCTCGCCGTCGGCTATTGTCGAATAACAATAGTACAGTAGTGTATTGTATTGTGCCATAAACCATTGATGCCGCTGCAAACGGCGTTAAATGAGGCGCAAAGATAAGTTATTGAGCTGAAACCGAAAAGACCCAGCTTATCTTATACCATAAAATATCCTGAACCCTTGCATATACTTACTGTTACCCGCGTAAGATATGCCGTAATCAACCCTGAAAACAAACCGCTGCAGGCCCACATAAGCTTCGCTATAGTTCATGTTGCTGCGTTCAGTAAGGTAGTTTACACCTATAATTTCTTCGAGCTTAAGCTTACGGATAAAGCCTATGCGGTTAAGTAACGCCCCGGCGAAGTTATGCTGATAATGAGCTTCAAGATAAAAACTTGGGGCGCTGAACTGGTAGAAGGGCAGGAAGTGAAAACTGCCAATGTAAGTAGGATCAAATGTGGTACCCTGGTTGCCTAAAAAGTGATTGTAATCCATAAAGTACAAGGCCTTTTTAGTAAAGAACGTACCTGTATTTACTTTAAATGCCGAATAGCCAAGCAGCCCCGTTCTGATCTTATCCTGCGATATATCTAACGATACAAAATCGTAATCGGCATCAGCACCTAAAATGCCAGAAAAAGCCTTTCGATAATTTACCGTTAAAGTAGGGTAGGCTGATGGCAGGTAAACTTTGCCGGTTGGGCGGGTTATATATTTTTGATCAAAAGTGAACTTAACGGACGTATTTAAAGTTAACGCCTCGTGCTGCGGAAACAAAAACGAGCGGTCATCGGCAGGCGTGCCCGGTGGCGCCAGCGGGTTATTTGATGTATATTCCCTGTTTTTGGCTTTAAAAATGTGATTATACGAATTGTTGTACATCTGGGTACGCCTGGCGTACGTTAATGAACCATTAAACATGATGCCATTGGACAGCTCGCGACGATAACCACCGCTTAAAAATTCGGACCTGTAATATTTTACATAATTGTTATTACTTAGCAGTGTACTTAGCGTATTAAAAAACAGAGATCGTGTGCCTACATTATTAAGGTCAATTACATCGCTGCCCGCATTAATAAAAAATTGACTGGCATTAAAAGGGTTGTAAAGGTAAGATGCCTGCACATTGGCATTGAATAACTTATTGCCAAATCCGTATCGTATTGCAGGCGAAATGCTGAACGTTTTAAGGTCATCAGACGTGGTGGAATAACGGGCCTTTAAGTTTACGCCAACACCTTCAACCGTATTGTAAAACAAGGTTTGATTAAACGGAAATACATACAGTGAGTCTTTATTGTCCCTGCTGGTAGACGTAAAACCAAATACAATGTAAGGCAAAATAAGAAATTGGTTCTTGCTTTTTTGTAAGGAGTCCAAGTATGGCCCCGACTTTTGCACGGCCGCAATGCTGTCTTTTTTCTGATAGTCGCGTGCCTCTTGCTGGGTTAACGGAATTGGGCGGGTTTTGACCCAATAGTCTTCGTTTTTAGTGTTGGCAATGGTGTCTATCTTTAAAATCTCGCCATTAAAAAAGCCCGGTTTCTGCTGTACGTTAAAACGATAGTTGTTATAAACACCCAAATAATATCCCTGAAATTTAAAACCAAATACCTTGCCGCTGTAGTCATATTGGATAGATACCGGCATCCAGGTACTATCCTGTACAGCTACATATTGCTGGCTTATCAGCATGGTGTCTACCAAATTAAGCTTGTTGGTTCTGTTTGTTAGGCGCAGGTTTACACTATAGATACGCCAATCGCCCTCAACAATGTATATGTCGCCCTCAAAAGCATGGTCGCCCAATCCTTTAGGCCATAATGATATCTTGTCAATAGTGCGGCCATTGGTAACAGTTTTGCCCACCAGTTTGTAGTTGTAATATTTAAAAGCGTTATGGGCAATTGGGGATACAAAGCCGTTGCTGCTCAAACCTTCGATAGTGAAAATATTATTATAGAAATTAGCGCCCAGGTCTGACGCTTTGTTATAGCTAAACGTGGGGGTAATACCCGCAACGCGCGATGCTATCATCTCCTCTTTCACCTTATCAGGGCTTTGGTAATTAAAACTTGACAGCGTTTCTGACTGGTACAATATTCCCCGTCCATTGCTGTCAAGATCCAACACGGTTGATACGCCGCTCTTTAGTAATGATTTAGGGGCGCTTATTAATTTTTGCACACCTTTTACATAGATGGCGCACCCGTATGATTTAATTTCGTTTAAATAATACTCGCGTTTAGCTATTACTTTACGCAAAATAATAGCCGCCGCAGTGTCTGCATTACGCTTATCAGAGGCAAGGGTTACGGTGTTTAACTGAAACGTCTCGTCCTCTAGCTGTAAATCCCGGCGCTCTTCCTTATCATTAATAACAACCCGCTGCACGCGCTCTCTGTACCCTACATAACGATATATCAGGTCGTAAGTGCCGGGGCTTAAGTTAAATTTATAGATACCTTCTTCGTTAGTAGTTGTGCCGTAAGTTGAATTACGAATGTAAACCGAGGCAAAAGAAATTGGCTGGTTTTTCGCATCAGTAATACGGCCCGACAAAACGTATTGTTGAGCCGACGCCTTAAATGCTAAGGCGTTAATTATGAAGAATATCGGGAGTAAAAATCTTTTCATGCGTTTGAACAAATAATGCTTAAAAAGCTTAAATGTTTTGTTTGTGGCATATTATTATTTAAACAAAGTAGATGTGAAGTCAAATCCCCCTATAAATGCTTAGTTTTGCGCAAATTAAACGATCTCATGTACACTACACTACAACCGGTTTTGCAACAAGAACTTGCCGCTATAGAAGAGGCAGGTTTATTTAAAAAAGAGCGTATCATCACCTCGGCGCAAGGCGCCGATATCACCGTGCAGGGTGGGCAGGAAGTAATAAACTTTTGCGCCAATAATTATTTGGGTTTATCCGGTGATGCGCGGGTTATTGAAGCTGCAAAAAAAGCGATGGATACCCATGGCTACGGTTTGTCGTCGGTACGTTTTATTTGTGGTACACAGGATATCCATAAACAACTAGAGCAAAAAATATCTGATTTTTTAGGAACTGAGGATACCATACTTTACGCCGCAGCATTTGATGCTAACGGTGGTGTGTTTGAACCGCTGTTTGACGCACAGGACGCTATTATATCCGACGAGTTGAACCATGCTTCTATAATTGACGGTGTACGGTTGTGTAAAGCCCAACGCTACAGATACAAACATGATGACATGGCCGATTTGGAAGCTAAACTACAAGAAACGGCAGGCTTGCGTCACCGTATTATTGTTACCGATGGCGCTTTCTCTATGGATGGCACTATTGCTCAATTAGATAAAGTTTGCGCACTTGCCGAAAAATATAATGCCTTAGTGATGATTGACGAAAGTCACTGCTCAGGCTTTATGGGTAAAACCGGCAGAGGTACGCATGAGCACCATAATGTTATGGGTAAGATAGATATTATTACCGGCACCTTAGGTAAAGCCTTGGGTGGCGCATCGGGTGGTTTTACATCAGGCCGTAAAGAAATTATTGACATGTTGCGCCAACGCTCACGACCATACTTGTTCTCAAATACTTTGGCCCCGGCAATTACCGGTGCATCAATTGCTGTGTTGGATATGTTAAGCGAGAGAACACAACTGCGCGATAAACTGGAAAGCAATACCCAATACTTCCGCAAAGCGATGACCGAAGCAGGTTTTGATATCAAGCCGGGGGTGCACCCAATTGTGCCTGTAATGCTGTACGACGCAAAACTTGCGCAAGAATTTGCTGCGAAAATGCTTGAAGAAGGTATTTACGTTATTGGTTTTTATTACCCTGTGGTGCCGCAAGGCAAAGCACGTATCCGTGTGCAGATCTCTGCCGGGCATGATATTGCACACTTAGATAAAGCTGTTGCTGCCTTTACAAAAGTAGGTAAGGCTTTAGCAGTGATTAAATAAACGACTCCATTTGTCATTACGGGAGGTGAAGCGATAGCACGCTGTAACGTTGGCTCCCTATAACGACAAATATGTTAATTTTGTAGATTACAATACATTATAATGCAAGATAAAATAGATCAATACACTGCCGAGATAAACGCTTTTTCTCCCGCTAACGCGGATGAACTGGAGGTGTTCCGTATTAAATTTTTAGGAACTAAGGGATTAATTAAAGATCTTTTTGAAGATTTTAAAACCGTTGGTACTGAAGAGAAACGCATATTTGGCAAGGTATTGAACCAGTTTAAACAACTGGCCGAAGCCAAATACAATGATCTTAAAGAGAACCTTACTTCGGCTGTTGACGAATCGAAATCAGACATCGACCTAACCTTACCCGGCGATAACTTTCAGGTAGGCTCGCGCCATCCGTTATCACTGGTACGTAATGAGATCATTGATATATTTAAACGCCTTGGCTTTAACGTAGCCGAGGGGCCGGAAATTGAAGATGACTGGCATAATTTCTCTGCCTTGAACTTCCCGGAAGAGCACCCCGCCCGTGATATGCAGGATACTTTCTTCATTAAGAAAAATGCCGGGAAAGACGATATTGCTTTGCGTACCCACACATCATCTGTACAGGTACGTATGATGGAGAACGGCAAACCACCGTTCCGTGCTATTATGCCGGGCCGCGTTTACCGTAACGAGGCAATATCTGCCCGTGCCCATTGTTTTTTTCACCAGGTTGAAGGTTTATATATCGACGAGAATGTGTCTTTTGCCGATTTAAAGCAAACGCTTTACCATTTCGTTCAAGAGCTTTATGGCGAAGGCACGCAGGTGCGTTTCCGTCCATCATATTTTCCGTTCACCGAGCCATCTGCGGAAATGGATGTATCATGCACCATTTGTAAGGGAGCGGGCTGCAATATGTGTAAACATAGCGGCTGGGTTGAAATTTTAGGCTGTGGCATGGTTGATCCAAATGTGTTAGAAAATTGCGGCATAGACAGTAAGAAATTTACCGGCTTTGCTTTCGGCATGGGTATGGAGCGTATTGCCAATCTTAAATATGTAATACGCGATCTGCGTTTATTTAGTGAGAATGATGAGCGTTTTCTGAAACAGTTTCAAACTGAAATTATATAGCATGATCAAAAAACCGGGGATAATTGCACTGTTGATACTCAGCTGGTTCGGCTGCGGTAAATCAACTGACTATGTCCCCAGTGTAGCTGTTAATTTCCAGATGGCCCTGAATGATCCTCGATTAGCAGCTTTAAAGAATCCCGGTGGTGCCGTTATTATTAACGGTTATGGCGTGTCGGGTTTAATCCTGTATCGTACTACGCAGGGTTATGCTGCATACGACCGGTGCAGCGCCTATCAGCCGCAAAATAAGTGCGCCCTAAATCTTGATAATCCCACCCTTACCGTAACCGATCCATGCAGCGGCGCTAAATGGCTTTTACAGGATGGTACACCCGCCAAAGCCCCTGCTGTAAAATCATTGAAGACTTATACAGTAAATGTTAGTTATTTTGAGATATTTGTAACTAACTGATACATGGAAGCCGACAAAATAAAGGATAGCATTAAGAAGGCAGCGCAAGAACTGTTTCGAAAATTCGGGTACCATAAAACCAGTGTTAACGAAATTGCAAAGCGCGCTAAAATAGCTAAAGCCACCATTTACAAATATTTTGACAGTAAAGAACACGTTTTACATACTTTACTGATGGACTACATACGCGTTAGTGTCGACGAACTGGTACAAGCTAACCCGTCTGAAATGGACGAGGAAGAACATCTTGGAAACCTGATTATGAAAACCTGCCGATTGAGCTATACGGTTTGCAACGAGTTTATAGGCTGGGATTTCATCCGCGAGAGCACAAACTCGCAGGACTTTTTAAAGAACCTGAGCAATGAGTTAGAGGATCTGTTGCTGGCATCTTTCAGCCGCATTACCGCCATCCGGAAAACTGATAACTATGCGCAACGCATGCGTTTTTTAATCAAATGCAGCAAGAACATTGTATTTAGCTTCGCTTTCACTTCAGTTAGCGACAGCGACGTGCGCAAAAACTTTGTATCCTTTCAAAAAGAAATACTACCTTACCTTGTAAAGGCTGCAATTACGATCTAATTCAGGCTCCTGTATTACCAATTACACAGTTACTTCTGTTACCAAGAATACCCTATAACCCATGTACAACGCAAAAGCTGTTGCCAGCAACATCCGTAACGCGCGCCTGTTTCGCAATTACTCTCAAGACTACCTGGGTTATAAACTAGGTATAAGCCAAAATGGGTATAGTAAAATAGAGTTGGGCCAATCAGAGATCAGCCTGCGCAGGGTGGTTGATATTGCCGCGATACTAGAGGTTGACGTTAACAGATTGATACAGGACCCCGGTGCGTGGACGGATATTGATGCTATAAACCGCATCCCCATGGTGCCCAAAATGCTGGAGGTTGTTTGCCGTATTACAGGGATGGGCTTCGCCGCAATTGCCCGGGTTACGCATGATAAATGGGTAGCCTGCAGCGTACGCGATGAAATTAACTTTGGCCTCAAACCCGGTGGCGAGCTACAGCTTGTATCAACCATATGTAATGAGATACGGCAAAGTGGTAAGGGCATTGTGATTGATCATGTTGCCGAGGATCCTAAATTTGCCCAACATCATACCCCTCTACAATACGGCTTTCAAAGCTACATTTCGTTGCCCGTTGTTTTAAAGGACGGGTCTTTTTTCGGCACTCTATGCTCTATCGACCCTAAGCCAGCTAAAGTAAACAACGCAGAGACCATAGGCATGTTCCAGCTGTTTGCGGAGCTGATAGCGGTGCATTTAGACGGGCTTGGGTTTTATGATAGTGGCTCTCCGGCGCAGCGTAAGGCTGTTGAGATGGCCGAAAAACTGATTGTTGCAGAGGCAAGCCTAAAATCTGTAGGTTAGTTTCTTTCTTTTTAACAGCTTTCGCTTTTGTGGTTTGGGGTAAAATGCCAACTTTGCTGTGTGAAGCCGAAACTGTTACAATTGTTAGCCATCCTCATTTTCTTGTCAAGTTGCCAACAGCAGTCTGTGCCGCATGATAACCAGCGGGTGGATAGTGTTATCAATATGGGTAACTACAAATCCTATTACTCCTATACATTAAAGGATCCTTTATACGTCACCTACACTTTGAAGCAAGGGGGCGGCGATTGCGAGCGCGACAACTTCGACTTTAAGCCTGACAGTACACTCACCGCTACCTCCGACGATTACCGACGATCAGGCTACGACCGCGGCCACCTGGCTAATGCCGAAGACTTTGCCTATAGCTGTAGCCTTGATAAGCAGACCTTTAGCTACTATAACTGCATCCCTCAAACCCGTAAGCTCAACCGTGGCGTTTGGAAGGTTTGGGAGAGCCGCATCCGCGAGCTGTCTCAAAGCCATACGCTGTATATCACGGCGGGGGCTATCTATACCAACCGTACCTTAAAGGCCGGCCACCCCGTTGGCGTACCCGACTACTGCTATAAAGTGGTTATCGACTCGGCTACCCACATGATGGTTTATAGCCTCATCTTCCCTAACGACAACAGCCAGCAGGCCTGGCCTATAGATACCGCTTCGCTCAGTAATACAGTTGGCTACCCGCTGGCCATTGCCGGGTCGGGAGTGAGGTAGTTTGTTTCACGCGCGTGTGCAACACATGAAACAAGTGAAACAAGATTTTGAACTAATTTATTGATAATTAGGTGATTGCTAAATTTTAGTAAAACAAAATGAAACAAGATTTTTGTTTAATCTATTGATAATGAGCATTTTTAAAATCATTTAGATTTCTCAGAATGAAACAAGATTAGTCCTAAAAAGGGTATTTTACACGTTTATGGCTGATAACATAACTTTGTATTACTTCTTCCTCATTCCCTTCACATTCCCCGTCCGTTTCAACACACCCCAGCTGCTCAACTCACCCTTCAATGCTTTACGTATTGATTTAAAAAGGATATAGTACATCAACTGGCGCCACACAAAACGTTGCGGAATGATGTAGATCAGCTTTTTATAATCCTCTTTTTCCATCCAGAAGGCAATGGTGCCCACAATAAAATCGACCAATACAAACACGCCGTAATAGATCATGATGCGCTCGGGCTTATCGCTAAACAGCCCCATAATCATAAACAGATCTGCAAGGGGAGAGAACAGCGGCAATACAATTTGAAAGATCAATATGTTAGGCATGCCCACCATGCCAAAAAACTTGTACTTTGGGTTAAAAAGGGCGCTGCGGTTTTTCCAGAAACTTTGCATTACCCCAAAGCTCCAGCGGAAACGTTGTTTCAGCAAGCCGCTAATGGTCTCTGGTGCTTCGGTGTAAGCCACGGCATCGGCACAGTTACGTATCACATAGCCTTTTTTCAATATCCGCATAGTAAGGTCGCAGTCCTCGGCCAGCGTATCAGTGGTAAAACCGCCGGCTTCGAACACCGCCGAGCGGCGAAACGCCCCGATAGCTCCCGGAACAACGGTAATGCTATTGATCAGGTCAAATGCCCTTCGGTCCATGTTTTGGGCGGTTATGTATTCTATAGACTGCCAACGGGTAATAATATTACTGTCGTTACCTACTTTAACCGTACCGGCTACCGCGCCTATTTCATCATCGGTAAAATAGGTCATCAGGTGGTAAACGGCATCATCTTTTAGCTGGGTATCGGCATCAATACAAACTACGTAGTCAAAACTGGCGTGGGTAATACCAAAGTTAAGGGCCGATGCTTTGCCGCCGTTGGGCTTGGTTAACACCATTACGTGCGGGTTATCGCCGTAGGCAGCATAAACCATATCATAGGTCTTATCTTTTGATCCGTCATCAATAAATATGATCTCGAAGTTGTCATATTCGGTTTTTAGTAAGCTTTCAATGGTTTTAAGCGCGGTAACCTCTTCGTTAAAGGCTGGTACAATAATGCTCACCGGGTGTAACTGCATTTTGTTTACCCGCTCCCGGTAGCGTTTAAAGCTTTTGTTCTCGCTGTATTGCCTTAAAGCCAAAATCCCGATAAGCACAATGCGGCCGATAGCTAAAAATATGGCCGACAGAAACACATACAACAAAAACCAGTTGAAGTAATAATAAGTCATTATAAAAACATCCGTTAACGACGTGGTTAGCCTCGTGCCGTTTTTTACGGGTGGCATCAGGTCGTCTTTGGTTTTATCCATAATGTCGGCTATGGTAGTAAACTCGTAGCCATGAGTTTTAAAAAAATGGATTATGCGGGGCAAAGCCTGTACGGTAGCCTCGCGACTGTCGCCGCCGGCATCGTGCAATAATACCATTGATCCGTTGTTAGCCTGGCGAATGGTGCGGGCAACAATACTGTCAGCAGTAACTCCGGGCTCCCAATCCCATGGGTCAATAGATTCGCCAATATTTATATAGTTCTGTTTGCGGCTCTCGGCCACAGGTATCACCTCTTCCAGCGTTTGCGGCTCGGCATCGGCATTAAATGGCGGGCGAAACAGTATGGTGCTGTGCCCTGTAACCGATTCGATTAGCTTGCGCGTAGAATTCAATTCCAGGTTTACCCGCTCAATACTAACCTGCGATATATCGGGGTGAAAAAAGGTATGGTTACCAATTTCGTAACCCTCGTCATAAATGCGCTTAAATAGCTGCAGGTTTTTCTCAACCATTGATCCTACCACGAAAAAGGCGGCAGGCACTTTTTCTTTTTTTAGTATATCCAGTATCCGTGGCGTGAAGTCCGGATCGGGGCCGTCGTCAAACGTTAAAACTATTTTGCCCGGTTTGTAGCCGTATTTGCGGATAACATATTTGGTAGGCAGCTTAATGTATTTTTGATCAGTGATGACGTAGTTGGTGGTATCCATCTTAACGTCAATCTCACCTTTAACCGGGGTGGTTATCAGGTCAAGCACTTCGCCATCGCCTACATAATCTATCTTGTTATTGAGGCCAACGGAGCGAAGATGTTTCATATCTAACCCAGTTTTGCGCAACGAGTCTATGGCAAGATTTTTCTGATAAAAGGTCCAAATCCGTGGGTCCTCGCTGCCTAACCGCCATAGGGCCACGCCACCTGTGTCCCAATCATCGGCCATACGGATGATGTTGAAATTTGTGGCCGCGTCAGTAAAGTAAACGGTATGTTTCAGGCTGTCGGTACCTGTATAGCTGTAGCGCAAGTTGGCCGATTGCGGGTCGTAAATTATTTTGGCCTTGTTTTCATGCGCTATACTGATGGCGGCCTGGTAGCCAATGGCTTTACCCACGCTATTTTCGGGCCAATCTACACCCCCGCCAAATACCGTCAGGATAACTTTTTCACTTGAGATTTTGGCGCAAACTTCGTCTAATATTACTTCGACCCAATGCTGGTTTGATATGTCGCCGGCATTACTCTCTTCGGTATGCTGGTTAATGGCCATTATAAACAGGTAGTCGTTAACGTGTTGCAGGCGCTTCAGGTCGTACTGTTCGTCGTCGGGTACAGCATTTTGAGTTACCAGGTAGCCTTTGGCATGTAAAATAGTATAAAGCTCCTGCTGAAATTTGATGTAGTTAGGCGCGTTGCGATCTTTTATATCTTCAAAATCGAGGTTAATGCCCTTAAAGTTATGGATAGCCAGTTGTTTGGCAATGCTGTTGATAAAAGTGGCCCGCAAATCTTTGCGCTTTATAATGCGCTCAATATCGTCGGTATCAAACTTGCCGGTATTATTGGTGTAGCTTACGTAGTTGCCAATGGTAACAATTACCGGCTTTTTAAATTTTTTGTTAATGTTGATAAGGCCTGTATCCACTTTGGCTTGTATGGTATCGGCGCCGGGCTTAATATAAAAACCTTCGCTCACTATCATGTCAAGCTTGCCAATATGGTCTGCAAGCGAGTTATAGGCTTGTGCTTCCCAGGGGCGGTAATAGGCGGCGTTTATACGGTCTTTATTATTGGGCCGCCTGGCGCGAAAGCCCGAACGGGTACGCTCAAGACGTTCAAGGTGGCTCTTGTCAATCCTAAAATCTTTAAACTGTTTTGAGGCTTTAAGCTGATCGAGCTCCTCTTTAGTCAGTTTTTTTGGGGTAGGATTAAGGTTGGGCAGTACCGGATAAGTCTGCGAGGTGATGGTAATGGTTGAGCCAATAATACTGCATACCAAAGCAATTAATAGGATACGGCTTGTCCACTTAAAGCGGGTCCACCGGCCGGGGTTCTCAGCTTGAAAAATCTGCTTTGCAGCCATTAGGGAAACGATTTAGCAGAAATATAGAGCAGGGCCTGGTTGTGTTACTTAACAGCTTTGTGGGTATCGATGTTCGAAAAATCAACCCCGCATTTGCAATTTTCGCCGCAACCTTCCTTAACAAATATATTTCTGTACATCATGCGCCCAATAAAAAACAGGGCAGCCGCAAATATGAGTAAAACCAGTATCAACTGTATATTCATGGTAGCAAAAATAGGCATTTATTAATAAACGTGTTTAGGTAAGATATGTTACCCGCGCATTTTTTTACTTTCAACTGAACTATAAGGAGTTGAAAATGCATCAAACGTTTTAATATCCCATATATTAACGTTACCTTTGCGCCAAATTTTAAAGGCATTTCATGCAAAATATAAGAAATATTGCGATCATCGCACACGTTGACCACGGCAAGACTACTTTGGTTGATAAAATCCTGCACAGTTGTGCAATCTTCCGCGAAGGCCAGGAAACTGGTGAGTTGATATTGGATAATAATGACCTGGAGCGCGAGCGTGGTATCACTATCGTTTCGAAAAACGTATCGGTAGTATACAAGGGTACTAAAATTAACATCATTGATACGCCTGGTCACGCCGACTTTGGCGGTGAGGTTGAGCGTGTACTGAAAATGGCTGATGGTGTGTTACTACTTTGCGATGCTTTTGAAGGCGCTATGCCTCAAACACGTTTTGTAACCCAAAAGGCTTTGGCATTAGGCTTAAAACCAATTGTGGTTGTAAATAAAGTTGATAAAGAAAACTGTCGCCCTGAAGAAGTTTATGAACAAATTTTTGAGTTATTCTATAACCTTGAAGCTACAGAAGACCAGTTAGATTTCCCTGTAATTTACGGTTCATCAAAACAAGGTTGGATGAGCACAGATTACAAGCAAAAAACTGAGGATATTTTTCCTTTGATGGATGCTATTATAGCAAACATACAACCGCCGCCAATTAGCGAGGGTACATTGCAAATGCAGATCACGTCGTTAGATTATTCTTCTTTCGTTGGTCGTATTGCAATTGGCCGTGTTGCACGGGGTGTGGTTAGAGAGAATATGCCGGTATCGTTGGTTAAACGCGATGGTACTATCCAAAAAACGCGTATAAAAGAGCTTTACACATTTGAAGGCTTAGGTAAGGTTAAAGCTACAGAAGTTACCGCAGGTGATATTTGTGCAGTAGTAGGTATTGAAGGTTTTGACATTGGCGATACCATTGCTGATTTTGAAAAACCGGAACAATTGGAGGTTATTCATATTGACGAGCCTACCATGAACATGTTGTTCACCATCAACACTTCACCTTTCTTTGGTAAAGAAGGTAAATTTGTTACTTCCCGTCACTTACGTGACCGTTTGTACAAAGAGATGGAGAAAAACCTTGCGTTGAAAGTTGTTGAAACAGATTCGCCGGACTCATACTTAGTATACGGTCGTGGTATTCTTCACTTATCAGTATTGATCGAGACTATGCGTCGCGAGGGATACGAATTGCAAGTAGGCCAGCCCCAGGTAATCGTTAAAGAAATTGACGGTGTTAAATGCGAGCCGATAGAAGTTTTAACGGTTGACGTTCCCGGAGAAGTTGCCGGTAAAGTAATTGAATTGGTTACGCAACGTAAAGGCGATTTGTTGATCATGGAGCCTAAAGGCGACTTGCAACACTTAGAGTTTGAGATCCCTGCACGTGGTATTATTGGCTTACGTAACAACGTATTAACCGCTACCGGTGGCGAGGCTATTATGGCTCACCGCTTTAAAGCTTACGAGCCTTGGAAAGGTACTATCCCAGGCCGTTCAAACGGTGTATTGGTATCTATGGATACCGGTAAAACTACTGCTTTCGCTATTGATAAATTGCAGGATCGCGGTCGTTTCCACATTGATCCGGGAGTTGATATCTACGAAGGCCAGGTTTTGGGCGAGCACATTCGTGATAATGATTTGGTTATTAACTTAACTAAAGGTAAACAGTTAACCAACATGCGTGCATCTGGTAGCGATACCAACGTACGTATAGCGCCCGCTATCAAATTCTCTTTAGAAGAGTCAATGGAGTATATTCAGGCTGATGAGTATATTGAGGTTACGCCTCAAAGCATCCGCTTACGTAAAATTTATTTGAATGAGAACGAGCGTAAAATCAACGCCAAAAAGTTCCAGTCGTAATATTTAACACGATAAATTATAAAAAAGAGCCACGTAATTGTGGCTCTTTTTTTGTTTACCTATTACCAGTATATTTACATTCCCCCGATGATGAAAAAGGATAGCTTAGTTTGGTGCTTTTTACTTGCCGCAGTATTGCTGGCATCATGTCGTAAAGAAGTGCGTACTACCGATATTTGCCTGCATGATTCGTCAATCGACTATATGAAACGATGGTCTATAAAAAATTACCAAACAGATGTAGTTGATGCCAGTGGCAAGTTGCTAAGCCACAGCATGGTTTATCCCAACGGATATTTCCAGATCAATAGCAATTATAGCTACAATCTTTTTAGTGACGACGCACCGTTTAACGGCACCTGGAGCATTAACAAAAACTGCGAATTTGTATTAAACTCGGGTGGCTTTAGAGAGCGCCGGTTCACCGTTGTGAAGTTATCTGACGATTCGTTGATCCTTCACCAAAAAATTGGCCAGACAACGGTAATTCAAAGATACGCGGCCTTTAAGTGCCCCACCTCTGGCAGCCTGATAGCCCGCTGGGATATGGCCTTTACCTTGCAAAGACCATACGGCATTGATACAGTTTACAAATCAGAATTTGTAAAACAGTCGGGGTATTTCAGGTTAAACCCAGATGCAAGTTACAATGTGGTATTTAACTCGCTTACGCCGGGTACACCACCTGCGCCGCCGGTAAATGGTACCTGGGGCGTGGCGCAGCCAGGTTGTTTACTAGTGCTTGATAAAAACAAAACCAACGAGCGCTCATTCGAGGTACAAAAAGTTAATGCTGATTCCTTAGTGATATGGCGTAAAGACACCGTTAATAACCTTAATTTATCAAGGCATTACTCAAAACATAAATAAAATTATATACCTTATTATCAGGTTAATAAACCTTAGCATGAAGAGAATTATATTTTTATTTTTAGCTATAGCCGTGTTTGGCGTAGCGTGTATTAAATTAGATGCTGTACCAACTCCTGAAATACCTCCGACATTACCGCCGGTAACGCCCACTGTTGATAGTTTAAAAATAGGCTTATTAGCCTACTATACTTTCAATGGAAGCGTTGTTGACTCTTCAGGGAAAAGCAATCACGGCGTTGCTGCCAACGTAACTTATACTACTGATCGAAATAACAAAGTCAACTCTGCATTACAGTTTAACGGGCTCAGCAGTAATGTTGTTGTAAAAGATAAGTTAGATTTGAGATTGAACAGTATTGATTTTACGTTAAGTGTTTGGGTAAATCTTGATGCCTACAACGCGTCGTACGGTAGTGAAATTTTGTGTAAACGAGGCACGGGATCAAAAAATGGCTGGAATTACTCTCTCAATGGCAATGCCATTTCTAACGGTGGAGCAGTAGGTGCTACAAGTTTCCAATTGTCAGGCGGCACTGACACACTTGCCGCAGGTATCAAACCTATTGCGCTTAACCAATGGCATATGTTAACCACCGTATACGACTTTAATAAAAAACAAATTAGCTACTATATTGATGGCGTGTTAGACAACACCGCTATTAAAATACCTACACCTGTAAGGACAGCAAATGCCGACCTTTATATTGGTGCTGACAGTCAAAGTTTTTCTTACCTGCTAAAAGGTAAATTGGATGAAGTGCGGATCTATAACCGCGCCCTAACTGCTGCACAGGTTAAAAAACTTTACGCTGTAACCAACTAATATTTGGCTGCCTTTATACAGGTTATTATGTATTTTAATAACCTGCATAAAAGCCGTAAATTAGCCGCATGAAAGCTAACGACAGGCTAAGCCCAAGCGTATTCCACCCAAGATATGTGCATTTAACGCATCTGCGCGATGCTACCATCAAAATCATCGGAGACCTAACAGCTAACAACAAACAGCTGCTATTGGTTGATTTTGGTTGCGGCGATATGCCTTACCGCAGCGTTATTGAACCACACGTTGGTAAATACCTGGGGGTGGACCTCGACATGAACCCTAAGGCTGAACACCATATAGACTTTGACAGCAAAACCACCCTTCCTGATAACTACTGCGACATCATCCTGTCAAACCAGGTGCTGGAGCATGTGGATACCCCATCTGGTTATTTGAAAGAAGCTTTACGCATATTAAAACCGGGGGGCAGCATTATTTTAACCACCCACGGCTACTGGTACTATCACCCTACGCCTAATGATTACTGGCGCTGGACCAGCGCCGGCTTGCGCAAAACAGTAGAGGACGAGGATTTTAAGATCACCTCTTTTCACGGCATTATGGGTTTGGCAGCCAGCGGCTTGCAGCTATTGCAGGATGCTATTATTAATAAATTACCCCGTTTTTTGGTGCCGCCATTTGCATTTATTATGCAGCTTAAGATCAGGCTTTTTAATAAGATGAACAACCAGGCCCAGCGCGACAGGGATGCATCGTTGTATGTTGTATTGGCTCAAAAACCGTTAAACTAATTAATGGAGCAATTTAACCTCTGCGTCATTAAGCCCAATAAAGACACTTTTTCAGAGACCTTTATCAGGGAACACATTGAGCGCCTGCCCGGTAACAAAAAGGTGCTGTATGGCGGCGTGTTCCCGGTTTATGATCATGAGGGCAAGTATTTGATCAAGTCATCTTTTGGCTTGCTAAGTTATCTGATCCAAAAAAAGATATTCAATAAGCTAGAAATAGGCGTGCGCACCCGCGCGCTGGCCAAATATCTAACCCAACAAAAGATAGACGTGGTATTTGCCGAATACGGCATGGTAGGCGCATTAGTTACCGAGGCTTGCCAACTGGCCGGCGTGCCACTGGTGATCCATTATCATGGCGCAGATGTGCACCACCGCGCTACGGTCGACCTGTACCATTCGCTTTACCTGAAAGCGTTTAACTACGCCAGCGGCTTGATAGCAGTATCAGGCGATATGGCGAAAGAGTTGATTAGGATGGGCGCCCCTGCAGAGAAAATTGTAACCGCATCATGCGGGGTTGATACTTTAGCTTTCCCGGTATTGGATATTTCAAAATCCGGCCGCGCGTTTTTGGCGATTGGAAGGTTTGTTACCAAAAAATCACCAACCTCAGTCATCAAAGCATTTAAACTGGTGCTTGATGCATATCCGGATGCCACTTTGGCTATGGTAGGTACCGGCCCGCTGGATGGCGATGTAAAGGCGCTGATAGCAGCGCTTGAATTAGAAGACAGCGTTACCCTATACGGCGGCTTAAAAGCCGAACAGGTAAAAGAACTTTTTGCGCAGGCACGCTGCTTTGTACAACACTCTGTTACCGCCGCCGATGGCGACATGGAGGGTACGCCCGTAACTATACTCGAAGCCGGATCATCCGGCCTGGCCATTGTGAGTACCCAGCATGCCGGTATTAAAGAAGCTGTAGTTAACGGCGTAACCGGCTACCTGGTGCCCGAGCATGATATTGAGGGCATGGCCCATTATATGAAAAAAATAGCCGCTGATGTAAACCTTGCGGTCGAGTTAGGCAAAAAAGAAGCTGCCCACATTCGCGAAAATTACGATATTCACAGCAGAATAGATACGATTACCAAAATGCTTAAGCAAGCTATAGCAGACAATAAATAATGATCAGAAAAACAGTAAGGGGCATTGCCCAAAAATTTGGTTACGACATAGTAAAGCCAGACGAAAGATTAGTTGTTGATGGCCTTCCGGCTGATTTTGATAAAGAAACTGTTGCTACCTATAAAAAGGTAAAACCTTATACCATGACTACGCCAGAGCGTATTGCATCGCTTTGCAATGCGGTGAATTACCTGGTTAAAAATGATATTCAGGGAGATTTTGTGGAGTGTGGCGTGTGGCGCGGCGGCAGTACTATGGCTGCTATTGACACCCTAATGAAAGCTGGCGACAAAGGCCGCGAGATCTATTTGTACGATACTTATGAAGGGATGTCTGAACCTACCGAGGTAGACAAAGTATTTACCGGTACCGATGCGCTTGAGCTGATGAACACTACCGAGCGTGAGGACCCAACCTCTGTTTGGTGCTATTCTACTATTGACGAGGTGCAGAAAAATGTAGGCGGTTTAGGCTACCCGGCAGCCAAAGTGCATTTTGTAAAAGGTAAGGTTGAGGATAGCATCCCAAATACATTGCCGGGCAAAATTGCTTTGCTGCGTTTGGATACTGATTTTTATGAGTCGACCAAGCATGAGCTGGAGCATCTATACCCGCTGCTGGTACCGGGCGGCGTCATTATTATTGATGATTACGGACACTGGGAAGGCGCTCGCAAAGCGGTTGACGAATATATTGATGCCCACAAATTACCTTTATTGTTAAACCGTATAGACTATACCGGTCGTATCGGCATAAAATATTAGTACGCGTTAAATGGGGATAGTAAAAGCGCAGGCCTATAAAAATACCATAGTATCATACGCCGGTATGGTAATAGCGTATGTAAATACGGTGCTGCTTTTTACTAAATGTTTAAGCATCAGCGAGTATGGCTTTTACACGCTTATCACTAGTATTTCTGTATTATACTCTTTAGCCGCCTCTATGGGCGTGCCAAGCATATTGGCCAAATATTTCCCGGCTTACCGTACAGATGATAAAAAGCATAGCGGTTTTATGCATTGGTCGGCGGGTTTGGCGCTGGTGGGTTTTGCAATAGCAAGTATTTTATTTGTAGCATTTAAGCCGGTTATATTATCCTATTTTAACGACACCGCCCACCACATAGCGCAGGCAGGTAAGTTTAAAAAGCCCGACGCTGTAAGGGATACTCCATATTTGGTAGAATATTACTACTATCTTATTCCGCTGTCATTCTTTGTGCTGGCCTTCAATTATCTGGAGATGACGGGCCGCATCATTTATCAAACCATCTATTCTAATTTTTTACAGAATGTGTTGCTCAGGCTTATCACATCGGTTGTATTGTTAATGATGATAGCCGGTTGGGTAAACTTTGACACTTTTGTGCTGGTTTACATAGGCTCCAATGGGTTAATTTCGCTGCTGCAACTTATCAGCATTATAGCTACAAAAAACTTCTCTTACAAGCTCGACTCGACAACGCTGATAACGGTAAACAAGCGCGAGATACTTGGTTTTGGCCTTTTTACCATGGTGTCTAGCTCTATTTATGTATTGCTGCAAAAGGTAGATTCGCTTATGCTAAGTGCAATGGCCGGCGATGGGGTACAGGGTGTGTACAGCTGGTATTTTAACATAGCCATCGTAATTAGTGTCCCTGCGCAAGCACTAAGCCGCACTACCTACGCTATTGTAGCCGATGCCTGGAAAGCCAACAACCGCCAAAATATTATCGAGGTTTATTACAAAACATCCATCATACAAATGCTGATAGGCTGCCTGTTATTTATCGGCATTATAATAAACCGCGAAAACCTGTATGCCATTGTGCAAACCCCTGAGTATGTAGACCCTAAATATTTTGATTTGTTTTTAGTGATTGGATTGGGCTTTTTGGTTGATATTACCGGCGGACTAAATACCTACATTATTACCACATCGCACAAATACAGGCTAATTACAGCTTTAACTATTTTTGCGGCTATTTTTTGCATCGGCTTAAATTATATGCTGATACCAAAATACCTTGGCATGGGCGCGGCAATTGCTTACCTGTTAACTACAGTGTTCATTAACCTTTGTACCTGGTTCTATTTAAAACTAAGGTTTAAAATGCAGCCCTTTAGCTATAAGCACCTATTGGTAGTGTTTATTGCAATAGCAGGCTGGGCCGTGGGAAAATACTTTTGGCGCATACCTAACGTGTTTTTAGATATAGCAGTGCGCAGCGGCGTAACTACCCTTTGTTATGGCTTGCTGGCTTATTACTGTCAGATCTCGATAGATATTAATGACAAGGTTGATGCTACGCTTAAAAAAATGTTAGCCTTTATCAGATAATTTCTAAATTGGCTCTCCGATTTACATCCATATCAACCCATGCCAGAAGTTAACAGCAGCGAAAACCTTAAGACAGCGTACGACAATTATTACCAGGATAATGATGAAACCTGGCGTATGCTAGGTGCCAAGTACAAGGTTGAGCATATTGCCGAAGTTTGTAAAGGGTATACCTTTGATAAAGTGCTTGAAGTTGGGGCAGGCGATGGCGTGATTTTAAAGCTCCTCGCTGACCGCAACTTCTCGACCGAGCTACACGCTGTCGAATTGTCTGCGAGTGGTGTAGAGCGCATTAAAGAACGCAATATTGCAGCTATAAAATCTGTACAGGAGTTTGATGGCTATCATTTGCCCTTCGGCGATGAGAGTATGGACCTGGTCATCCTGACACATGTGTTAGAGCATGTTGAGCACGAACGTTTATTACTGCGCGAACTAAAACGTGTTGCCAAAATGATTGTGATAGAAGTGCCACGCGACTATAAGCAGGGGGTTGACACCAGGATTAAACATTTTTTGGCGTATGGACATATCAACGTTTATACACCTACATCACTACGATACCTATTATTGACAGAGGGATTGGATATCGTTAAGGACCTGACCGACACCATAGCACCTGAAGTAACCAAGTTTTATACCTTCGAAACGCTGAGAAAACCTAAAAACTTTTGGAGTGTTTTAAAGATCGATCTTGAACATAGTGTTAAAAGAATCGCAGCCGCCGTTTTTGGTAAAAAGGTGGAAGAGCAATTTGCCAACTACTATACGGTTTTATGTAAAAAAGCAGACCATCAACCCGGGATATTTTAAGCCATGCAAAACATTGCCCCTATAGCCTTATTTGTTTATAACCGGCCCGAGCATACGCGCCGAACACTGGAATCATTGCAGCAGAATGAACTGGCCGCCGAGTCGCAATTGTTCATTTTTTCTGATGGGCCGAAAACAGAAGCAGATAGGGCTAAGGTAAATGAGGTGCGCGCTTTGCTTAACGAGGTAAAGGGCTTTAAATCTGTTAAGGTTGTTACCCGTAAAGAGAACCTGGGTTTGGCAAATGCTATTATTATTGGGGTTAGCCAGCTAGTTATTGAATTTGGAAAGGTGATTGTTTTTGAGGATGATCTGATCTCGTCACCATATACTTTACAATATTTTAACGAAGGATTAACCAAATATCAACGAGATGATGAGGTAATGCATATAGGCGCTTACATGTATCCGCTGGAAGATAAAACGCTACCTGAAACCTTCTTTTACCGCATAGCCACCAGTTGGGGCTGGGCCACCTGGGCACGTGCGTGGAAAAACTTTGAGCCTGATATTGATAAACTGATGGCTGGCTTTGATGCAGAAAAGAAATATAATTTTTCTATCGAATACACCATGAATTTCTGGAAACAGATGGAGGAGTTTAAAGCCGGCAAAAACAACTCCTGGGCCATACGCTGGTATGCTTCTATCTTTTTAAACCAAGGTATCGCCCTGCATCCCGCGCACTCGTTGGTGCACAACATTGGGCATGACGGTACGGGCGTGCACTCTAACATAGAGGATATGTACGGTGTTAAAGTAGCGCAACAACCTATTAAATATTTCCCTACGGAAATAAAGGAAAACGAGCAGGCCCACACGGTGATTAAAGCTTTCCTTAAAAAACGCAAGGGCTCGCTTATAGAGCGTGGTGTGCGGTTTTTTAAGCAATGGAAAATTAAAAAGGAAGCTAATAACGCTTAGAAATTCAAAACGTATCCCGGTACATTGAGACGCAATGCTTCTCAATCCTCTACACTTGTCGGCGGGAGACGCAATGCATTGCGTCTCTACAGGTATTTATTGAATTACCTCCCGCCCTTCTCTACTATCTTATAACCAGCCTCAATAACGGCCTTGTGTGCCGCTTTAATTCGCTCCAGTTCCATTTTCTCTACTGCACGATCATAAGTTAGCACGCCATTCACTTCGTGCTCTACGTCGGTTGTTTGGGTGTAAATGGCAACGCTCAGTCCTCGGTACTTCATGAGTTGCTCTACCTGGTCAATTAAGAGGACGTACCTATCAGTCAAACGTGCTTTTGTAGGTTCATAGTCATAAGCATCGTTTCTTGTGGGCCACATGTGGCCCCTTACAAATAACCCGACACCGCCAAACTCACCCAATGAAGCCGCCCGGTTTTTATCCGGTCTTGATGCACCATCCGGCCCGACATAAATATGGGTATCAACATAATCCCCGTTCATTGGGTCGCCTTCGGCTTTCTGATAGCCGGGGTTATTGTTAAAGCCCGAATTGCCATTCACCAATCTTGACGGATCGTATTTTTTGGTCCATGCCGTAATGCCTGGCACATCAAACGCGCCCCAGTTCTCGTTAAAAGGTACCCAGGTGATGATAGAAGGTGAGTTATAATGCTGATCTATCAGTGTCTTATATTCCTTTCTGAAGTTATTTCGCACTTTCAAAGTATCTTCGTGCTGATACCAAATTGCGGGCATATCCTGCCAAACCAGTAAGCCCATTTTATCAGCATAATAATAGAAACGCTGCGGCTCAGTTTTCATGTGTTTGCGGATCAGGTTATAACCTGCCTTTTTGGTAAACTCTATATCAAACTTTAAGGCTTCTTCGGTAGGAGGGGTCAAGATGCCATCCGGCCAGTAACCCTGATCAAGCAAACCTAACTGCATAATAAAATTGCCGTTAATCAGCGGGCGATTAACACCGTTGATCTTACCAAGCTTGATATCGCGCATGCCAAAATAGCTTTTCACTTCGTCAACCTTAGCGCCATTTGCACCCTGCAGGCTAATTTTCAGATCATACAAAAATGGACTATCCGGCGACCATAATTTGGGCGACGCGATAGGCAGGTAAAAGGTGGTACCACCAGTAGACGTAGTTTGCGCCACTACCTTTTTACCATCCAAGGCTATAGCGGTAATATTTCCTTGTCCGCTGGTATTTACCTGCACTTTTAAGCGACTGTTGTCCAGATCAGGCAGCAGGGTGATGTTTTGTATATAAGTTTTGTCTACCGGCTCCAACCAAACGGTTTGCCAAATGCCCGAACAGAAGGTGTAATCGCCACGCGGGCCGCTTTTGCCTGATGGTACCCGGCCATCGTTTAAATCATAAACTGCTACGGTAAGGGTATTTTTGCCCTCGGTTAAATATTGGGTGATGTTAAAGTTAAACTCCTCATAGCTACCGGAGTGGCTGCCCACTTTTTTGCCATTAACAAACAAGGTGGCCTGGTGTGCTACAGCTTCAAAGTGTATAATAACGTCTTTATTTTTCCAGTTGACCGGGATAGTGACAGTGCGGCGATACCACATATTGATCTCCTGCTTGCGTTTTACGCCCGAAATGACAGACTCAGGACAATAAGGAACACGGATTTTACCTGTTGCGGTACCAAAGTCAATCGCCGTTTCTGCGTTTAAGGTGGTAAGTACATCTTTGCCGCCAATGTAATCCCAACTGCCGTTTAAATTTAGCCAGTCGGTACGTTCTAATTGCGGACGAGGATATTCAGGGAATGGCACAACAGCCTCCATGGCAGCCTTTGTCCAGCGGGTGGGCAGATCTGCAACCTGGGCGTAAAGATGTGAAAAGTTAAAGATTGCCAGGAGCGGCAACAACAATTTAGCGCGATTATTCATGATGATAAATGATCTGATTTACAGGGTTACCAAATATAATATAAAGGTGCAAAGATTTGTCCTATTGGGGCATTTTATACAGGAGGCTCCCATGGAGCATCGTAGCATGACAAGAACGCTTTAAACAGTTACTCCTCCGGATTTGCCATGCGGCAAATAGTTCCGTAGGAACTTCCTGTTTATAGTTTAAGTGAAAGTAAATTTAGGCTCCAGCGAAGCCTCCTTTAAAAGGCGGTAGGTAAGGGCTACCTTATTCCCTTAACAACAATGTAAGGCGATAAAGCTTTGCTCTCAAAAGGGATGATCTTGGTAATAACCTTACCGGTGAACCAAAGTCCTTTAACAAAAGCTTTTGACAGGGCAGATTGGGTAGACTTATTCTCTAACCACATAGAGAACTTACCGTAGTAGTACGACTCTACTTGTTTTAGCCCTAAATCTTTAAAAATGCGGGCCAGCAGCGCCGGGTCCATGCATTCAATGTAATGCTTGTTATAGTTTTCGATATCAAATTTACGTTGCACCCAACCATTGATGCTTTTAAAGTTGGGCAGGGTTATAAAGAGCACGCCGTCCTCATTTAAAAAGGGCAGGTGGGTCTCAATGATGGCTTTGGTATCCTTAAAGTGTTCTATCAATCCAAACGACGTAACTACGTCGTATTGCTTTTCGGGCTGGTAGGTAAACAGGTCGGCTTCAATGATGTTGATATCACCGTCTTTTAGTCCGTTGGCAACCAATAATTGATTAATGAGATCACGATGAATAAAATAGTCGAACAGGGTGGTATCCATGTTCTCGTATTTTTTAAGGTAAACAGCATAATAACCCGGAAAACCACCTAATTCTATTGCATTTTTAGCGTTTTTTTCTGACTTTAATTTCCCTAAAATGTCACCAAAAATATAGTCACGCTTGATGTTAAAAATCAGCCCTTTTCTTGACTCCCAAAATGCTTTCCAAAAAGAACGGTCGGTTAAATTATTATCCATTAATATGCTGTAGCCTTAATTTTATACGGTTGCTGATGATTCTTCTTTTTTATCCAATATGCGTGCGGGGTTACCCACCGCGGTGCTGTTGGCCGGGATGCTTTTGGTTACTACCGATCCTGCGCCAATAATCACATTATCGCCAATCACTATATCGCCAATAATCACCACGTTAGCGCCAATGTCAACGTTATTGCCAATGCGCGGGCAAGGGCTAAAGCTGCCGTCTGCCAGTTTTTTGTGGCCAATGGTAACAGAGTTACGCAAGGTGCAATTATCGCCTATAATAACGCCCTGATTAACAACTAATGCCTGCCCATGGTATAGGGATAAGCCTCTGCCAATAACAGTTTTACGTGGTATCTCAATCCCCCAAACCCACTCTGCCAAATAGCGGTACAGTAACAGGTATGGAAAACAAATCACCTTGGCTATCATAGACCGGTTGATGAGCGACACCAGCCTGAACATAAACAAAACCAGCTGCCCCTTAAAGTTGCGGCGGTTGGCCGCCCTGTCCTGAAACAAATAGCTCATTAGTGTTTATCCCTTGGGTGATTACTGAAACCAAAAGTAAAGTTTTTCCGCATAACAATTGCTTTCTGCATTAGTCTTTCTGCTTGCGGCATTATTAGTATACTTGTGACAATGAAAATTACGCTCATCAACACGTCTGATGCCGGTGGCGGCGCTTCCGCGGCCTGCCTGCGTTTGCTTAAAGCGTTGACAGCGCAACAGGCAGATGCGCGTTTGCTGGTGCAGCATAAAAACACCGATGATGAACGGGTTGAAGGTATTGCGGATGGGTTTTTTGCGCGGTTGCAAGCCAAATTTAATTTCTTGATGGAGCGGATCCCCTTCATGCTTTTTCATGAACAGGACAGATCGGTGCGGTTCGCTTTTTCTACTGCCAATACCGGTACCAGCATAGCAGACCACCCGCTGGTTAAAGATGCTGATATTTTACACCTGCACTGGACAAATCAAGGGTTCCTGTCTATCCGAGATCTAAAAGAATTGTTCAACACGGGCAAACCCATTGTCTGGACACTGCATGATACGTGGGCATTTACCGGCGGCTGCCACTACCCGGGTACCTGCAATCATTTTATGTATGAGTGTGGTAACTGTTATCTCCTGCGGGATGATGGTCCTAAGGATATCTCACATTCAGGTTGGCTGCGTAAAGCTGCGCTGTATGCGGGTGCTGCCAATATCACCTTTGTAACCTGTAGCCAATGGTTGGCCGGAGTGGGCGAACAAAGTTCGCTGATTGGTGATAAACGGATTGAGTCTATCCCCAATCCGATAGATATAGATGTTTTTTCGCCGCGCGATAAAATTGCTGCAAGGCAAAAGCGGGGAATTAATGCTGACGCTAAGATCATTTTATTTGGTGCCGCTAACATTAATGATAAACGTAAAGGTATAAGCTATTTGGTAGAGGCCTTAGATGTTTTGAAACGATACGAGGACGCCGGAAATATAGAAATGGTGATCTTCGGTAAAAACAAGCATTTTGATGTCACTACATTGCCGTTTAAGGTGTATGAGTTAAACCTGCTGACATCAGCAGATGACCTGGCCGAAGTTTATAGCCTGGCGGATGTTTTTGTAACTTCATCAATAGAAGATAACCTGCCCAATACCGTGATGGAAGCCCTGAGCTGCGGTACCCCGGTTGTAGCATTTAATACCGGTGGGATCCCAGAGATGGTAGATCATCTGCAAAATGGCTACCTCGCCCAATTTAAGCACCCGGCTGATATGGCCAAAGGGTTGTATGAGATGCTTAACGGCGATGCCCAACTTGCTGTAAACGCCAGGCAGAAAGTCTTAGATAACTATACCAACCAATTGGTGGCCGATCAATATATTAACCTTTATCAATCCGTACTAAGTAAATGAAAGCCGGGCAGCCTGTACTATCTGTAATTACGGTTGTGTATAACAACGTGGCTAGTTTTGAGCAGACCATGTTATCGGTGCTTAATCAGACTTATACGGACATAGAATATATCATCATTGACGGGCAGTCTACCGACGGTACTATCGACGTTGTTAAGAAATACGAAGATCGCCTTGCCAAATTTATTACTGAAAAAGACAATGGCATTTATGACGCCATGAACAAAGGCCTTGCGCTTGCTACCGGCGATTATGTGTTGTTCATGAACTCGGGCGATGAGATCTACGGGGCTGATACGGTTGCTAAGGTCTTTGCGACAGCCACCAATGCTGATATTTATTACGGCGAAACGGAAATGATAGACCAGCAGAGTAACAGCCTTGGCAAACGTCGTCACGCGGCGCCTGAGCGCTTTACCTGGCGCGATTTCAAATACGGAATGAGTATTAGCCATCAGGCGATATACATCAAACGCGCATTGGTTGAGCCTTATGACGCCAGATACCAGCTAAGCGCTGATATCGACTGGATAATCCGCGCAGCAAAAAAGGCTACAACGATTGTAAACGTGCATCAATATGTTGCTAAATACGCCGTTGGCGGCATGTCGAAACTTAAGCATCGCCAAAGTTTGATGGAACGTTTTGACATTATGAAGCGGTACTACGGGTTAACGCCAACGCTATTTAATCACGCTGTTATCGCTTTTAATTTAGGGTGGTATTGGTTGATGAACAGGCGGACTAACGATTAGTAGCAACGCAAGCTGTCGTTCCTCCTCGCAATCACAAAAAACACAAAGGGCGATAAGTATAAACTTATCGCCCTTCTATATTCCATTTTAAAATCCTTTAGGCTTTCTTGCCTGTAGGTTTCTTTTTGTTTTCGGAGTATCCGGCAAAGCCTAGAGCCAATACCAATAGTACCGACCCTGCTAACGAGATATTCTCGCCCATATAATACGAGGTAGGGTGAAAATTAAATTCAATTTTGTGGTTACCTACCGGTAGCTGCGCGGCGCGCAACAAATAGTTGGCACGGAAATAAGGCGTTTCTCTGCCATCCACCTTCATGATCCAGCCTTTGTCATAATAGATCTCTGAGAATATGGCTATCTGTGATGAGGTTGAACTACTTTGATAAACCATGTGATCAGGGTTGTAGCTTACGAGTTTAATCGTAGCGTTTGTGTCAAGGTAAGCGTCTTTCTCGCTGATCTGGTTTTTGTAGCGTTCGTCAACAATGGCCGCATGTTTAGGGGCAAAGCTGCTAATGGCTTCCATTTCTTCATCAGCACTTTTTACGTATTTAACACTATTGATAAACCAGGCGTGGCCACATGCGGTTTCGTTAGCCTGCATACCAACGCTACCGGTTTTAGGGTCCTGATTAATGATGTATTTAACATTCATCATATCCAAAACATCATGGTTAATGCTCTTGGTAAATTGGTTATCAATCAGCTCCTCAATACGTTTTAAACGCGCGGCAGAGTAGCCGCCGAATGATTTGTTAAAAAACGGGTTATGCGTATCGGCGCGCGGATTTTGGGTATAATCAAACACTTTAAAGTTAGGGTCCTTGTCACGCTGGATGAACTGGTCAACCACACGGGCTTGTGGGGTATAGGTTTCAACCTTATCTGCAAAGTTTTCGTCTTTTAAGTAACGTTTGTCAATCTGCCAAACATCTACTAAAATCAGCACTAAAAAGCTTAAAGACAAAGCAGTGCTGTTGATCTTATTTTTGATATAAGCCAGTAACAAGCCAAATGCCAGTGCCACAAATATTAAAGAGCGGATAGCATCAGCACGTTCTAACGCGGCACGATCTTTTGTGATAGCGTTAGATATGGTATTAGCCAGCGCAGTATCGTTTTTAAGCGCCTCTGCAAGGGCGGCAACGCCGTTAGCCTGCTCGGTTGATCTGAAGCTCAGTAACAGCTCGGGCACAGCAATCAATATCAATAATAAACCACCGGTAATGTAGCCTGCCAGTTTAAGCTTTTTGAAAACCTCTTTACTCTCGCGCGCTTCTAAAACCTCTTTAATGGCCAGTAATGCCAATATAGGGAAACAGATGCTGGCAACCGCCAATATAGATTCGACCGTGCGGAATTTGTTGTACAGCGGGAAGTAGTTAAAGAAAATATCAGACACATACGGCCAGTTGCCACCAAACGATAACAACATGGTGAGTACCACGGTAGCCAACAGCCACCATTTAATACGGTTACGAACAACCAGTAAACCAAAGATGAACAGGAAGCAAATGGCCGCTCCAAAATAAAACGGACCGCTGGTACCGGGCTTATTACCCCAATAGGTACCCATGCCCGGGAAACCATTCATTGAATTGGCATATTGTACCGCTTGCTCAGGCGTTTGTGCAATGCCTGCAAATACTTTAGCAGTAGCAGAGTTTTCGTCTAAAACCTCTGTGCCGCTGCCGCCACCGAAGGCGTTAGGGACTAAAAAAGTTAAGCATTCTGCAACGCCCTGGCTCCATTGATAAGCATACTCGCGACCAAGGCCGTTTTTAGGTTCGCTGGCTTGGCGGGTTAAATTTGACGGACCGCGGTAAGTTTCTTTACCATACTCATAAGTGCTCCAAAGGATAGAAGCGTTTACCGCTACCGCCAGTATTAATGCACCTGCTAAGTAAACAACAGACTTAAAGAACGATGATGTTGTTTTTGCCTTAATAGCATGATATAACTCGATACCTACTAAAATCAAGATAGCTAGCATCAGGTAGTAAGTCATCTGGATATGGTTGGCACGGATCTCCATAGCCAAAAACAGGGCGGTTAATGATCCGCCTAAGATATATTTACCCCGCAGCGTTAAAATTATACCTGCCAGTATTGGTGCAAAATAAGCTATGGCCGCTGCCTGATTAGCGTGGCCCGCCACCAGCAATATGATATTGTATGACGAGAAGGTAAACGCCACAGCGCCTGCTGCTGCCAGCCAGGGGTTCATTTTTAATACGATAAACAGGAAATAAGTACCTATTAAAAATATTAAAACGGTATCTATGGGGTTAGGAAACGTCGCTTTTAGCGTGCTGATGACATGCGTGGTAATGCTGGCTTTGTATGGCGCCCATAACTGAAAAGCCGGCATACCGCCAAATATTTGGTTGGTCCACAATATAGTAGTGCCTTTTTCCTTATAAGCATTAATCTCGGTTACGGTTGACTGTGCCCCTATAACGTCTGCCTGACCTAAGGTTTTACCTTGAAATGCAGGCGTGAAATAGAAGAAACAGATCACGAAAAAAAATGCGGTAATAGCAAAGTGAATGCCATTGCGCTTAAACCAGTTACTCATTTAAAGTGATTTAAATTGGATAAAAAATAATTCCCTCAAAAATAGAAAATTGCCCGACAATAGGAATTATATGTTTGAAACCTTTTAGTGGGTAACAAAAAAGAAGAAAAGCAACGCTACCAGGCTTAAAGCGTAAGCAATTATTACCTGTTTGGTAAACTCATGGATATGCCGGCGGATGGTGAAATAGTTGTATAGCGCGAGGCCAAAAACGGTGATATAAAAAAACCAGTTAAGCTTGCCGGTGAGCGAGAATAAAACACTGGAAACCACAAAGTTGGCAATAATAAGCAGCGCATACTTAGGGGTATTATTATGATTGCGCCTGCGATTGTATAGCTCCTCTGGTAACATAGTGAGGTTACTTTACTTCCTCGTAATCAACAAAATCGCCTTCGTTGTCTGGGATTTTGCCTTTTTGAGCTTGAGGCGCGTAGTCAACTTTTATACGCCCGGCAGGTGGCTGCTGGCGTTGTTGTTGGCTATTGTATTGAGCCTGAGCCTGTTGTTGTGCCTTGCTGATAACGCTTTGAAATAACATAGGCAATAACCAACGAAAAACCGCCCTTATAAGCCAAAGTATTGATATAGAGATTAATAGAAATTTAAGTAATGCTGACATTCTTTAATTTGTTTACTAAGCGTACAAATATAAATATTATAACGGCAAAAGTGTTTGCTTATGATTTTGCGATTATTTGTTTATAGACGAACGAAAGGGCCGCTTTGTTACTTCAGAATTGTAGCGGTATTGTCAATATCACTTAGCCCGACCTTGTCATTGAAGCATAGCGAGAAATTTTATCCGCTTGCAGGTCGCACGTGTAAGTTTTCTCACGCGTCCCCGTATCGAAATGAGAACCAGGAATGCATTAGAGTTACCCAAATTTCTCTTCCATCATTTTCTCTAAAGCAAACATTTCATCGCGCAGTTTGGCAGCCAGCAAAAAGTTCATATCCTTGGCAGCAGCAAGCATGTCTTTTTTGGTGTTGTCTATAGATTTTTTAAGATCAGGTTTTGACATGTATTGAACAATGGGGTCGGCAGCCATGCTGATAACATCTTGTTCTACATATGCTTTTTGTACACCACCGGCAAAATCCATTACGGATGTTTGCTCAATGATCTCCGCCCGGGTTTTACCAACCGTTAATGGGGTAATGCCATGCTCTGCGTTATAGGCCATCTGCAATTCGCGCCTGCGGGTAGTTTCGCTCATGGTTATCGCCATCGAGTCGGTTATCTTATCGGCATACATAATTACCCGCCCGCGGTCGTTACGCGCGGCCCGCCCTATAGTTTGTATCAGCGAACGTTCACTGCGTAGAAAGCCTTCTTTGTCAGCATCTAAAATTGCCACTAATGACACTTCGGGCAAATCCAACCCCTCACGCAATAGGTTGATCCCTATCAGCACGTCAAACACACCCAAACGCAGGTCTCGCAAAATTTCAACCCGTTGCAAAGTTTTAACTTCCGAGTGGATATAGCGGCATTTAATACCCAGGCGGTCCATGTATTTGGCCAACTCTTCAGACATGCGTTTGGTTAGTGTAGTCACCAACACGCGGTCGCCTTGCTTAACTATTTTATCAACCTCGTCTAACAAGTCATCCACCTGGTTTATTACCGGTCTAACTTCTATAATCGGGTCAAGCAAGCCGGTAGGGCGTATTACCTGCTCAACAACTACACCGCCTGACTTTTCGAGTTCAAAATCTGCAGGGGTAGCGCTAACATATACGGTTTGCGGTGCCAAACGTTCAAACTCCTGGAAGTTAAGCGGGCGGTTATCCATCGCGGCAGGCAAACGGAAACCATAGTCAACCAACGAGATCTTTCGCGAGCGGTCACCACCGTACATAGCGCGAATCTGCGGCACAGTAACGTGGCTCTCGTCAATCACCATCAGGTAATCATCCGGGAAATAATCTAACAGGCAGAAGGGCCTTGCACCCGGCGCGCGCCCATCAAAAAAGCGCGAATAATTTTCAATACCGGAGCAGTAGCCCAGTTCGCGAATCATTTCCAGATCGTAATTAACCCTTTCTTCCAATCGCTTAGCTTCTAAAAAGCGGCCGTCGTTAATAAACTGCTTTTTGCGTGTTTCCAGCTCTTCCTGTATGGCCCAAATAGATTGTGTAAAGCGTTCGCGTGGGGCAACGTACAGGTTGGCCGGGTAAAGCACCATGTGCGTCATTTTCTCCACGGTTTTGCCGGTGCCAATGTCAAAGGTACTTAGCTCTTCAATGTCATCCCCAAAAAAAGAAATGCGGTAGGCGAAGTCCATGTAAGCCGGGAAAATATCAACTGTATCACCCTTAACCCGGAACGTGCCGCGTTTAAAATCGGCCGTGGTGCGCGAGTACAATATTTCTACCAAACGGTGTAAAAAAGCATTGCGGCTTATGCGTGTGCCCACCGCGAATTTGAATACCGAGTTGGCAAAATCCTCCGGGTTACCCATGCCATAAATGCAGGATATAGACGATACCACAATAACATCTCTGCGCCCGCTCATTAAAGCCGAGGTAGTACGCAAGCGTAGTTTTTCAATTTCCTCGTTTATCTGCAGGTCCTTTTCTATATAGGTATTTGTTGTTGGGATAAAAGCTTCGGGCTGATAATAATCGTAATAAGAAACAAAGTAGTTTACCGAGTTTTCCGGAAAAAATTGTTTGAACTCGCCGTAGAGCTGTGCCGCCAGCGTTTTATTATGACTCAATATAAGCGTAGGCTTTTGCGTTTGCTGTATCATGTTAGCAACAGTAAACGTTTTACCAGAACCGGTAACACCTAGCAGGGTTTGATAGTTGTCGCCGTTGTTTACACCTTCTACAAGTTGGCGGATGGCTTCTGGCTGGTCGCCGGTAGGTTTATATTGCGATGTTAATTTAAAATCCATTGATAATGTAAAGTTACGCTTTTAATGATTAAACATAATTAATGAGCAACCGGGTAATAACGTGTTACGTAATTGGTATAGCATTTTAATAAACGTTTGTGACACTGTAATGTTCAGTACTACGGGCAAAGAAACAATGGAGTATTGACAGCATTATGTCAGTAGCGGTAAGAATTATTTTAGATTGTTTATTTATATATTTAAGATTAGTTTTAATGACCAATATATAATAGCCGTTACCCCCAATTTATGATAGCTAATTTTTAAACCCCTGCATTATGCTTTTTGTACTTAACCAGATCAATACCGTTGCCAATACTTTTTTGGCCGAAATGCGCGATGTTAATGTGCAACAGGATAAACAGCGGTTTAGGCAAAATCAGGAAAAGTTGGGGAGCATATTGTCGTATGAAATTAGTAAGACTTTAAAATATACCGCCAGCGAAATACAAACCCCACTGGGCACCTGCACGTTAAATTTAGCCGATGAACAGCCGGTAATAGGCACCATATTACGAGCAGGCTTGCCTTTTCATCAGGGCTTCATTAATTTTTTTGATCAGTCTGACAGTGCTTTTATCACCGCTTGCCGCAAAGTAAAACGGTCCGGGGCTTTTACTATCCGGATAGATCATATATCAACCCCAAACCTTGACGGCCGCATATTGATTTTGTGTGATACCATGCTGGCTACGGGCCAAAGCGTTGTTGATGTTTGTAAAGAATTAATCGCCACCTACAAAATTGCCGACCTGCACATTGCCGCAATAATTGCCAGCACCGAGGGCATACAACACGTAAAAGCCAACCTGCCCAAAGCTAAAATTTGGGTTTGCGCGGTAGATGAGGAGATGACCAGCAAATCGTACATTGTTCCCGGTTTGGGCGACGCAGGGGATTTGGCTTTTGGGGAGAAGGTGTAGCTTGCCGTATCAGGTATCAAACTTATTACCCAACAATTACGTCGGTGGCTAGTTACTTCATCATACCTGCTGCTATGAAAACACTACTTGCCTTTATAACTTCTTTTTTGTTATTGACCACCCCAGCCGTTTTACTTGCAGACCAGTTACCTAAGGTGGCTTATTTTAATATTCCTAAAGGGCGCAGTATCCTCTCACAAACAGCCATCAGTAAACTGGGCAATGCTAAGGGTGTGGTGGCGATTAACTTTGTGATTGGTAAACAAGGTAAAGTACTATCAGCTAAGGTTGATAATGCCAACACCAGCGTAAAAGATAAAACCTTTGTAAGCAAGGTTGTAAAGGCCGTATTGGCTACCAGGTTTAACACCTATTGGGCCGGCCCCGAGACGCAAAACGGCAGCCTTGCTTACGTGTTTAATTAACAGCTGTAGTTCAGGTATTTTAAATTAGCGCTTCGATAAACAATAGTGTTGATAATGAGTTGTGTAGATATAAAATTCACAGCAATATGAAAAAGCCGATCATAACATTATTTACCGCCTTAATGCTGGCGTGCGCTGTAAACTCATTTGCCGACGATGGCGATAAGCTGGCAAACAAATTAACTTCGGTTAGTATCCCTGCGGGTCGCGGTATAGCCATGCAGGCCGCCATTAACAACATAGGCCATGCGAAAGGTACAGTTGCTGTTGATGTAGTGATGGACCGCAAAGGCAACGTACTGGTGGCAATTGCCAACCCTAAACGCAGCACCGTAAGAGACAAAGTAATTATCAGCAAGCTTGAAGCCGCGGTGTTGGCCATGAAATTTGACAAGAACAAAAAAGCGCCTGCTAAGCAAGCTGGCACCCTGACTTATACTTTCAAATAGCACTTATAATCGGGACGGGTTTAAAACCTATCCCGATTTTCATTCGCCTGCCGACTGTTAAAAATAGTTAAACTCCTTTTCGGGACATTTTTAGTTAAGGTTTATTTACGTTCTTAGTAAAATCAAACTTTTACCTTGAATGATTAGCCCACCCTCCCGTTTTTTGTATGTCACCCTGCTGGTATTGTTGAGTTTTGCCGCTACTGCGCAAAATACAAAACAAATTTTGCTCAAAGGGGTAGATAGCTTGCCTATGCCACCAACACCGCAAGGCAGTTCTTTCTTTGTCACGGTTGATGAGCAGCCGGAGATCATTGCCATGCTGCGCTCTGATTTCGCAGGCGAAATTTTTAGGGCAAACGCTATAGTAACGTCCCGTTTGGGTAAGGGCAAGGTGGTGTTGTTCGGTGCGTCAGCATATTTTAAGGCGATGATGCTTGAAGATAAAAACGTAGCGCGACTGCTTAAAAACATCATTGACTGGGCCAGTCCCGGCTCCAAAACACGAAGCATTGCAGTGGTAAAAGGTATCGATCCCGGCTTTACAGACTTCCTGAAAAAGCAGCATGCTAATGTCTACACCACCACAAATTTAATCCTCAAAAAAAATACTGACCTCTTATTTTTAAATACTGATGTTGCGGATAATGAAAGCATTAATCAAATAGAAGCGTTTGTTTCTGCGGGTGGAACGCTAATGTTCGCTTCGCCATTTTCAGACTTATATATCAACCGTGATACGACAAAAAATCTGAGCACGTTTGAGTTGGGCATGAACAAGTTACTGGCAAAGGCCGGCTTGGTTAACCCCAACGCTATCATCGTCCAATCGCCAGGCTATGAAAGGTTGATGACGGATACCGTTCCTGGTCATTTACATATAACCACCCTGTTACCCCTGCTGCAAAGCGAAACTAAATTCAGCGAAAGCGCGGATTTCTTTGTGACATTGGCGCTGGATCAGATTTTTAAGTACAAAGACAGCACATCGGCTATCATCAAAAAGATCAAACAAACACTTAAGATACCGGCAGTATTAACGGTACCGTCGCCTGACGCGCCCGTTTTAAACAACACACCGGCTTTAAAAGCGGCCAACAAGGCCGCTTATTGGCTTTACCAACATCAGCAGAAATTTAAAGAACATCCAGAAGCTAAAGCCATTGGCTATAAAGTCTTCCCCGGTGATGTACAGGAGGGTGCTAGCCGGGTAACACAAATGCTTACCATCCCGGTAAAAGTAGGTACCCAGGGCTTAAGCGATCCGTCTTCGGTTTATCACCGGTCGCATACCACCGGTTTGTATGTACCTGCAGGCGAGAAGGTAACTATTACCTTAAGCGATGCTGATTCAATGCAAGGTCTTAAAGCCCAGATAGGTGTACATTTTGACGACTTAACCAGCCTGGATGAGTTTAAACGTATCCCGCTGGATTTGGTAACTGTGTTCAATCTGGACAAAAAAGAAGTGGAAGTTTACTCGCCGTACGGTGGTTTGCTACTCATTAATATACCCGACACTACCAAGCTTAAAGCCGTTAAAGTAAACGTTAAAGGTGCGGTTAAGGCACCGTATTTTAAGTTAGGAGAGACAAGCGAGGAGCAGTGGAACACAACCATCCGCAACTATCCCGCGCCATGGGCTGAACTGGCTACAGATAATATTGTGCTTACGGTGCCATCATACCGTATCCGTAACTTAAGCAACCCGGTTAAGCTAATGCAATTTTGGGACGAGGTTATGAATGCCGATGCTGACTTGGCCGTCATCGACCGAAAGCGCGTGCACCAGGAACGCATCATTGTAGATAGCGATGTAGCTTACGGGTATATGTTTACCAGTATTGACCGTATCGTAGTACCGGACGATCAAAGCTGCGAATGGATGTTGGACGAGGCTTTTATCCGCTCGCATGGTTCATGGGGTACTTTTCATGAGTTGGGGCACAGGCATCAGTTTCCGCAATTTGGCTTTAGCGGTACGGGGGAGGTCACTGTCAACCTGTATACAATGTACGTATATGACCAAGTGCTGCATAAGGGCATGTATAACCACGAGGGCATGGAAACTAAGGAGCTGATGGTGAAAGCCATTAAAAGTTATCTGGATCACGATCCTACCTTTGAGAAATGGGGCAATGATCCGTTCCTGGCATTAAGTATGTATACCCAGATCATCAACGCTTTTAGTTGGGATGCTATTAAGGCCGCGCACACCAGTTATCGCCAACTGCCTAAAGATCAATATCCCAAAACGGATCAAGAGAAAATTGACCTGTGGTTTAAGTTAATATGCAAAGCTACAAACAGCAACCTCGCTCGCTTTTTTGAAGTTTGGAAAGTACCCTTAAGTGAGGTAGCTAAAGACGCAGCGATAGGCTACAAGGTTTGGTTTCCGGAGGAGTTGGCAGGGTATAAATGATTTCGAATTTGCTTTGAGATAGGTTAATTTTGTTGTGATGAAAAATGTATCCGAAGTCGAAAATCCAAAGTCCAACATAAAACAATACCAACACATTTTCTTCGACCTTGATCATACTATTTGGGATTTTGACAAAAATGCCGAGGAAACCTTGCATGAGCTTTATGCTATCCATAAGCTGAGCGATATCGGCTTGAGTTCTGCGGACGTTTTCATCGAAACGTACACGCAAAATAACCATCGCCTGTGGCGTGAGTATCATATAGGTAACATCACCAAAGAGGCATTGCGCGAGGCGCGCTTTAAGCAGACGTTTCTAGATCTGGGTGTACATCCGGATGTAATACCTGTTGGATTTGAGGATGCTTACGTACAGCTATGCCCAACCAAAACAAACCTGTTCCCCAACACGCACGAGACGCTGGCTTACCTGCAATCAAAATATACACTGCATTTAATAACCAACGGTTTTAAAGAGTCGCAGGATATTAAAATCAGCGGTACAGACATCGGCAAGTATTTTACCCATGTCATCATATCCGAATTGGTGGGTGCTAATAAACCTGATCCGGCCATTTTTGAGCATGCCGTTAATATTGCCGGCACTACAAAATATCAAAGCTTAATGATAGGCGACAGCCTTGAGGCCGATGTATTAGGCGCGCTTAATTTTGGTATGGACGCCATTTATTTTAACCCCTTTAAAGCGGAAAAACCCGATGAGGTAAAAATGCAGATCAGTGATCTGAAAGAGTTAACTTTACTTTTATAAGCTAATTTATGTGAAATGTCGCCTGCGGTTTTGATATTGAGGAAGCCTCATGCCTAAGATAAGTTTAGCGCCACTTTTTAAACATATTAAAACAAGTTGTGCGTTTAAAAATAAAAGTGCCTGATAATGAAACCTTTTACATTTAATGCAGTCTTAACGTTAAAATAATAAACGTTACCCACCTTTGTAAAAACATTATCATGCAGTTTGAATGCGCATATATGGTTGTCATAATTTTGCTGCTCTTAGTAGCCGCATTTTATTTAAGCCCATATGAACTTACAGTTAATGAAGAGGAAAGCGAAGACTAATCGTTTTCTATATACTTCGCCTCAAATGTTAGCCGGTAACACTGCCGGAGGTACTTTCATCCCCCTAAATTTTCATGGCCAAACGCGAAGTTGATATTGTAATTATCTCTGATGTGCACTTAGGTACCTATGGTTGCCATGCTAAAGAGTTGCTTAAATATCTTAAAAGCGTCAAGCCCAAGATGTTGATCTTGAACGGCGATATTATTGATATTTGGCAGTTTAGCAAAAGCTACTGGCCAGACTCGCACATGAAAGTAGTGCGCCGCATTATGAAGTTTATTACGGATGGTGTCCCGGTACATTACCTAACCGGCAACCATGATGAGATGCTACGCAAATTTGCAGATTTTGATCTGGGGTCGTTCAAGCTGTCTAATAAAATTGTGCTAAACATCGATGGCAAAAAGGCATGGATCTTTCATGGCGATGTGTTTGATGTTACCATGCAGCATTCAAAATGGCTGGCAAAATTGGGCGCGGTAGGTTATGATTCATTGATTATATTAAACAGTATAACTAACTGGCTTTTAACCGCTATGGGGCGCCAAAAAATGAGTTTCTCGCAAAAAATAAAGGCTAAGTTTAAAGATGCTGTTAAGTTTATAAACCAGTTTGAGCAAACCGCAGCAGATTTGGCCGTGGCAAAAGATTATCAATACGTAATATGCGGCCATATACACCAGGCCGAAATCAAAGAAATTACCTCTACCGACGCCCCAGGCAAGGTGTTATACCTAAATAGCGGCGACTGGGTGGAGAGCCTGACTGCGCTTGAATATCATGCGGGTAATTGGGATATTTTTAAATATCGCCCTGAAGATTTTGCAAAAGAAAATGAAGATGATGATCAAACTGATACCGAGGATCTTGATGCAAAACTTGACGTTAATATTTTACTGCAAAGGTTTAGGCAGGAGCTTTCTTAGTTAATTTTTTTCGGGTTAGTTTGAGTATTAGCTATTATCTATTCTGGTGGGATAAGTCGCTTTGATAGCGACCACTATTTCAACATTTGCAAAAGGAAATCCATCGGCATCAAAGCCAGGTTTTAGCGTAATGGCTGTAGGCTCTTCAACATACCAATAACAAGGATGACTTAAGCTTAATTGGCAGCATGTAGAAGGGTTATAATATCAATATAATAGCATTATGAATGTTAATTATGCTATGGATTTTGAAAGTCGTGCTAATAACAACATTAACCAGGGCAAAACCAAAAACCCCAGCTCCGATCTGGCTTAAGGATATTCATTTTAATTTCAAGCAGATAAACAAAAATGTATTGCAAATAATATCTTTGTCAGGACACCACAACTGATGAAGATATTATATGCCATACAAGGGACCGGTAACGGCCATATCAGCCGCGCCCGCGAGATAGTGCCGCTATTGCAGCAGTACGGCGATCTGGATTTGTTGGTTAGCGGCACCGAAGCCGAAGTGTCTTTAGCGCAGCCCCTAAAATATCAATTTCACGGTTTTAGCTTTGTGTTTGGTTCAAATGGCGGCGTTGACAAATGGGCCACGGCGAAACTGATGAACCTGCCGCAAATGTGGCGCGACATGCGTAGCCTGCCGTTAAGGGATTATGATCTGATTATCAATGATTTTGAACCTGTTAGCGCCTGGGCTTGCAAAACACAACGTGTTCCGTCCGTCTCTTTAAGTCACCAATGTTCCTTTCTATCGCCCAACACACCGAGGCCTAAAACGGGTTTGTTCAATTACGGGTCGTTGATATTGAATAACTATTCGCCAACTACGCATCGTATAGGGTTCCATTTTGAGCGATATGATGACTTTATACATACACCGGTTATCCGTAGCGAAATACGGAGCCTGCAAACCAGTAATCTTGGACATTATACGGTTTACCTGCCCGCATATGATGATAAAAAGCTAACCGAGCTACTAAAACAAACCGATGTACATTGGCATGTTTTTTCTAAACGCCAAAAAGTAGCTTACACAGATGGCAACGTGCAGGTTATCCCGGTAAATAACGAGGGTTTTAATGTTAGCCTGGCTAGCTGTGACGGATTGCTCACCGGTGGTGGTTTTGAAGGACCCGCTGAAGCGCTTTTCTTACAAAAAAAGGTAATGATGATACCTATGGTGGGCCAATATGAACAACAAGCTAACGCTCTTGCAGCCTCTAAACTTGGCGTGCCGGTTGTAAAGGCCATAGATACCAGCTTTGTAAAACGCCTTAACGCCTGGATAAAGAGTGATGACCGGGTATGGGTTAGTTTTGCCGATGAAACAGCTGAAATAGTTGATGGGATGGTGAAAAAATATGCGAGATAAGTCATTCTTACTTAAGCTCTGATCAACTTATTGATTCTCCCTTTCGCCGATATCCAAAAATTATTATAGCCCAGGCCAATTTGGATATCTATCAATTCCTGTTGCAGCATCTCTAACACGGCTAAAAAGTTGTATACAAAATGTACCCTGTTTTCTGATTCGTTGGCGATGGCTTTAAAGTCCATCATTTTATTAATGCGTAGCAGGTCGTCAATAGCTTTCTTTTGTTTTTCGATAGTGTAGGGGTATTGCGTTACGGTATGTGTAACCTGCTCGCTGCGGGTGTTGTAGCTGCGCATCATGCGGCTATACACCATCATCAGGCGGTATAGGCTTAATTCCGATAATTCTTCACCCGGGGTGGTCACGCGTACGGCCTGCTCAATGTCTATTTTAATGTTTCCGCGGCGTTCTTGCTTAAAGCGTTCGTCTTCCATGGGGCGCAGCTCTTCGCATGTCTGCTTAAACTTTTTGTATTCAAGCAGTTTGCGTATCAGCTCTTCGCGGGTGTCTATCTCGTTGCCGGCTTCGTCCGCGTCATGGCGTGGCAGCAGCATTTTAGCCTTGATCCTCATCAGCGTAGCGGCAACAAAAATAAATTCGCTGGCTATTTCTATGTTAAGGCCAGCCATCTGATGAAGGTAGTTCAAAAAATCATCGGCAATGCGCGCTATAGAAATGTCCTGAATTTCAAGCTCATCCCTTTCAATAAAGAAAAGCAAAAGATCGAACGGACCTTCAAATTGGGGAAGTTTAATTTCAAAAGCTTCTTGCTCCATATCTAACGGTAAAAAATACCCTATTGCATTACATATAAAAATGCAATATCATGTAATTATGCTAAAATGTCCTTAAATTATAAATTAAACTTAGTTAACTTTGTATTTATAATACGCGTACAGGATCAATGCAGGTAAAAGCCGGTGATTTATTAGAAAATATTAACTATCCATCTGATTTAAAGAAGCTTAGTGAAAACGAACTTGAACAGGTTTGCCAGGAACTGCGTCAATACATTATTGATGTCGTATCAGTAAACGGCGGGCACTTTGCCGCCAGCCTTGGTGTTGTTGAGCTTACCGTTGCCCTGCATTACATTTTAAACACTCCGTACGATCAATTAGTATGGGATGTTGGCCATCAGGCATACGGACATAAGATACTAACCGGGCGCCGCGATATGTTTGATACCAACCGTTTATATGGTGGTATCAGTGGCTTTCCAAAACGTTCAGAAAGCGAGTACGATACCTTTGGTGTAGGCCACTCGTCAACCTCTATTTCCGCAGCTTTGGGTATGGCTGTTGCATCGCAATATAAAGGCGAAATCGACAGGCAGCACGTAGCTGTTATTGGCGACGGATCAATGACCGCCGGTATGGCATTTGAGGCGCTTAACCATGCCGGTATCGAAAACTCAAACCTACTGGTTATCCTCAACGACAACAATATGGCTATTGATCCTAATGTTGGCGCGCTGAAAGATTACCTTACATCTATTACGACATCAAAGCCCTATAATCGTTTCAGGGACGATATCGCCACCGTGCTGGCAAAAATATCAGCCATTGGCCCCGACGCGTATAATATGGCCTTGAAAATAGAGAAAAGCATAAAAGGGACATTGCTCAAACGAAGTAATTTTTTTGAAGCCCTTAAGTTTAGATATTTTGGCCCGATAGACGGGCACGACGTTAAGAACCTGGTTAAGGTATTAAACGATTTACGCGATATACCCGGACCGAAGCTTTTGCATTGCATTACCGTTAAAGGCAAAGGTTATGCGCTGGCTGAAAAAGATCAAACTAAGTGGCACGCTCCAGGGCTGTTTGATAAGATAACCGGCGAGATTAAGAAGGCTACTTACGAAAAACCGCAGCCGCCTAAATACCAGGATGTATTTGGCCATTCTATCATAGAGCTTGCTGAAGCTAACTCAAAAATAATGGGCATAACGCCCGCGATGCCGTCGGGTTGCTCGCTAAATTTGATGATGAAGGTTATGCCTAACCGCGCTTTTGATGTGGGTATTGCAGAGCAGCATGCCGTGACGTTTTCGGCTGGTTTAGCTACGCAAGGTTTAGTGCCATTCTGTAACATTTACTCCAGCTTTATGCAGCGCGCTTATGACCAGGTGATCCACGACGTGGCCATACAAAAGCTTAATGTAGTGTTTTGCCTTGACCGTGCCGGTATTGCAGGCGCGGACGGCCCGACCCATCATGGTGCATATGATTTGGCTTATATGCGCTGTATACCCAACATGACGGTATCTGCCCCAATGAACGAAGAAGAGCTGCGTAACCTTATGTATACTGCACAGTTGGATAACATGGGCCCTTTTGTGATCCGGTATCCCCGTGGCAATGGAGTGATGGTTGACTGGCAGCGTCCGTTTAAAGCTATTCAGGTAGGCAAGGGACGTAAGATATGTGACGGGGAGGAAATTGCCCTATTAACTATTGGCCATATCGGCAACGAAGCCGTTAAGGCCACTGCGGCTTTAAACGCTGAAGGTTATTACCCTGCACATTACGATATACGTTTTGTAAAGCCGCTGGATGAAGCATTATTACATGAAGTATTTAAAAAATTTGATAAAGTAGTTACGGTTGAAGACGGTTGTATAGAAGGTGGTATGGGTAGCGCCATATTAGAGTTTATGGCAGATAATAATTACAAATCTCAGGTAGTCCGTTTGGGCATACCTGACAGCTACATTGAACACGGCGATCAGCCGGAGCTTTGGGCCGAGTGCGGGTATGATGCCAACGGCATTGCCGCCAAGGTAAAAAAGTTAGCTATAAAGCCTGCTGCGCATACCATAGCTAGTTAATAAATCAGTAATTGAATTCTACAGCTATTATAAAGGCGATGAACATTTACATTCATCGCCTTTGTTTTATTCGGACCTTAGCTAATCAACTCCTGCTCCTCCCACACTAATCTTATCAATTACCGCCTTCTGTAGCTTGCAAGATCATTATAAATAGTACGGAACGAGCTGCGGATACCGAACTGAATTAACATCGTCTTATCTGTAAATTGCGCATTTTTTTCCTGGCGATATAGGCCACCAAGTTCTACCCTTAAATTGTATTTAGGGTTTAACAAGTAAGCTACTTTAAATTCGCCAAAAGTCATATCTGTGGTTAAGCCCTGCCCTATGTAATTAGCGTAAAGTTTAGCTGTTTGAGTATAGGGTATAAAAATATCCTTGCCAAAATATTGGTTAGTTAAGTCAAGTCCATAATGCCCATAATTTAACTGCCCGCTAAAATCAAAACGTTTGTAGCTGTAGTTCAACATGGCCACCACTTCTTTAAAGTTAGCTCCAAACGGGTGTGCCAAAGGCTCGCCATTGTGTGTATAGTTGGTTATGTAAGTAGTTTCGCTATAGGTGAAAGGCAAGGCCCCATTATATTCAACCAAATAATTAAGCGATTTTATATTAAGGAGGTTAGCCCCCTTTAAACCAATCTGCCAAGCGTATTTGTTTTTTATGCTGCCATCGCCGGCAAAAAAGTCCTGTGCCCTAAATTCATCCAAATAAAACTGGCCGTAAGCTGTTACGCCATTGGTGATTTTGTATTTGGCATTAACGCCAATCATTGCATTGTCGGGCGAACCGTTGCCCGCCTCTATCGGTCTCAAAAAAATGATGGGATTGGCGTAAGCGACGTCAAAACCTCGTTTCCCACCACTTACAGAGTCTCTGTCTGCCCAAATAACTGCATCAAAGAAACCCACAGACAATCGTTTGTTTACGTTCCAGTCCAGATAATGGAAAACGCCCCATTTACGTTTATAGCCGTTAGTGTATTGAAAAGCAGGTCTGGCAGGGTCCGTCATGTGCGACCACATCGCCATATATTTTACGTTGCCTAAGGTGCCGGTTAATTTCAGAAAAGGGTAAGTTGAAGCAAAGTCTGATAACAATAAAGACCGGTAACCATCGCCAATAAAATTTCTGTCCTGACCTAACTCTACATTTAAATACTTTACCGGTGTAAATGAAATTATAGCCGTAACATCAGACCAATCTTTAGTGTTTTTACCAAAACTTCTGTCGTATGCCTGGCCTGGTACAATACCTACCTGGTTTATGTAATTGGTCATGTAATCGGCAAAAACGGCCTGGTTTTCCCAACCGCTAGAGAAGAAGTAGAAGTTTTTGCCAATGGTACCCCCTAACTGATACCCACGGCTATTTAACCAAGTGCTTTTTTTACCAGATAAGTCGCGGCCAATGTTTACATCTCCAACAATGTCTGCAAAAAATGTATAGTCCGACTGTTTTATTTCAAGTAAATGCTCGTTAAAAAGCTTACGGTGTGCCCAACTGCGTTTTTTTGTACTGTCGGTGCCATAGTTCATCAAAGAGTCGTAACGATGGCGCAATGCATTGTCAATAACAAAAGGCCTAAGCGAAGTGTGGATACTGGTTTGAGTAGAATATAGATCCTCGTTAAACTTCTGATAGAACTGATATGAATAAGGTTGGTATTGCGCTTGCGCCATACCAACCTTAACAAATATTAAAAGCAATATTGCACTGCTTAGTATTTTTTTCATGCGGGATAATGATTATCCTACAAACATACACTTATTCAAAATAGTTCATGATCTTAAATCCACCTTTTTTAAGGTAGTCATCCTTTTTTACCATCAATAAGTCAGACTCCATCATGTCTTTAACCAATGCCGGTAAGTCATATTTAGGTTTCCAACCTAATTGGGTATTCGCTTTAGTTGGGTCGCCAATTAACAGTTCTACCTCGGTAGGACGGAAATATTTTGAGTCAACTTTAACAACAGTTTGGCCTAATTTAACGGTATCCGGATCCAGACCCAAAGTAGCAGCTTTTTCTTTGTTGATATTAATTACAACGCCTTTTTCGTTTTCGTCTTTCCCGCTAAACTCAACTTCTATACCAACCTCGTCAAATGCCATTTTTATAAAGTCTCTTACCGTAGTAGTAACACCGGTAGCAATAACGTAATCTTCGGCAACGTCCTGTTGTAGCATTAACCACATAGCTTCTACGTAGTCTTTTGCATGGCCCCAGTCGCGGCGTGCAGATAGGTTCCCAACGTAAAGCGTGCCTTGCAATCCTAATGCTATTTTAGAAGCAGCACGGGTGATTTTACGTGTTACGAAAGTTTCGCCACGTACAGGGCTCTCGTGGTTAAATAAAATACCGTTACAAGCATACATATCGTAAGCTTCTCGATAGTTAACAATGATCCAATATCCGTACAATTTAGCTACCGCATAGGGCGAACGTGGGTAAAACGGGGTAGTTTCGCTTTGCGGAACTGCCTGTACCAGACCGTAAAGCTCAGAGGTTGACGCTTGGTAAACACGGGTTTTTTGGGTTAAGCCTAATAAACGTACAGCTTCTAAAATACGTAGCGTACCTATACCGTCTGCGTTAGCAGTATATTCGGGGGTTTCAAAACTAACCTGTACGTGCGACATCGCACCCAGGTTATAAATTTCATCAGGCTGGATTTCTTGTACAAGCCTGATCAAATTGGTCGAATCTGTCAAATCGCCATAATGCAGCTTAAACTTAACGTTAGGCTCATGTGGATCATGGTACAGATGATCAATGCGGTCAGTATTAAATAAAGAAATTCTTCTTTTAATACCATGTACGAAATACCCTTTTTTTAACAAAAATTCAGCAAGATAAGCTCCATCTTGTCCGGTAATACCTGTGATTAACGCTACTTTCATGTATGTGTTTAGTAAGTAATATTTTCGAGATACAATATTATCCAAATTTTTTGTAAAAAGTTACATTAACCCGGATATGTTTTATACGCATTTATTACAAAAAAGATAGCTTATTTTTTGATTTAGAATAAATTAAATACCGGCAACGGTATCTTCTAACTCCTGGTACCATTGCTGGCCGTATTTGCGAATTAAAGGGCCTTTCAAAAACTCATGCACGTGTACCTTTAATTCGTTGCCAAAGCTGCAAGCCGGGCTGCAAATATTCCAACGATCGTAATGCAGTACATCAAACTCAGGGTAGGTTGTTATGCGGATAGGGTATAAGTGGCATGATATAGGTTTCTTCCAATCCACCGCACCTTCTTCGTAAGCTTTTTCAATGGCGCATTTGGTAATGCCGCCTTCCCAGGTAACGTAAGCGCATTCTTTGTTTACATCAACGCAAGGGGTGGTATAGTCACCTTCAAAATCGGTTACGTGGGTACCTACCTCCTCAATAGTCTTAATGCCCTTTTCGGTCATGTAAGGTTTTACTTTAGGATATATGTCTGCCAGTATTTGTAACTCATCATGATTAAGTGGCGCGCCCGAGTCGCCCTCTAAACAACATGCGCCTTTGCACTTGGTTAAGTTGCAAACAAAGTTCTCTTTAACTACATCCTCGTGTACTAAAACGCTACCAACCTCTATCATTTACTGTAAATCGTTAATTTATGGGGTTTAAAGGATATTTAAGACCTTTGGTCCCGGTAAGTTCCATGGTAACGCTGCCAACTACTAAGTCAACATTAGCCTTAACAGGTATGTGGTTACCGTCATCAGTGATCCACAAATATAGCTTACTGTTTTTCTTAAATATGCGGCCGGGTAAAATACTTGGGTTAAACTTATGGCAATTAAACTTGCCTAAGCCTATTTTAACCGATTCTTTACCCAGATAAGTCACATTCAATTTATAAATCCCGTCGTCTAAAAAATAGGGGATATCAAATTTATCGCCCACTTTTAACCTTGCAACATCAATACTGCGTGCAAAGTAGTAGGCTGATACAAAATCAAAAACCTTACCCTGCGATTGAAAAACACCCTTGTCGGCTGTGATCTTTCCTGTCTGATGGTCAAAGCTTACCTTGTCGGTGTGTTTCCAGCTACCTTCCTTGCGGTTTTCTGTGTATAAGTAAGGTCGCAGCGTTTCTCGATCTATGGTGCTTTCGTATTGATTGCGTACCTTGTAAAATACATCAAAAGCGCCGGCGGTATTGCCCTGTGCAGTTATATGATAAGTAGGCTTGCCATTTACTTTTTGACCATCCTCCACCTTTAACTCGCCCTCAGCGCCGGTAAAAAAGCCATATTTGAACTTGTAACTTAATTGTTCGTCTGCTTTAAAAACAGGCTCGGCTACTTCTTTTGCAACCTGGCCAAAAGCGGATGCTGCAAACAGTAACATGAACATTAAGAGTGTGCTATGATGATTTTTCATTTTATATCTTTTACAAAAGGCAATCACTAATTTACCGGCACTAAGGTTGACTTTTGTATTTTGATGATATAACCGGGCAATAGTTTAATCTTTACGTTTGTATATGGGTACGGTCGAGCATGGTTCGCCAAACATCAGGCTTTTTACTACCGGGGTAAGCTTTTTGCCCAGTTCAACATAGGCTGATACCGGTACATCAATGTCGCCGCAGCCTTTTATAACCAGGCGCTGGTCGCGGTATTGCTCTACATTAAGGTTAGCCAGGGCCTTTACGTATAAAACCGTTTCCAGCACATCGGCATCTCCAAATACAACTTCGTTGGCATAGGGAGCCATGCGGTTGGCCAGTAAAAGGTAAGCCCAGGCAGGTACAATAGCATCTGCAGAGCAGTAAATTGCAACGTTTTTACCCTGATATAAGGTGAAATCGTGGTCTTTTACAAATTCCCTGAAATCTTTCTCCCGCAGCATGAGGCCTTGAAAAAGATTATCTTTTATGTCATAAACTACCCTTTCGCCGGGTGTATAAAATTGGGCCGGATCTAAAGTTACCAACCCACTTTGGGCCACTTTATTTACAAAGGTTTCTTGTATGTCCATGTGCTCTTAAAATAAGAAATCCGGTATAGCTTTACTAAACGCTATACCGGATGCAAAATTACTTTAAATATTGGCTATAACATCTTAGCTCTGTTATCTTTTACATTAGCCTTATCTTTCAAGGCCTCAAACAACTGTGCATCGGCACGCTGAATAAGCGTTTGGGCTATTTGCTCTTTCTCTCTTACTGTGTTTGTAAGCGGAGCCGGGTTTACAAAGCTATCTGGTGATAACACATACACACCTTGCATGCCGGCAATTGGTTTAGATAATTTGTTTGGAGCCAGGCCAAATACGGTACCTACGGCTTTATATTCTGCAGATGAACCAGGAAGAACCGGGTTAGAAAATACAATGTTTTGTACTGGTGTAACGGGCACGCCGGCTTTTTGAGCAACTTGCTCAATAGACTTAGCACCGTTTAAAGCAGCGGTAAGTTTATCAGTTAACTGTTTAGATTTTACAAACTGAAGAACAGAAGGTTTGATTTGCTCTTTGATAACGTCAAGTGGCAAAATACCTTTAGGTTTAATAGATTTTACTTGAGCTACCACATATTGATCGCCTACAGTAAATACCTGGTCAGATACTGCATTTTTCTCTGCCTTAAATACCCATCTTACTAGTTCGCGGGCGTCGTTTAAGCCCGGTAGGCTTGATGCTGTACCGTTGATATCCTCGCCAGCCTGTAAAGGCAAACCTGATTTTTTAGCTTCAGCAGCAAAATTGTCTTTGTTGACATTAGCCAGGAAAGCTTGTGCTTTACCGTAAGCTGAAGATTGCGTTGTGCTGCTTGCAGACAAAGCTTTATCAACCACAGCAACTTTAACCACCTTTGATGAACCTATTTGATCCTGAATTTGAACCAGGTGAACACCAAACTGTGAAGTAACTACTTTAAGATCGCCTTTTTTGCCGTTAAATACAGCAGTTTCAAAAGCAGGAACCATTGCGCCGCGACCGAAAGTGCCTAAATCACCGCCTTTACTGCCTGATGCTTTGTCAACAGAGAAAATAGGGGCAAGGCTTTCAAAAGAACCTTTACCGCTTTCAATCAGTGCTTTTAACGAGTCGGCTCTGGCTAGTGCTTTTTCAATAGTACCGCCACTTTCTGTAGGGGTAACTAAAATGTGTCTGGCTTTAACCGAGTCGGGGCTCATGCGGGCTTCAACCAGCTTTGCAATTTTGTAGCTGCTACCTGCAAGGTAGGGGCCATATATAAACCCGGGAGCCTCGTTAAACATCATGCTATCAAGTTTAGGCTCTAATTCGCCTTTGCGTTGGTAAGCAAGTGGTGCTTTATTTTCTGAGTTGATCTGTACAAACAACGAATCGTTTGTGCTTGCTATAAAGCCAGGCAGTAGTTTAGTCATTTGAGCCTTAATAGCAGCCGTGTCAGTAGCTGATGGCGCCGCATTAAAAGCTACGTAAGAAATTGATCTCGATTCCTGAGCGTTTTTAAATTCGCCTTTGTGCTCGTCGTAATAAGCACTATAGTCTGCGTCTGTTAAAGTTATCTTGCTGTCAGGTATTGACGCGTAAGGCAATACCGCGTACTTAAAGTTAGCCAAACGGTTTTTGCTCTCGTAAGCATCTTTAGCCTCTAGCGAGTTAACATACAAGCCGTTGGTTACCAATACCATGTATTTCTCAGCTTTTTTACCGTTTATCAAATCAGCAATAAATGTTGTCCATTGCTTTTTCTGCGGATCGTCATCTCTTAATCCTTTAAGAGCGTTGATAGCGTTGCTTACAGATGCCGGATCAAACTTGCCGGTTTGCGGATCGGTAAATGCCTGTACAATTTGTGGGGCAGGGTTGCTGCCGCTTGTCATAGACTGTATCTCGTCTCCACCTACGGTAAGGCCTAGTTTTTCAACTTCTTTTTTAACGATGGCTTTAGTTACAAATTGGTTCCAGGTATTTTCTTGTACGTAGGTTGTAATTTGCGGGGTAACACGGCTTTGGCCCGATTGCTGTTTAAACTGACTTACATTTTGCTCAACAGCAGCGTTAAACTGATCGTAAGCGATCTTCTCGCCACCAACATTACCTAATTCATTATTATCATCTCTTAAAAAAGACCCACCGCTTTGTACCGCTTCTGTCGCAACAAAAGCAACAAGCGAAAGCCCTATCACACCTGCGACGATTTTACCCATACGGTCGCGCAAATAACCCATTACAGCCATAACTTATACTTGTATTTTAATTAATAGTTCTATTTATAATCCTAAAAAGAGGGCGCAAGATACAATTTTTAGTAAGACTTTATCGCACAATTTTTTAGGTCGGATAAATACCTAATGAGCGATGTCACTGAAGGCGCCGATATTGCCAAAGCCGGTAGCCTGCTCCCATTTTGGATCTTTAAAATCCTCGTCGCTTTTAAAGTTTATACTATACAAAACGTCCCCTTCTTTATTGGTCATTTGTACAGGCTTATTGGAGTATATGATCTTTTTAACCTGATCCCAAATCAACTCGTCAGATTTAAACGTTCTGCCTTTGGCATCGGTAGCCACAACGTTTTTATGAAACTCGAAGATTTTCTCGTTTTTACGTAATACGCCGGAATCGGCTACAATATTACCGTCTTCCCGGGCATATATGTCATAATGAATAACCTTAATACCGTCAGGCATTTTATAGTAAGGTTTGGCAGTTGTGTATTCAATCATTAGCGGCGAAATCACCCGTGCTTTAACAATTGCCGAGTCGCTGTAAATGATTTCGATCCCACGGGAAGTGTCAATAGGCTGAATAAGCTGCAGTGCGGATACCTGTTTAATCTTGTTCAGGTCATTTTCGCACGCTGTAAAAAACAGCATGCCAAAAAGCAATGCCGGCAAAATAAAACGCGATGCTTGTTTTGCCTGATAACGCATAGCCTGGTTAATCAAATTTGTAACGCTGGAACCATTTATCGTTCAGCGTAAAACCTAAACGCACATTAAAGTAGCCCTCTTTTACCAAGCCGTTATTTAGCGTGCCGCGCTGGCCGAATTCGGCAGTTAAATTCATTTTATAAAAACTGCTGATGCTGCCCCTAAGCGGTAAGCCTAAACCAACTGTAACTGCTTTTGATGTAATGTTTGTGCTGCCGCCGCCTGTTGGGTTAGGTACGTTGTAGTAAGTTTTATCTAACATAAAACCCAAGCGGTAATCAACAGTTGCAAAATAGTTGTTTAAAGCATCCATTTTAGGGGTGTACTGGCCACCAACATTAAACGTGCTGCTGTTTGCCATGCCTGCATTGACGCCGTTTATACTAAGCTCAGACCAATTGCCGATACTATAGTCAGCACCCACCAAAAATTTAAGATCTTGCTGATACGAGATACCGAAGCGGTGTATTTGCGGTAATTGAATTTTAGACTTTGCGTTTTGTTCATTCACCACAGAGTCAACGTCAGCATTTTCATTGCCGGCCGAGTCAAATGTATAGTGGCTAATGATGTAACTGTTTTGTGAATTGAGCTTTGAGCTTGCAGAGGTTGAGTAACCAAACACTACGTGACGGCTTAGCGATAGGTCCCATATGTATTGGGCGCCTAAATCATAAGTAAAGCCACCTGCAGCGTTGTTACGCTCAACCCGGGTGTTTAATGCCCCAAACAACTTTGGCATTTCTACTTGTTGAAAGTGTTTAATGTTGCCAAATATGTAACCAACATTGGCGCCTAAAAGCAGGTTGCGTTTTACCGCGAAGCCATAGCCAAAGTAAGCCTTGGTAAGGCCGCCCTGGCCGCTGTAAATGTTATTTATAAGGTTGGTGTCAACACTTGAGCCGCTGCCAAAGCCTTTGCTGGATTTTGTGTAGTTATACCCAACCTGGCTATAGGGCATTAAACCAAAGCTTAAAGCCGATGTTTGTGTAACCGGTATTGCAAACGTTATATGGCTTAACCTAAAGTTTGAATTACGTTGTGTTGGTTGGCCCGCCTGACTAAGGTTGACCGAGTGCAATGACAAACCCGCGTCAATAGTAGTTAAGGATATCATTGCGTGCGAAGCCGGATTTTGCGGGTTGATGCTCATGTACCGGTTAATAATATTGGTACCGGTTGATATACCACCCATAGCCTGGTTTTGTGGTAATAGCATTGGCGTAAGGTCGCCTATACCGTATTGCGAGTATGGCGAACTGGTGTTTGCTGTAGTTTGTGCAACAGCGCCAACAGCACTAACCGCCAATAAAAATGTTATAAAAAGCTTAGTATATTTAATCATTATGCTTCTGTGTAGCTGCGTTCAATCCTTTTAAAACCAGGTATGGTTCGTTTTTTATATAGGGGGCAAAGATGCTATTTTTTAATAGGGTATCAAAAAAAATACCGTCTCCCCCGGTTAGTATGATATTTAGCTGCGGGCTATGTTTAGCATAGCTGTCAATAAAGCCCATAAGCTCATGTTTTATTCCGTTTTGCACACCCGATTTGATAGCTGTTTCAGTATCGTCGCCGGCGTCGTCTGCAAAATTCTTATCCTGATTAACCACCGGTAAAACTGCGGTGTAGTAGTTAAGTGCTTTATAACGCATATTTAACCCGGGAGATATACTGCCGCCAAAATAATTTGCGCCGGCATCTATAAAGTCATAGGTTATACACGTGCCACCGTCAATTACCAGGTTGTTTTGTTGTGGGTATAAATAGTTTGCGCCTGTTACCGCAGCCAACCTGTCAAGCCCTAAAGTATGCGGGGTTTTGTAATGGTTGTTTATACCTTCAGCCATCGCAGCGTTAAAATAAATAAGCTTTGTTTTTTGGCTTAGCGTGGTTTCCCACTCGCTGCCTTGTTTTTTAACTGATGATACCATTGCTTTATCAATGGTGTGGCTGTTAAAAACACCCGCTATAATCTGGTTATCAAGCAACGGGTATTGATCGGTAAAAACCAGATCATCATCCTCAAAAATTGCTGCTTTAATAAAGGTATTGCCTATATCAATAACCAGGTTAGCCATTAGGCCTTAACCATTGATAATATCGATTCAAAAATTGCCAAACCATCTTCGTTAGCCAGTAATGAGTCGGCAGCCCGTTCAGGGTGAGGCATAAAGCCAAATACGTTACGGTTAGCGTTGGTTACACCTGCAATGTTTTCTAATGATCCGTTAGGATTAGCATCAGCGGTAATGTTGCCAGCTTCGTCGCAATATCTAAACAAAACCTGGTTGTTGTCGTTTATTTGTTTCAACACATCAGGCTCTGCAAAGTAGTTACCCTCGCCATGTGCTACGGGTATTTTTAAAGCGCGTTGCGGGTCTATCTGCGCGGTAACTAATGAGTCGCCTGTTTGAGCTATCATGTGGATATTGCGGCAGATAAACTTGCGGGTATTGTTATGCAGCAATGCGCCGGGTAACAAACCGGCCTCGGTTAATATCTGGAAACCGTTGCAAATGCCCAATACATAACCACCATTGTTGGCAAACTGAATTACTTGCTCCATAATAGGAGAGAAGCGGGCGATAGCGCCAGAGCGTAGGTAATCGCCGAAGGAGAAACCGCCGGGAAGTATAACAAATTCAGCCCCTTGCAGGTCATGATCTTTGTGCCAAAGGCGAACAACCTGCTGGCCCATTACTTTTTCTAATACGTGTATGATATCCTCATCACAATTAGACCCCGGAAATATTACTACTCCAAATTTCATCTACTATCGTATTTAAGTGAATATCATGGGTATACAACCAGCCCATGATGTTATTGTGCTGCAAATCTAACATAACGCCGCAAATTTGAACGAATGTAAAAGTTAAAAAGTGTTAAACTGAAAGTAAATTATACTCGCCAGAAGGATGATAAACAGGCTCTCGTAAAACCAGCGAACTTTGGCGTAGAGGAAATAATAAGCAAAAAGTATGGCAAGGGGGATAACGCAAAGTAAAAAGTGGGTAAGGCTAAACTGGGCTTTTACATAAAAAGATAAGCCGGTTATTAGCAACACTGCAAACAATAATTGAAACGATTTGCGCACTTGTACATAACTTCTGAAAAACACCTGGCGCAAACTGATGGAGCCCAGAATCAACATAACGATAACCGGCAAAAGCACCAGGTAATTATAGTAGTTGATATTTACATGCGTGGGGAAGGCGGTAGTAAGAGGTGTCCAAATGTTTTTAAATATGTGTAGTTTGTTGCTCAAGTAATAGGCTACTGCTAAAAAGAAGAATATGGTACCATAACCCATAATGCCTATAACCCACTCGCGCCAATTAAAAGGCCTGTATAGTATTAATGAAACCCAGATGGCGAGGAAAAGATAAATGAATGGGAAGTATATCAACGAGCCAAGGGCAACAATCATCCCCGAATCGTAAGTTATCGACTTGGCGTCATCCGCCTTGTAAAGCGCGAAGAGTTTGTAAAACATCCATATCATTAAAAAGCCACATATAAGGGGTGGGCTCAAAACTAAAAATGGGGTAAACAGCCCGGTGAGTACAATGTACATAAGGGCGGGTAAAAAGCTGGGCTTGCCTAACAGGTTGTATTGATTTACCAGGCGGTTAACCAGCAGGGCCTGCCCAAAAACTATAACCCCCGCTAAAAATATATTTATAGCCGGCGGAAAAACATAGGTATAAGTGCCGGGAGCTAATAAACGTGCAAAGGGTTCAAGATACGTAAAGGTTAGTGTGGGCGGCGCACTGTAAACATACCCCGCGCGCAACACAAACAACAAAACAGCCAGCCACAATATATTAAGCGGATTATAGGTTCTGAATGCGTTTATCATCACTGCAATATTAAGCAAAAACGTACTGGGATTTATGGGAATAGAAAGATTTGAGCGCCAAGTTTAGTTGGGGTGTGACGGGCAACTGCTGGCGACGCTGTTAGTCTGCAAAAAGGGGGGATCCAATTGTCAAATATTCCTAAAAGGTGATCCAAGTTGATCATGACTGATTCAAATAGTTTGATTAATTTAATTTAATTTATTGATTTTAAATGTGTTGTATAAAACAGGTGATCCAAGTGATCCAAAAAGGATAGGCACGCGCGGTGGATCACTTATGATTGATTGACCTAAGATGGTTTTGTAATGGATGTGTTACGGCTATGAGTGTTATATATTTTTTAGCATATTTAAAGATTAATCGCTAATAATGAAAAAACTACTGATCTCTGCTTTGATTTTGGGCGCCGCTATGTCCGCATCCGCACAAAAAATTAATAAAAAACCTTTAGACCATTCTGTTTTTGACAGTTGGCAAAGCATAAATGGCGAACGAATTAGTAACGACGGCAAATGGGTGCTCTATACCATAAAGCCTCAGGCAGGCGATGCGCAATTGGTGATAGCCGACGCAGCGAATACCAGTAAGGTAAGCATACCCCGAGCGGATACTGCCAGGTTTACTTCTGATTCGAAATACGCGGTGCTGGTGATCAAGCCCGCCTTTGCAGCCATCCGCCAACTTAAAATAAAAAAGAAAAAGCCGGCCGAGTATCCTAAAGATACGTTGGCAATTATCACCCTGGGTAAACCGGGTATTGAGAAAGTGCCCGCGGTAAAAAACTTTAAGATGGCCGAGAAAGCACCGGTATTGGCCTATTTTATTCCTGTCGATAGCAGCGCAGCTGTAGCCAAAAAGCCTGCGGACACCGCAAAAGCTACCGCTAATTTGCCGGGCGCTAAGCTGACGGTCAGGCAGATGACCAGCGGTAAAACACGAACGTTTGAGTATGTAACCGATTATCAGCTCAACAAAGCCGGAACCTTACTGGCGTTTTCTATCACATCGCAAAAGAAGGTGAAAGATGTTAAGGCGGGGATATTTGTATATGATATTGAGCAAAATAACCTTAAGCAGATAAGCACTGGTAATGGCACCTATAAAAACCTAACCTTTGATGAAACGGGCACCAGGCTGGCTTTTGTGGCAGAAAAAAATCCAGAGAAAACTAAAATTAAACCATACAGCCTTTATTATTATAGTACCACACTGCCGGGCGATACTGCTAATATATTAGCTGCGCCGAACTCGGCGGGTATGCCTGCGAAGTGGGCGGTGGCCGATGGCGGGCGTTTAGCATTTAGCAAAGATGGCAGCAGCTTGTTTTTTGGCACCGCGCCCATACCCAAGCCAGTTGATACAACTATTGTTGATTTTGAGGTAGCCAAGTTGGATATCTGGAATTATAAAGACGACTACCTGCAATCGCAACAGTTAAATAGTTTAAGCCGCGACCTGCGCCGCAATTATACTGCGGTTGTACGTCCGGCTGGTGAAAGCAAGATAATTCAGTTGGGCGACGAGGCTATCCGCACTATCCAGATACCTGAGAACAGCAACGGCGATTATGTTTTAGGCGTTGCTGACACCGGCGCACGTGTACAGGCGCAATGGGAAGGAGGATCGCGGGAGCAAGCCTTTTTAATCAACACCAAAACAGGAGTACGTACACTGATTAACCCCAGACTTAAAGCACGCTACAGTATTTCAACAGCTGGAAATTATGTGATCTGGTTTGACGCCCAAAAGCAAAATTGGAATAGCTACAATATTGCCACCGGCAAAAAAACAAACCTAAGCGTCAACATACCAACCAAAATGGGCGAAGAGGATAATGATGTACCTGATAGCCCCTCGCCATATGGCATTGCAGGCTGGGAGCAGGATGATAAAAGCGTGCTGATTTACGATCGATTTGATATTTGGAAAGTTAACCCGGCCAACGGGGCAGCTATCAACTTAACCAATGGTGCGGGCCGTAAAAATAAGTTGGTATTTCGTTACCGGATGACCGATCCTGACGAGAAAGCCATCCCGTCTGACAAGTCGCTTTGGCTTATTACGCAAAATGATGCGACTAAACAATGGGGTTACTATAAGGATGCAATAGATGGTAGTGCCGCTCCGGAGAAAGTGGTAATGGGGCCTTATGCCTACAGTTCATTGCAAAAGGCAAAAAACGCAGATACTTATATTTATACCAAGGCAAACTACCAGCACTCGCCCGATCTGTATTTATCTGCCGATTTGAAAGCCGAAACAAAGCTTAGCGCCATCAACCCGCAACAAGCAGATTATAATTGGGGCACAGCCGAATTGGTGCATTGGAAAACACCCAAAGGCTTCGCTGCTGATGGCATACTTTACAAACCCGAAAACTTTGACCCTAAAAAGAAGTACCCAATGATCGCTTATTTCTATGAAAAGGTAACAGAGACATTATATAACTATCAAGCTCCTGCGCCTACGCCATCGCGCTTGCCTATTTCGTTTTTTGTGAGCAATGGCTATTTGGTTTTTACGCCCGATATTAGCTATGAGACCGGGCATCCGGGTAAATCGGCAGTTGAATATGTTAACTCAGGCGTTGAATACTTGAAGAAGAATGCCTGGGTTGATAGTAAACACATTGGTATACAAGGCCAAAGCTGGGGTGGTTACCAGGTAGCATACCTGATAACGGTAAATAATATGTACGCAGCTGCCTGGGCTGGTGCGCCGGTAGTAAACATGACATCTGCCTACGGCGGTATCCGCTGGGAGAGTGGCAATAACAGGCAGTCGCAATATGAGCATGGGCAAAGCCGTATAGGTGCTAGTTTATGGTCAAGGCCTGATTTATATATGGAGAACTCGCCATTGTTCCATCTGCCTAAGGTTAAAACTCCGGTAGCTATTATGAGTAACGATGCCGACGGCGCGGTGCCATTTTACCAGGGAATAGAAATGTTTACGGCCCTACGCAGATTAGGCAAACCCACCTGGCTATTAATTTACAATGGCGAAGCGCACAACCTGGTACAGCGCCAAAACCGTAAAGACATTACCATACGCGAACAGCAATTTTTTGATCACTACCTAAAAGGCGCGCCTATGCCGCAATGGATGAGCAAAGGTCTGCCTGCTGTAGAAAAGGGGAAGAACTGGGGATTTGAGTTGGCTAAATAGATAAAAAGATGTGGGTATTTGTTAACAACTCCAAATTACTCACATACCCAATTAATTAGGTAATCTATTAATTAAGTATACTATAATCTTTATTACCTTTGCGGCGTTTTTAACCATCATAATGAAAAGAGACAAGTTAATATTTAAGCTGTTAGACGAAGAGCAACAGCGCCAGGAAGAGGGTTTAGAGCTTATAGCGTCTGAAAACTTTGTAAGCAGACAGGTTATGGAAGCGGCAGGTTCTGTTGCAACCAACAAATATGCCGAAGGTCTGCCGGGTAAACGTTATTATGGTGGCTGCCAAATAGTTGATGAAATTGAAACCATTGCTATTGAGCGCGCTAAACAATTGTTTAATGCCGAATGGGTTAATGTGCAGCCACACTCTGGCGCGCAGGCTAACGCAGCGGTAATGCTGGCTTGCTTAAATCCGGGCGATAAAATATTAGGTTTTGATCTTTCGCATGGTGGCCACTTAACGCATGGTTCTGCGGTAAACTTTTCGGGTAAATTGTATGATCCCCACTTTTACGGTGTTAAAAAAGATACCGGCTATGTTGATTATGAGTTGCTGGAGAAAGTAGCGCTTAAAGAAAAACCAAAAATGATTATTTGCGGTGCATCAGCTTACTCTCGCGATTGGGATTATGTCCGTATCCGTGCTGTCGCCGATAAGATTGGCGCTTTGGTACTGGCTGACATATCACACCCTGCAGGTTTAATTGCACGCGGTTTGTTAACAGACCCGCTTCCGCATTGCCATATAGTTACTACAACTACCCACAAAACCTTACGCGGCCCGCGTGGCGGCCTTATCATGATGGGCAAAGATTTTGAAAATCCGTGGGGACATAAAACCCCGAAAGGAGAGATCAAAATGATGTCGACGTTATTAGATATGGCAGTTTTTCCGGGTACACAAGGTGGGCCGTTAGAGCATATTATTGCTGCCAAGGCAATTGCGTTTGGCGAGGCCCTTTCTGACAGCTATATGAAATATATTTTGCAGGTTAAGAAAAATGGCGCGGCAATTGCAAAAGCATTCATAGAAAGAGGTTACGAGATAGTATCGGGCGGTACAGATAATCATTTAGTACTGATAGATCTGCGCAACAAAAACGTAACCGGTAAAGCTGCCGAAAACGCGTTGGTTAAAGCAGACATCACCATAAATAAAAATATGGTACCTTACGATGATAAATCGCCGTTTACAACATCGGGCATTCGTATAGGTACAGCTGCTGTAACTACACGCGGAATGAAAGAGAAACAGATGGAAGCGATAGCCGCATTAGTAGACGAAGTAATAAATGACCCGGAAAACGAACTTTCTTTAGAAAAAGTTCGTAAAAAGGTGCACAAGTTAACGGAGAAGTTTCCGTTATATAAGGAATAGAAAAAAATAATGATACACGGGCAGCATGTCACGACAGATATAGAAACTAAGCGCCTAGCGGCGCTTAGTTCATATGCTGTCCTTGACACCTTGCCTGAGAAAGAATACGATGCTATCACCCGCCTGGCGTCCTATATATGCCAGGTGCCAATGGCTCTTATATCCCTAATAGATGCCGACAGGCAATGGTTTAAATCCGTTGTAGGGGTAGACGCTTCAGAAACATCCCGCGCCGACGCTTTTTGTAATTACACCATCTTAAACGATGAAATATTAGAAGTAAGCAACGCTGCCGAGGACGATACTTTTAAGGAGAATCCTTTTGTAAAGGGCGCCGCCCAAATACGTTTTTACGCCGGCGCGCCATTGATTGATCCGGATGGCAACCGCCTTGGTTCGTTATGTGTGGTTGATGTGGTGCCACGCCAGCTTACCTTTGAGCAACGAGATGCCTTGCGCACCCTGGCGGACGAGGTGATGTCGCACCTGGTGCTACGCAAACAACGCCGCGAACTGCAACAGTCTTTAGCAATTCACAAACAGTTTTATAACCTTTTTAATTCATCGCCCGATATTCATTTTATTGCCGATAAGGACGCCAATATTGAGCTGATCAATAAATCTGTCAAAAATATTTTAGGTTATGAGCCAGAGGACGCTTTAGGTAAGCCACTTTGGAGCTTTGTTGTTGGCAACACGCCAAGAGAACAGTTTGTCCCCCTTATTGAAAAGGCGTTATCGACCGGGCAGTCCTTTGATTTGGAAACTAAAACTTTTACAGTTGAGGGTAAAGAAAAATGGATAGGGTGGTGCGGTATCTACAAAGACGAAAAATGGTATGCTAATGGCCGCGATATCACCTATCAAAAGAGCATTTTGGCCGAGCTAGAACAATTGTCGCTTGTTGCCAGTAAAATGATCAACGGGGTATCGGTTAGTGATAAAGATGACAATGTTATATGGACCAATGAAGCTTTTGAAAAAATAACCGGATATGCCTTTGAAGATGTACAGGGCAAGCGCTTACGTAGTATACTGGTTAATGATGCTAATAACGCAAATAATAACCCTATACAGCAATATAACGATCTTATTAAAGGAAAATCATCGTACTCAGTACATGTATACGCCACCCGCAAAAATGGCGAGGATATATGGCTGTCGCAAACTACCTCTATAATTTTTGATGAGGCAGGAGAGGTTGAAAAATATATCAGGGTATGGTCTGATATCACGGCCCGTAAGGCTATTCAAAAAGATTTAGAGGTGCTTTCGTTTGCCGCCCGTAAATCGCCTAGCGGAATGTTAAGTCGCGACGCTACGGGCACCGTAATCTGGATGAACGAGGCGTTAGAGAATATAACGGGCTACACCTTTGCCGAAATGCAAGGCAAGCGATTTGGAACTATCCTTATAGGCGAAGATACCGACATGGATGTGTTTAAGAATGCTGTAAAGGCTGTTAGCGAACAAAGACCATATAACTGCGAGATACTGATATACAGAAAAGACAGGACTCCGGCATGGGTATCTATGTCTAACAGCCCTTTGTTTGACGAAGCCGGTGATGTAGAGCGCCAGATAACTACCATGCTTGATATTACAGAGCGTAAAAAGGCAGAAGAGGAGTCTAAGCTGTTATCGTTAGTCGCCAGTAATACCACCAGCGGCGTAGTTATCAATAATGCTGATGGTGAGATAGAGTGGGTTAACGGTGCTTTTGAAAAAATAACCGGTTTCAATATTACCGATGTGGGTGGCACCCACCTGGGCGATGTTTTGCAGGGGGAGCTTACTGATATAACTATTATTGAAAAAGGCCGCGAACTATCTAAAAACAAGCAATCGTTTGAGGTTGATTTATTAGCCTACAAAAAAGATGGTACGCCGATATGGATTACCGTTATCAACTCGGTTATATTGAATAAAGAAGGTGTGGTTGATAAATACATTGAAGTTGTTATTGATATAAGCGCCAAGAAAAAGGTGGAGATGGAGCTGATAAGTGCAAAAGAAGAAGCGCTTCAGCTAAGCCGCGCCAAGGATATGTTCATCTCTGTAATGAGCCATGAAATACGCACCCCATTAAATGCCGTAATAGGTATGTCTAACTTATTGGTAGACGACAACCCGCTCGAGTCGCAAAAAGAAAATTTGAAGGTGCTTAAGTTTTCTGCTGATAATTTGCTGACGTTAATTAATGACGTGCTGGATTTTACCAAGATAGAAACCGGAAATATTGACCTTGAGCAGGCTGATGTAGACTTGCGCGTACTGGTACAAAGCATCGCCGCGTCTTTACAATACCAAACTAAAGAAAAAAATATATACCTTGATGCCGTTATTGATGAGGCAATTCCCGAAACTATTGTTGGCGACAGCACCAGGCTATCACAGATATTGATAAACCTGGCAAGTAATGCAATAAAGTTTACAGACAAGGGGGGCGTTAAAATTGAGCTGGTTGTAGTTGATCAAACTAAGAAAAATGTTCGTGTACGTTTTTCTGTGACAGATACCGGTATAGGTATAGCAAATGATAAATTAAATACGATATTTGAGTCGTTTAAGCAAGCAGACACAAGCACCACCCGTAAATATGGAGGTACAGGCTTAGGGTTGGCCATTAGCAAGCGGTTAATTGAGCTGCATGACTCGCGGGTGAATGTAGATAGCACACCGGGCCAAGGCTCCGCTTTCTCGTTCACAATAACTTTTGATAAGGCAAAAAACAAAAAGAGTAATAATATTAACGTGGAATCGACATTAAACATAAGCGTACTTGTTGTTGATGATAATCAAATCAACAGATTATTAATCAACAAGATCTTGACCAAATGGGGGGCAACTATAGACTTTGCCGAGAATGGCTTACAGGCGGTTAACAAGATTGAGACTAATAAATATGATGTTGTATTGATGGATATACACATGCCGGAGATGGGTGGCCTTGAAGCAACCCAGATCATTCGTGATAAACCGGAGCCTTACTTTAAGCAATTACCTATTATTGCGCTAACAGCTTCAATGCTTACCAGCCAAATGGGCGATATAGGCAACGCTGGTATGAACGATTATATCCTGAAGCCGTTTGAACCAAAGATCTTATTTGAGAAACTAAGCAGGTTTCAGAAGCAGTAGCTTTAGAGATTAGTTTTTGAAGATTAAAGATTGGAAGTTCACCTTGAACAGATAAGCCCAATCTTTAATCTCCAATCTATCTTCTTACTCCGCATACGCTATTGTAGCTATACTTAGCTTTAATCCGGGGATTTCTAGTAGTGGGATGGCGCAGGCTTCGAGCGTTGAGCCTGTAGTTACAATATCGTCTACCAGCAATACGTGTTTGCCCTTGAGCTTTTCGGCGTTTGCGACAGTAAAAACTTCTTTCATGTTTTCAAACCGGGCAAAGCGCGATCTTTTAGTTTGTGTTTTTGTAGCCTTTGTGCGTATTAAATTATTCTCTTCGACCACCGCGTTCAGTTGGCCGGCAAGCCCTTGTGCAAAGCAGGCAGCCTGATTATAGCCACGCTCTCTTAACCGGTTTTTATGCAGCGGTACCGGTATAATATAATCTACTCCCGCAAAAATTTCATTTTTACTGAGCTGTACACCAGCAATGTCACCCATCAGGTTGCCTATTTTATGCATGCCTTTATATTTAAAATGATGCATCAAGTTTTGCACTTTGCCGCCTTTGGTAAAGTAATACAAGGCATAGGCGCCTTCCAATCTTAATTTGCCCCAAAATTGCCTGGCTACAATATTATCTGCCTGCAAGTGAAAATTAGTTTGCGGCAGATTATACCTGCAATTGGTACAGATGATTTCTTCGTTAACGACCAATTCTGCACCACAAGCCGGGCAAAGGTTTGGGAAGATTAGCGACAAGAAATTTGTCAAGTATAAATGCAGTGCTTTCAACATAATTATCTGTTATACTCGGTGAGCCAATGAAACTGCCGCTCGGCTAATTGAAAATGGCGATTTTTGCGTTTAAATATCATTGCAACACTATCGGTGTTCTTTTTGCCCCAAAGCTTAATGGTATTGGTATCGGGGAGCGAGTAGTTTAACGTGATGGTTTTTACCGAAGCGGCGTCTACGTTTTCTTTAAAAACGAAAGTATGATTTGCCGAATCGATCTCGTAGACAAAGTATACGCGGTTATACCTTCGTTTAAATAGCTTTTCGCCGGTTTTAATGCTGCCTGTTCCATCCTCTAAAATCAAATCCTGCCAGAGTAATGAATCAGTAAGCAATAACTGAACAGGCTTGTTATTAACAATTACTGATACAGGCTCATACACCCCATTCTTTACCAGTAAATTAGGCTTTGGTGCATTATAAGCTTTATATTGTTTTGCCGATTGATAGACCCGCGGGGCTAATGCAAAAGCGATAAAACACACCTTGACTATTATCCTTGTAACGCGCTTCCACTTTTTATTATAAGTAAATTCATAAATGCTACCAGTGTCCGCGGGTTTGTTAAGTACAAAAAAGTTAATGATACGCCGGCTTTCATTAACCAGTAAAACAAGGCAGGTAAATACTAATTGAGCCGAAAATATTTTGACAGGTATATCGAAGCACAAGTTAAGCGCCATTACATTAGTTAATACTGCTGTGGCTAACAATACACCAAGTGTAGCAGTGCGCCAGTTTAATAGCAGCAAGGCCGCCAGCATTTCCATAAAACCAGAAAATACCTGGTAAGGCGTAGAATAGCCTATAAAATACCATGAAAACCGCATTGGCAAGAAATCGCCTAATGGAGTAGCCAGTGCATGGAGGCTCGGGAAAACCATTTGCAACGCAAATATTTTTATAACGCCATAAATAAACAAATAGGTGATGAGATAGTAACGAGCAAAAAGACAAAGCCAGTAATTAAGTTGAATGTAGTTGGGGCGCTTCCTGTCAGCCAATGACCATATAAGGCATCCTAATGCCGCAACAGTTAAATAAAAAAGCAACTGTGCCCAGCCGAAAGAGGTGTCGCCACTGCCGTTTAAAGGCACCAACACTGGGCGTACATGGTACAGGTAAGTATTGGATAAGGTTACAAGCCATCCCAAGAGTTGACTATAATATTTATTTACAAATTGACCGGTAATGTCAAGCCATGTCCAGGGTGATATCTGTAACGCCAAATATAAAAACACGAAGCGGAAAAGGATCTTTTTCCAAAGCGACCATGTAGGGTTTACCGACGATACATTCATAGCAATAGGTAGGTTGTCGCTCTAAATATATTAAAAAAGAAAGTTTATGCCTAATGATTTAGTTGTAATAGGCAGCAGGGCATCAGACTTTAGTGGTCTCCTTATCTTTAATAGCCAGCTGCCCGCAGGCAGCATCTATATCTTTTCCGCGGCTACGGCGTATGTGGGTGTTTACGCCGCGTTTGCGCAAATGCTCGGCAAAAGCTTCAACCTTATCAACACCGGCGTTTACAAAGTCTGCAAAAGCTATAGGGTTGTATTCAATGATGTTAACCTTGCAAGGCAGGTGCTTGCAAAAACGAGCTAGTTCTTCGGCGTCTTCAATGTTGTCATTAAAGCCGTCAAAAATAATATACTCGTAAGTTACTGGGTTTTTGGTTTTGGCGTAGTAATACTTAAGTGCTTCGGCCAGTGCATTTAATGAGTTTTGCTCATTTATAGGCATAATGGTATTGCGCTTCTCGTCGTTAGCGGCATGTAGCGACAAGGCAAGGTTAAACCTAACATCATCGTCGCCCAATTTTTTAATCATTTTGGCAATACCGGCAGTTGACACCGTGATGCGCTTAGCCGCCATGTTCAATCCGTCAGGCGAGGTTATTTTCTCTATCGAGTCCATAACATTTTTGTAGTTAAGCAAGGGTTCGCCCATGCCCATGTATACAATGTTAGTTAACGGGATATTATAGTTCTCGCGGGCTTGCTTGTCAATCAATACAACCTGGTCGTAAATCTCGTCAGGATTCAGGTTGCGTTTACGCTCCATGTAACCCGTGGCACAAAATTTACAAGTAAGGCTGCAACCCACTTGGGAGGATACACACGCAGTCATTCTCTCGGGAGTCGGAATTAAAACGCCTTCAATTAAATGCTTGTCGTGTAAAATAAAAGAATTTTTTATAGTTTTATCCGCACTAAACTGTGAGTTATTAATTTGTACATTATTAATTACAAAATTTGCCTCAAGTTTGGTACGCAGTTCTTTTGAAATATTGCTCATCTCATCAAAAGAGAAGCATGATTTTTTCCATAGCCACTCATAAACTTGTTTGGCCCTGAACCCTTTTTCCTCCATTTGGACGAAGTGCTTCTGTAAGCCCTCGAGGCTAAGGCTACGGATATCAATTTTTTCTTTTTCAGCAATCACGTTGCAAAAATACGAAAAAATAAAATCTATCTTTTTAAATCAATAAGTTAAAAACAATAACCAAAAGTTAATGTATTAAGTTATGTTGAAAGTGAAATGGCAAATTAAGCTATAACCAATGAAAATTTTTAAAGCCGATTACGTTTTTCCTATTCATGCTGATCCAATTAAAGATGGGGTAGTTACTGTTGATGATGAGGGAACCATCATTTCAGTAACAGACCAGCCTCCCTCGGGAACCGACCCTGCTACAATTACACGCCTGGATGGCATTATCTGCCCCGGATTTGTTAATACCCACTGCCACTTAGAATTATCGCACCTTCAAGGTAAAATTACAGAAGGTGAGGGACTGATTAACTTTATCAAAAACATACAACTTATTCGTAATTCTGACCCTGAAGAAGTTGAGGCGGCCGCGATTAAAGCGGATAGTGATATGTACGAGAGCGGGATTGTTGCCGTAGGCGATATATCAAATAGTAACGCAACCATAGCCTTAAAGGCCAAAAGCAAAATATACTATCATACGTTTGTTGAAACCTTTGGCTTTACACCCGAAAAGGCCGAATCGGTTTTTGAAAACGCTCTGGCTTTAGCTGAACAGTTTAAGTCGCAGCCGTGCTCGGTGACACCACATGCCCCATACTCGGTATCTAAAGAATTATTAAAGCTGATAAAAAAATACAGCGACGATAATCCTTATAAAAACCTGATCAGTATACATAACCAGGAGTGCGAGGATGAGAATAAGTTTTACCGTTATAAGCTAGGTAGTTTTAATGAGTTATATGAGCACTTCGGCATTGATATAAGTTATTTTAAACCACAGGCGCGTAACTCGTTACAATCAATATTACCGTTGCTTACCAATAAGCAAGGTATTTTGCTGGTGCATAATACTTGTACTAACTTAAAAGATATATACTTTATAAAACGATTTGACCGCCGCATAAATTGGTGTTTTTGCCCAAATGCTAACCTTTATATCGAGGGGTCATTACCAAAGGTAGATTTGTTTTTAGATCAGGGCTTCAACATCACCTTGGGTACTGATAGCCTGGCGTCAAACAAAAAGCTGTGTATTTTAAGCGAGATGAGCACCCTGCAAGCTAAATTCCCGGCTTTGACGATAGAAAGGCTACTAAAATGGGCTACACTGAATGGCGCTACATTTTTGGGTATAGAGAAAAGTAAAGGCAGCCTTGAAGCAGGCAAGCAGCCCGGCTTAAACCTGATAAGTGGTTTGAATAGCGATTTGATGATTACCGCTGATACCAAAGTGCGGCGATTGTTGTAGCTTCATCATATATAAATAGCGATGAGTTCAACTTCATCGCTATTTTTTTGCCTTTTTAATTTTTACTTTTGGCTTAACATGAAACATTTGGATATTACAGTAAAGGGCAAGGTGCAAGGTGTGCAATTTCGCGCGTCCGCAAAAGCAGTTGCTGATCAGTTGGGCGTACGTGGAACAGTAAGGAATGACCCCAACGGCGATGTAATTATGGAAGCCGAGGGTGAGCCAACCATGCTGGATTTGTTTTTAGATTGGGTAAATGAAGGCCCGCAAGGCGCACAGGTAACAACTGTTGAAAGCAGTGAAGGCGAATCAAAAAACTATCGTAATTTTGAGGTGTTAAAACGGGGCTTGTTTAAATAGGCCTCTGTAACTTAAAGCACTATCTATTGTCAACAGCTAAGAAATTTGCCGGGCAAACCGCCATATATGGATTAAGTACCATCATCTCCAGGATGATATATTTTATATTGACTCCAATTTATGCCCGCGCTTTGCCGGTTGGCGGCAATGGCATTTTTACGGCGATGTACAGTAATGCCGCTATCGTAAATGCGGTATTGGCTTTCGGGATGGAGACTACCTATTTCAGGTATTTACAAAAACACGAAAATAACAAGCAGCAGGTTTACAATAATGCATTCGGGTTAGTTATTGCTGTATCTATAATATTTTTGCTCTTCTGTTTGCTGTTTCTTGATAATGTTATTGATTTTGCCAAGGCAGGTTCGGTTAAAGACCACGCGGACTATGCTTTTTACGTAGAAAATTTCCTTGTAATATTAGTGGCTGATGCTTTTTGCGTTATCCCATTTGCTAAAATACGGGCAGATGGCAGACCCATGAAGTTTGCGTTTGTAAAATGCACTAATATCGTATTTGTTGTTTTACTCAATCTGTTTTTTTTATACGGGATACCTTTTATCATTGACTATCAATTACCAGGCGCGCAATGGATGATTGGTTGGTACCGGCCGCACTGGGTAGGTTACGTTTTTTTAGCTAATGCTACCGCCAGCGTTTTTACCATATTTTTGTTGTTACCAGAAATATTTAAGGTAAAGCTTAGGTTTGATATTGCTATGTATAAAGAGATGTTTTTATACAGCTACCCAATACTGATCGCTAATATCTCATTTATAATTAATGAAGCGTTGGATAAAACCATGCTTAAGCATATGTTGCCCGAAGCCATAAGCGATAGGGACGTAGGCATTTACGGTATTTGCGCGAAAATTGCCATCTTCCTTAGCATTTTTATAAACGCTTTCAGGCTTGGTGCTGAGCCATTCTTTTTTAGTCACGCAAAAAACAAAAACTCTGGCGATACCTATGCACGGATAATGAATTATTTTGTAATCACTGTAGCAGTAATTACCGTAGCTGTGGTTGCCAACGTGAATATATTGGCTGCTTTAATTATTGGTAAAGAAACCCATCTGATAAACAATCATATAGTAAATAACCCATATTGGTCCGGATTGGGTGTAGTGCCTTTATTATTATTTGGCTATTTAAGCTTAGGAATATATATGAATTTATCAGTCTGGTATAAACTGTCAGATCAGACAAAATATGGTTTATATATATCAACCATTGGTGCTATTCTTACCATCCTGTTAAACTGGATATTTATACCCAAATACAGCTATATGGCATCTGCATGGATATCACTTATTGCATATGCATCCATGATGATTATGTCCTACTTGTGGGGGCAAAAAAATTATCCTATCCCGTACAACTTAAAAAAGAACCTGGCTTATATCATTTCGTCGGCTGTTCTCGTTTATCTATCGTTCTACGTGTTTAACCGTAATATATTTATAGGCAACGTCTTCCTGTTAATATTTGGAGGCGCAGCCCTGTATTTTGAGTGGCGAAATTTAAAAGCTATTTTTATTAAAAAATAAGATCATCGGGGTAAAGCAGTATCATGGCGCAACTATTAAGACCTATTTTCAAATCGAACAAAGCCATATATACTCGTGCAACATTGTTGGTTGGCATATTATGTGTCAACATGCCCGCCTTTGCACAGTTGCCAAACCTCTTTAAAAATGATCAGAATGTTAAAGACAGCGTAGCCACTATCAAGAATGCTTTTGGTAAAGGCAGCGAGAATAGTGTTCAAACCTTATTCTACGCTGCCCTGCGCGAAAAAACCATTGACAACAATACTCAAGCTGCCGACCTGTTTAATAAGATATTGGCTATTGAGCCATCAAATGACGCGTCATTGTATGAGCTGGCCGGCATAAAAAAACGCCAGAACAAGTTTGCCGAAGCGCAGCCCCTACTTGAAAGGGCCGTGGTGGTAAAACCCGATAACGAGTGGTACTGGGCATCGCTTGCTGATATTTATGAACGTAGCAATGATGTGGCTAAGCTAGAGAATGTTTTTAACCAGTTGATTAGGCTTAGCCCCCAACGTGTTGATTATTACTTTGATAAGGCCAACGCGTACTATGTTATGAGTAAGTATGACGAGGCTTTGAAGGTTTATGATCAAATAGAAACCATTACAGGCAGCAGTGATGACCTTATCATTGCCCGTCAAAAAATTTACCTAAAGCAAAACAAGGTTGATAAGGCTGCCGCGGGTTTAGAGCAGATGATTGCCAATAACCCCACCCAGCTAAAATACTACCTGATGCTGGCCGAAATTTACACCAGCAATAAAGCCCCTGATAAAGCTTTTAAAGTATTAGAAAAAGCAAAAAGCCTTGAGCCAAACAACGCTTTTATCCATTTAGGACTTGCCGATATCTACCGTGAGCGTAAAGATACTGAGGCTAGTTATAAGGAGTTACAAGCTGCATTTAGTATCCCTGATTTAAGTATCGATCAAAAAATACGTATTGTAATGGGGTATTTCCCCAAGTTTGTTGATCCGGCATCTCGCCCCGGGGCGCTTACCAGTGCCCTGGCGCTCGTTAAACTTATTGCCGAAACGCATCCTAACGAAGCTAAGGCCCATGCCCTGTACGGCGACGTTTTGGTGCAAAGCGAAAAGTATGCTGAAGCCAAACCCGAGTACCAAAAATCAATTGAACTTAACGGTCAAATTTACGAAACCCGCGAGCAGTTGGTGCGTTTGCAGCTGGCAAGTAATGATGTTGATGGCGTTATTCGCGATGGCGAGGCCGCATTATCCTATTTCCCTAACCAGGGTTGGATGAATTATTATGTAGGTACCGGCTGGCTGTTGAAAAAGGATTACAAAAAGGCGTTGAGCTACTTGCGCAATGCCGCGGCTTTAGAGTTTCAGGATAAAGAATTGTTAACCATGGTTTACTCATCTCTTGGTGATTGTTACCATGCCATGGCAGATAATAAAAGCAGCGACGCGTCCTACGATAAAGCGTTGGAGTATAATGCCGATAATAAATATACCTTAAACAACTACGCTTATTATTTGTCAATAAGGGGCGAGCAATTAGACAAGGCTGCTAAAATGTCTAAACGCTCTAACGAACTGGAGCCGGCTAACGCGTCTTTTAAAGATACTTACGCATGGATACTATTCAAACAAAAAAACTATAAAGAGGCCAAAACCTGGATGGACAAGGCCCTTGCAAATAATAAAACCAAAAGCGCCACCCAAACTGAACATTATGGCGACATCTTATTTTATTTAGGCGATACGGAAGCGGCTGTAACAAATTGGAAGAAAGCGAAGGAATATGGCGGCAACACACCGCTGTTAGACAGAAAGATCAATGAAAAAAAGTATATTGAATAAAGTAATAATTGCTTGCTGTTTGCTGGCAATGGTAAGTTGCAAGGCACGCAAAAAAGCCATGACCACCGTCGCTCCGCCGCAAACAAATAATACGGTTACTATACCTACCACCCCGCCCGATTTAACTACCGTTAAAAATCAGCTCGCGGCTATAAAGAGCAGGCAGGTAAATTTCAGGACTTTCTCTGGCCGAGCCGACGCTAAGCTTGATGTCAACGGGGATGCTAATGATGTTGTAATAAATATCAGGATTGAAAAAGACAAACGGATATGGGTGTCAATAACTAAAACTATCTTGATTACTATTGAGGTTGCACGTGCAGTTATTACTCCAGACAGTATAAAAATTATTAATAAGCTACAGGGCGTGTATATCAAAAAGCCGTTCGGCTTTATTCATCAATATGCCAGCCAGCAAATTAACTATAAAACCGTGGAGTCTTTATTGGTAGGTAATGCAATGCCGGAGGTTTTGACCGAGCGAAGCATTATAACGTCAGACATGGGCAATGTAACCCTATCCGGAAGTTTGGTGGACCTTGTATATAAAATGATGCTGGGTGCCAATATGCGCGTAACGCAGTTTAACCTTTCAAATGTTGAAGCAGGGCAGGCTTTACTGGTTAATAACAGTAATTTTACACAAGCCCAAAATCGTATCATTCCGGGTCAAATAGATATTTTATCAACTATAGACGATAAAAAAATACAGGCAAACTTGCGTTACACTAAGATGGATTTTGACTTAGTGTTAGCGTATCCGTTCAATATTCCGGAAAGTTACACTTCGGCTCAATAAAATTGATATTTTTGACCGGATGAAATTTCTTAAAGCATTTTTGTTATTTGTTGTAGTATTTGCGGCGTTAAACGCGCGTGCTCAAAGCAGCAGCGAACTAAAAAAGCAGCGCGAGAGGATAACTAACGAATTAAACGAGTTAACCCGGGAGCTTGCTCAAACCCAATCGAACAAAAAGTCTACTTTAAAACAGCTAAGTATATTAAAAGCACAAATATCCTTGCGCGAACGGAAGATTGACGTTATAAATGGCGAGGTGCGTAACCTTAACAACCAAATATCAGAGAATACAAATACCGTGCACGATTTGCAGGGACAGCTTGATTTGCTTAAGCGCAAGTATGCTGATATGGTGCTGTTTGCCTATCGCAACAAAAGTGCTCATAACAAGCTGATGTTTATTTTTGCCGCGCAAGATTTTAACCAGGCTTACAAAAGGCTAAAATACCTGCAGCAGTTTGCCACCTACCGAGAGCGTCAAGCGGCATCTATAGAAGGTAAGCAAAAATCGCTTAACAATAAAATTGTTGAGCTTGATAAAACCAAAACAGAAAAACATACGTTACTTGTAGACCAGGAGAAAGAGAAAGAAACGCTTGGTAAAGAACGTAATACCCAGTCCGTAGCAGCAAAAAACCTTACCAAGCAAGAAAAATCGTTATTGCGTCAGCGTCAATCAATCCAAGCTGAAGTGAAACGTGTTACCCGTGCGGTAATTAATGCAGAATTGAGAGAGCGCCGCGAGGAAGAAGAGCGACGCGCAGCAGCGCTTAGAGCTGAGCGTGCCAGGGCAGCGGCGGCGGCGGCGGCAGCGGGTAAAGACGCGCCGGTGGTAGCAAAAGTTGTTCCGCGCAAAACGGACAGCCAGTTGTTGAACGCAACCCCGGAAGCAGCTAAGTTATCAAGCGACTTTTTGGGTAACAGGGGAAGATTGCCATGGCCGGTATCCGCAGGCGAGATAACGCAAGGTTTTGGCACTTACATGACTGAGGGTATCCGCAGCGAAAGTAATGGTTTGGATATAAGAACAAACAATAATGCGCCGGTAAGGGCAGTTTTTGAAGGGACTGTGTCAAAGGTGTCAAACGTTTTGGGTACTTATATGATTATAGTAAATCATGGCGAATACTTTACAGTGTATTCAAACCTCAAGACAACGTCGGTATCTGCCGGGCAAAAGGTAAGCACGAAACAGAATATAGGCACCGCGGCTGCTGATGTAGGTACAAGTGATACAATGGTGCATTTTGAGCTGTATAAAGCTGGTGCGGCAGTTAATCCTAAATTCTGGTTAGCTGATAGGTAAGTGACATTGTGAGTTTTAAATGATTATATTTGTAAATTAAAATTAGATTATGTTAAGTTCAGTATTGTGCTTTTTTGAGTTTTCGGCGCCAGAGATAATGTTGATCCTTTTTGTGACATTATTGTTATTCGGCGGTGATAAATTGCCGGGGTTGGCTAAGGGGTTAGGGAAAGGCATTCGCGAATTTAAGGATGCATCTGACGGTGTTAAACGCGAGATCAATAATCAAATAGACAACTACGAAAGCAAGCAGAAAGAGAAGGCGGTTAAAGTTGATGAAACGCCACTAATTGCTGAGCACTCAACGGATAATGCCGATGGCAGCGCTATAGAAACACCAACCATTAGCCCGGTTGCTAATACAGTGCCGGTAAGCCAAACCCACGTTGCAAGTGATAACGTTGCACACTATGATACTGATGACGAAGCGATCCGTAATCATTATCATGGTATTACAGAAAACCAAGAGCCAACAACTAACGTAATTGAAGAACCTGTAAAGAAGGAAAACGAAGTATAAACCAAATATAAATAAATAAATAAAATGGGATTAGGTGCTCCAGAAATTATTCTTATTCTAGCCGTAGTATTGATACTATTCGGCGGTAAAAAAATTCCCGAACTGATGAAAGGTTTAGGTAAAGGCGTTAAAGAGTTTAAAGACGCTACAAACGGCAACGAAGAAGAAGAAAAATCTAAAACTCAGGTTTAGATTTTAGTTGTAATTTTACTGTATATACTTATCCGTTGAAATTAATTTCGGTTTCAATGGATAAGTTTTTTATTTTCGGCCCATGACTAAAAATTATTCCTCTTTAAGTGAGATAAAGAGTGAGTTGCAAAACGGTAAAACTACCGTAGTAGGGTTGGTAAACAACTATCTTAAAACGATAGAACAAAATGCTCACTTAAATGCTTTTAATGAGGTTTTTGGCCAGGAAGCATTACAGCGAGCAAAAGATATAGATAGCCGCCTTACCCAAGGCAATGCGGGCAAACTTGCCGGCATGGTTATCGCCATAAAAGATAATATCTGCTATAAAGACCATAAGGTAAGCGCGTCATCAAAAATATTATCAGGTTTTACATCAATATATTCGGCAACTATTGTTGAGCGTTTGCTTGCAGAAGATGCTATTATTATAGGGCGTTGCAACTGCGATGAGTTTGCTATGGGCGGCGCTAACGAAACATCGTACTACGGCCCGGTAAAAAATCATGCGGATAATACTAAAGTGTCCGGCGGTTCATCGGGCGGTTCGGCGGTGGTGGTACAGGCTGGCATGTGTCATGCAGCCATAGGTACAGATACCGGCGGCTCTGTACGGCAACCGGCAGCGTTTTGCGGTGTTGTAGGGTTAAAGCCTACCTACGGGCGTGTATCACGTTACGGGTTAATAGCTTATGCGTCGTCGTTTGATCAGGCCGGGCCTATCACAAATTCTGTTGAGGATGCGGCTTTGTTGTTAGAGGTTATGGCGGGTGCCGACGATTATGATAGCACCACAGCCAGCAACCCCGTGCCGGCTTATTCAGCCAACTTGCAATCTCCTGAAGGAAAGAAAAAAATAGCCTATCTGCAAGAGTCTATATCAAGTCCTGGTGTGGATCCGGAAATAAAACAAACATTAATAACCGCTATTGAGAAACTACGTGCCGAAGGACATACGGTTACACCAATAGCTTTTGAATATTTAGATTACCTGGTACCGGCTTATTATATTTTGGTTACTGCCGAAGCGTCATCTAACCTGTCGCGCTTTGATGGCGTGCATTATGGCTACCGCAGCCCTAACACTACCGATTTGATGTCGACCTATAAAAAATCACGGTCCGAAGGATTTGGCAAAGAGGTTAAGCGCCGAATTATGCTGGGCACGTTTGTGTTAAGCGCAGGTTATTATGACGCCTATTACGCTAAAGCCCAAAAAGTACGCCGCCTGATACAGCAAAAAACAGATCAAATTTTAAAAGAATACGATTTTATACTGATGCCTACGGCACCCGAGCCGGCCTTTAATATCGGCAAAGAAGAAAAAGATCCGGTTGTAAGTTACCTGGCAGATATTTTCACAGTGCAGGCATCACTAACCGGCGTCCCGGCCATTTCTTTACCTGCCGGCAATAACAGCAAAGGATTACCGTTAGGATTACAATTATTAACCAAACATTTTAACGAACAAGAATTATTAAGTTTCTCCAAATATTTCGTGGAGCTATAAAATTTATTAATTTTAGTAAAACTTGTTTGTTTAATAAGCGTATACAGCTTTACCCTAAAGAAAAAGAATGAAGAGACTATTGACTTTTGCCACCATACTCTTATCACAGCAAATTGTACAAGCTCATTCACTAACTACCATTGCCGACTCGACTGTACGCATGATGCGTGGGAGCTACGCGCAAAACAACACCCGCGATACTATTTTAAACAATGCTTACAACCCTTACGAAGGATCGTTGTACAAAACGCGCCTGGATGCAATCCAAAAAGAAATTCAGCTTGATTATAACCCTTTTGTGCAGGAATATATAGACCTGTATATGCGCAACAAGTCTGAAATGGGCCATGTTTTAGGCCTTTCAAAATACTATTTCCCTATTTACGAGAAAATTTTTCGCGAGGCGGGTATCCCAACGGAAATAAAATATTTGTCAGTCGTGGAGTCTAAACTTAATCCAAATGCCGTATCCCGCGTTGGTGCTACCGGTCCTTGGCAGTTTATGGCACCTACAGCCAAAATGTTTGGCCTTAACATGGATAACTATGTTGATGAGCGCAAAGATCCGATTCAATCGTGCTATGCAGCCGCGGCTTATTTAAAAGACGCTTACATGGAGTTTGGCGACTGGTTGCTGGCAATTGCTGCTTACAATAGTGGCAAAAGCAATATTGCCCGTGCCGTAGAACAAGCCGGATCATTAAACTTTTGGACTATTCGCCAATATTTGCCGCCCGAAACGCGCAGCTATGTGCCTGCCTATATCGCTATGTCGTATGTCATGAACTATGGCGAAAAGCATAATATAGTTGCAGACCACTGGGCTATTGCGGCTAACACAGATACGGTTATGGTTGACAGAATGGTAGATTTGAGCAACGTGGCCAGGGCGTTAAACGCTAATATGGCTGATATTACGTTGCTAAATCCGGCCTACAAGAGATTGATTGTGAATGGTACTAAAGCGGCTCCGCGCAGGCTGGTTATACCAAAAGTTGGCCAGGTAGCCTACACAAATTTATACAATGTGTTAAATAACATCGCCGCACCTATGCTGCCAGTACCGCCGCCGGCTGCCCTGCCTGTTATACAGGCAACGGAAGCAATTGCGGGCAACGAGACACCTTTACCGGTATTAAAAGGATCAAAAACACCGGACTACTATATTACCAAATCCGGCGACACGCTAGAGGCCATTGCCGATATGTATGGCCTTGACGTCCGCGAGATAAAAGCCTGGAACCGTCAGCAAAGTACAAAGGTTACAGCCGGGCAAAAGCTCAGGTTAAACCCCTTTGCCAAAGCGGTAAAAGGATAAAAATTTTAATATAAAAAAGCCGGTTTTGTTTTCAAAGCCGGCTTTTTTGTGTCTTTAAACAGCGCATAACCGCAGTTAGTCGTTTTATCCCCCGAATACATCCTTTTGGAGTGTAAAAAAGCACTAACTTTGAATGATAACTGTTATCTATGGACAAAGCTAATCGTAAACAAGATGCCTTAAACTACCACGCTAACGGTAGGCCGGGCAAAATACAGGTGGTGCCAACAAAGCCTACCAACTCGCAGCGCGACTTAACCATGGCATACTCGCCTGGTGTTGCCGAGCCGTGTTTACGCATAGCTGAAAATGTAGACGACGTTTATAAATATACAGCCAAAGGTAACCTTGTAGCTGTTATCAGCAATGGTACTGCCGTGTTGGGTTTGGGCAATATTGGCCCCGAAGCCAGTAAGCCGGTAATGGAAGGCAAGGGCCTGCTGTTTAAAATTTATGCGGATATTGATGTGTTCGACTTGGAATTGAACACCAAATCAGTCGACGAATTTGTTATGATCGTAAAGGCGTTGGAGCCAACATTCGGTGGTATCAATTTAGAAGATATATCTGCCCCAACCTGCTTTGAAATTGAGCGCAGGCTAAAAGCCGAAATGAATATTCCGGTAATGCACGACGATCAGCATGGCACGGCCATCATATCGGGCGCTGCATTGCTAAATGCTTGCGAGTTGCAGAGCAAAAAGTTGGATAAGATAAAAATGGTTATCAACGGGGCGGGGGCGGCGGCTGTATCATGTTCGAAAATATACCTGTCCTTAGGGGTTAAAAAAGAGAACCTGGTGATGTTTGACATCAACGGACTGATTACGCCTAGCCGTACAGATCTTGACGACACACGGATGTTCTTTGCAACCGAGCGCAAGGATATTAAGACTTTAGCCGACGCCATGAAAGGTGCAGACGTATTTATTGGCTTATCAGCAGGTAACGTAGTTACACCGGATATGTTAAAGGCGATGGCTAAAAATCCTATTGTTTTTGCGATGGCTAACCCGGTGCCAGAGATAGCTTACGATCTGGCTATTAAAGCCCGCAAGGATATCATTATAGCTACCGGCCGTTCTGATTTTCCTAACCAGGTAAACAACGTGCTGGGTTTTCCTTATATTTTCAGGGGCGCGCTTGATGTTAGGGCCAGTGCCATTAACGAAGAGATGAAACTGGCCGCGGTGCACGCTATTGCAGGCATTGCTAAAAAGCCGGTGCCCGAAGCGGTGAATTTAGCTTACGACGCCAAAAATTTAAAATTTGGCCGCGAGTATATCATTCCAAAACCGATGGATCAAAGGTTAATAACCGAGGTATCATCGGCGGTGGCTAAAGCGGCTATTGCATCGGGAGTGGCGCGCATTGCTATTACTGACTGGGACGCTTATGCCGAGGAGCTGCACACCAGAGTTGGGGTTGATGATAAATTGTTGCGCAACATTACCAACATAGCCAAAAGTAACCCTAAACGCGTGGTGTTAGCCGATGCTGATAACTACAAAATATTACGTGCTGCTCAAATAGTTAAGGATGAGTGCATAGCGACACCGATACTATTGGGCGATGTAAAGCGCATAAAACAGATCATTAAAGAACACGACATGGATCTGGACGATGTTGAGATCATCGACCCGCATTTAGGTGCGGAGAATTGCGAGAAATACGCGCAATACTATTTTAAAAAGCGCCAGCGCCGCGGTATCACCTTGTTTGAGGCCCGCAAGCTGATGACAGATTCAAATTACTACGGTTCATGTATGGTAGAGTTTGGGGAAGCAGATGCTTTGATATCCGGTTTGAGTAAAAACTACGCTACTACAGTTAAGCCTGCCCTGCAAATCATCGGTACCGAAAAAGGTGTTACGCGTGTAGCGGGTATGTACATGATGATTACCCCAAAAGGCCCGGTGTTTTTTGGCGATACAACAGTAAATGTTAACCCTACAGTAGAAGAGTTAGTCGATATTACCGTTTTGATAGAACGATCTGTTAAGCGATTCAATATCCAGCCAAGGGTAGCTATATTATCGTATTCGAACTTTGGATCAAATGAAGGCCCCGTGCCCGAAGGTACCCGCGAAACTGTACGTGTGCTGCATGAGCGTTACCCGGACATGATAGTTGATGGTGATATGCAGGCCAACTTTGCATTAAACGCCGAGTTGCTGGCCGATAACTTTCCGTTTTCGACATTAAAAGGTAAGGCCGCCAATACGCTGATATTCCCTAATTTAGAATCGGGCAATATTGCTTATAAGTTATTGCAAGAGATTGGCGGGGCCGAAGCAGTTGGGCCGATATTATTAGGATTGAACAAACCGGTACATGTGCTGCAATTAGACAGTTCCGTACGTGAGATAGTAAATATGGTAACCATTGCTGTGGTTGACGCGCAGGCAAAGGCTCACAACAAATAGTTGTTTTTTGAGTTATGGTCTTAATCAAGATTTAAGCCATCTTTATTATTGCAATTGTTTGCTTATACACATTAACCCTTCATCTATAGATAAAATATGTACGCTTATATTGACGGCAAGCTTGCTTTTAAAAGCCCTGCTTACGTGGTAATTGATGCAGGTGGCGTAGGCTACCATATCAATATATCATTAAACACTTACTCTTTATTGGGCGATGCTGAGCGTTGCAAACTGTACACCTGGCTACACGTTAAAGAGGATGGCCATACCCTTTACGGTTTTGCTGATGAAGGCGAACGCAGGTTGTTTTTACACCTGATATCCATATCAGGGATTGGCCCCAACACAGGGCGTATGATGCTGTCATCTATTACTCCGCTTGAAATTCAGACGGCTATCATAAATGGTAACGTTTCATTAATACAACGAATAAAAGGAATTGGCCCTAAATCGGCCCAAAGAGTTATTTTAGAGCTTCAGGACAAGCTGCGAAAAGAAGGTTCTGAAACCCTAAGTACGGCCCCTATAGCTCAAACTGTGAAAGATGAAGCCCTTGCGGCATTAGTAATGCTTGGCTTTGCCCGTAATACTGCAGAGAAGGTTTTAGAGCAGGAAATAAAGAAGAATGGCGCGTCGTTAACCGTGGAGCAGTTGATAAAATTCGCCTTAAAAAATTTGTAGTTACGTGAGCTTATAGTTTTGCGTGTGGTAAAAAATTTTACTTGTAAAATATTTATCGGAATACTTTTTATAGCCGCCCTTGGGGGGATTAGGAGAGCCTATGCCCAACAACCACGCCCTACCGCAGCACGTAAAGATACTGTAAGAATTATTGCCCCGCCACTTAAAGGTACCCAATCTAAAAACGCGTTATTACGCCAAGGCATCTTTGATCCGCCATCGGCTGGAGTAACCCGCACGGTTGAGTACGATATCATGAGCAACCGTTACATTCTCTATGAGCGTGTAGGCAACCTGTTATACCGCCCGCCGGTTTACCTGAGTTTTAACGAGTACATGCGCTTAAGGCAAACCGAAGACAAGCGCGACTATTTTAAAAAACTAGCTGAAAATTACTCATATCAACAAACGCAACCGGGGTTTATACCGCAGATACAGGTACGTAACCAAACTTTTGAGCGCATATTTGGCAGCCCCACAATCAATATCCGCCCGCAGGGTACTGCGGAGGCTGTTTTATCGGGGCAGATTAATAGTAACGAGAATCCGCTGTTTAATACCAAGCAGCGCAAGCAGTTTAACTTTAACTTTGATCAGCACATACAATTAAACCTCACCGGCGAGATTGGCGACAAACTGAAAATTGCCACCAATTATAATACAGACGCCCAGTTCCAGTTTGATAATCAAATTAAGCTTGATTATACAGGCCGACCAGACGAAATCATCCAAAGCATACAGGCTGGTACGGTGAGCATGCCCTTAAACACGCAACTTATTACCGGTACACAGGCCTTGTTTGGTTTAAAAACCAAGCTCAAGTTTGGGAAGCTAGATGTTACATCCATCTTTTCGCAGCAGCGGTCGCAGTCAAAAAACATTACGCTGTCCAGTCAGGGGCAGCAGGCCGCATTCTCGGCTATGGCGTCTGATTATGAGGCTAACAAGCACTACTTCCTGTCGCAGTTTTTTCGCAATAACTATAACAGGGCACTGGCCAATATCCCGGTTATTGCTTCAAATGCTAACATTACCAAAATTGAGGTATGGACAACCAACCGAATAAACTCAACTACCGACTCTCGCGACGTAGTCGGTTTATTAGATCTTGGTGAAAACGCTCCTTACAATACAGCACAAGTGCAGGGCGGCCCGGGCTTTTCGGGTTTCCCGGCGGGATTCCAGGGGCCAGGTTTTACAGATCAGTCGAATAGTTTGTTAACCAATCTGCCTGCCGGCGCACGGCAAACCAATGATCCGGCCAACTCATTGATCACTTATTTTGCCGCTAATGGGGGTACAGACAATTACGCCAAGTTAACTTACGCCCGTAAGTTGGTGTTAAATAAAGATTATACGCTGAGCCCCCAATTGGGTTTCATCTCCTTAAACTATCCTTTAAATAACGATGAGGTACTGACTGTAGCTTATCAATATACTTACAACGGCAAGCAATACCAGGTGGGCGAGTTCTCTAGCGATATACCTGCCAGCCCTACAGCCCCGAAAGTATTATATACCAAGTTGTTAAAAAACACCCTGCTTAAAACCAACCTTCCAACCTGGGATCTGATGATGAAAAACATCTACTCACTTAACGCTTTCCAGGTTAGCCCTATTAATTTTACGCTTACTATTGCGCGTTTGGATGATAAAACCGGCGTTGATAAACCGGTGATGGAAGAAGGTCAAAATACAGCCAACAAGCTCTGGCTCAGACTGACCGGACTTGATAACCTTAATCAGCAACGCGACAAGCAGCCCGATGGTTACTTCGACTTTCTAGAAGGTATCACTATCGACCCGCAAAACGGACGCATTATATTCCCTACCGTCGAGCCATTTGGCTCTGACTTGGCCCGGCAGTTTGGCCCGGGCGAAACAGACCTGGTTAACCGATATGTATACCAACAGCTGTATGACTCTACCAAAACCGTAGCGCAGCAATTTTTCCCTAAGCTTAACCGCTATGCCATCAGAGGTACCTACACCTCGCAGGGTGGTGGCGGCGAGTACACACTTAACGCTATTAATATCCCGCAGGGCTCTGTTACCGTATCGGCAGGTTCAAACAAGCTTACGGAGGGCACAGATTATACGATTGACTACAGCTCCGGCCGTTTAAACGTTATCAATACGGCTATCCTGCAATCCGGCCAACCCATTAATGTACATCTGGAAAATAATGAACTGTTTGGCGTTCAGCAGCGGTCGTTATATGGTTCGAGATTTGACTATCGCGCCAGCCCAAAACTCGCTTTAGGCGGTACATTTTTGCATTTAACCGAGCAGCCTATATCACAAAATGAGGCGGTGGGGCAAGAGTCTATATCAAACTCCATTTGGGGTTTTGATTTTAACTATGCCTCAGACTCTCGTTTCCTGACACGTTTGGTCGATAAAATTCCATTCATTCAAACCAAAGTGCCCTCATCTGTAACGCTAAGTGGCGAGTTTGCACAACTATTGCCGGGTAGCCCCAGCATACTAAACTATGCCGGATCAAAAAACGGCACATCGTACCTTGATGATTTTGAGAACAGCCAATCCATCATTGACATAAAAAGCGCCAACAGCTGGCAACTGGCAGCGACGCCGCAATTATTTCCCGAGTCGCAATTATATAATAATCTGGGTTATGGTTATAATCGTGCAAGGCTGGCGTTTTACAACATCGACCCCATATTTTATACCAACACGAGCTCTACGGGTGTAACCCGGGCACAACTGTCAAATCATTATACCAGGCAGGTTTTACAGAACGAGGTTTTTCCCTACAGGCAAACAGTTACGGGCCAGCCTTTAAGTTTAACCACGCTTGATATGGCTTTTTACCCAACCATCCGTGGTCCGTACAATTACGCTACCACGGGCTTAAATACCGACGGTACGCTGCAAAACCCAACGTCGCGCTGGGGTGGCATTTACCGGGGCATCTCAACCAACGATTTTCAGGCGCAAAACGTAGAGTATATTGAGTTTTGGGTGATGGACCCATTTATGTATAAAAAGAATTCGCCTGGTGGCGATCTTTATTTCAATCTGGGTAGCATTTCAGAGGATGTTTTAAAAGACGGCCGCAAAAGTTTAGAGAATGGCTTGCCTGTTAACGGCGACTTAAGTACCGTTGACACTACAGCTTGGGGTCGCGTGCCTAAAAAGCAGCCTGTTGTTAATGCTTTCGATAGTAACCCGTCGTCGCGCGCTTTGCAAGACATTGGTTTAGACGGTTTGAATGATGCTGATGAGCAGGGTAAGTTTGGATCGGTCATCCAGCAGATGTCAAACTTGGTTAATAGGCAGGCGGCCCAGGCATTTGCCAATGATCCATCTTCTGATAACTACCGCTACTACCTGGGGCCTGAGCAGGATGCAGCCCGCGCAGGGATATTAGAGCGCTACAGTCGCTTTAACAGCAACGAAGGCAACTCTAAGACCGCCGAACAATCGCAGGCTCAGTTGGGCCTTCAAACCTCAGCAAACACTGCCCTGCCGGATGGCGAGGATATTGATCGTGATAACAACATGAGCCAGGACGATCAGTACTTTCAGTACAAGGTGTCTATGCGCCCGCAGGATCTGGTTACTGGACAAAACTTCATCAATGATAAAATTACCGCGCAAGTTAAAATGGCCGACGGTAGTACGCAAGCTGCCAACTGGTACCAGTTTCGCATCCCTATCAGCGCGTATCAAACTGCCGTTGGCGGCATACAGGATTTTAAGGCCATAAGATACATGCGTATGTTTATGACCAACTTTGCCGATACGGCTGTGTTGCGTTTTGCCACACTGCAAATGGTGCGCGGCGATTGGCGCGAGTTTAATTCAGAGAACAATCCGCTAAATGTTATTGTCGATCCGGCGCTGCCGAACGCTCCATTAGATAACTCGACACTTACAGTTGAATCGGTAAATATCGAACAAAATGGTAAACGTATACCGGTGCCTTACGTGGTACCACCGGGTATACAACGCCAGCGCGACTACAACAACCTGCAATCAAACACACAACTTAATGAGCAATCGTTATCATTAAACGTAAAAAACCTGAGCGACGGTTATTCAAGAGCAGCGTTTAAAACCTTTTATAACGATTTGCGCCGCTACAAGCGCCTGCAAATGTTTATCCATGCCGAAGCTAACCAAACAGTTTTAAGAGATAATGACCTGCATGCCTTTATCCGTTTAGGAGCTGATTATAAGGATAACTACTACGAATATGAGATACCACTGGTGGTAACATTGCCGGGTACTACCAATGAAAGCTCGATATGGCCCGAGGCTAACGAGCTTGATATTGACCTTACTATATTAACCGATGCCAAAATAGCCCGTAACAACGCAAAGTTTAATGGCTTACCGTGGCCAATAAACAGGCCGTTTACCTATAGTAATGGCCGTAACCGTATTACCATTGTGGGTGTGCCCGATCTGAGCAGGCTGCGCACTATTATGCTGGGGGTACGCAACCCCTACCGACCAAACTCAACCAACGGAGCTGATGACGGACTAGTAAAATCGGCTTATGTTTGGTTTGATGAATTACGCTTAACTGATTTTAATAATCAGGGCGGCTGGGCGGCAACTGTCCGCGCCGATGTTAAACTGGCCGACTTTGCTACCGTTACCGTATCGGGCAATAAAAGTACCGCCGGCTTTGGTGCGCTTGATTCTAAGTTAGAGGACCGGCAGCTAAGCAACAACCAGGGGTATGATATATCGGCCAATATGGACCTGGGTAGGTTCTTCCCAACCAAAACAGGTATTAAAATCCCGGCTTATGTCAACGTATCTAACCAGGTAAACACGCCTCAGTACGACCCCGCACAATCTGATATCCTGCTAAAGCAAAGTTTAGACGGCGCAAAAACAACCGAGCAACGCGACTCGATAAATAACGCCGCGCAGGATTATACCATGCGTAAAAGCATCAACTTTACCAACGTACGCAAAGAACGTACCGACCCGGATGATAAGCCTAAGATTTACGACATAGAAAACCTGAACGCTACGTATGCTTATACCGAATACGTACACCATGACTTTATAACAGAGAACGATCTGCAAAAAACCTACAGGGTTGGCTTAGCTTATAATTATGCTAACAAACCCAATTATATAAACCCGTTTGAGCGAATTATAAAGAGTAATTTGCTGACGCTGATTAAAGACATTAACTTTAATCTGTCGCCCACACGGATAAACTTTGCCATTAATTTTGACAGGTTTTATTCAGAAAACACCCTGCGTAACCTTGATCCGTCAAACCCGCTGCCAATACCAACTAACTTTAACAAAAACTTTAACATTACCCGTTTTTACGGTTTCAGCTGGAATTTAACCAAATCATTAAGCATCGATATTGACGCTACCAATCTATCGGTGGTTGATGAGCCTTATGGCCGCTTAGATGGTTTAAAAATTGATACCCTTTGGCGCAATATCCGCAGGCTTGGCCGAACCACTAATTACAACCACACGTTAAATTTTAACTACGCGGTGCCGCTAAACAAAATACCGTATATGGATTGGGCTAACCTTACCGCGCATTACAGCACAAACTTTACCTGGCGGTCGGCACCAGAGTTTGCAATTGGTAACCCGCAGCTTAACGTAGGTAACAGCATTCAAAACGCGCGCAAGATCCAGTTTGATCCTGATCTGAACCTGACTGCCCTCTATAACAAGATAGGTTTTTTAAAGACACCAGCCGGTGCTGTTGATGCACGCAGCCCGCTAACCCGTATTGCTGTTGGTTTGCTAACCAGCGTTAAGGGCATTAACGGTAACTTTACTCGTACAGACGCTACATTTTTGCCCGGGTATTTGCCACATTCAAATTTATTTGGCGAAGACTTAAGTTATGATGCCCCCGGATTAGGTTTCCTTTTAGGCAGCCAGGCTGATATCCGAGGCAAGGCGCTCTCAAGGGGATGGCTTTCCAGAGATACGCTTCAAAATCAGTTGTATGTACAAAGTGTTGAGGAGGAGTTACGCTTGCGGGCTAACGTATCGCCAATATCACAGTTGGATGTGCAGGTAAGTTTCTTTAAGCGCAGCTTACGCAGCTATCAAACCAACTTTAAGTATTTGGCAAGCAGCAATAGGTTCGAAAATCTGTCGCCGGTTACCAGCGGCTCTTACAACATTTCATTCTTCTCGTTAGCTACCGCCTTTTCAAAAGAAGATGGTATTAATAATTCATCAGGCCCGTTCCAGAAGTTTTTAGAGAACAGGGCAGCAATTTCAAAGCGTTTAGGGCAGGACAATCCTAACTCAACCGGCGTTGGCGGCAACGGTTATGCCGATGGTTACGGACCCAACTCGCAAAACGTTGTAATACCTGCTTTCCTGGCCGCGTACACAGGTAAAGATGCAGCTGGGGTGAGCCTGAACCAGTTCCCGAGCATACCGGTACCAAACTGGCAGCTAACCTACCGTGGTCTTAACCGCCTGCCCTTTTTAGCAGAGGTGTTCGATTCGTTTGATATCCGCAATGGTTATCAGTCAACCTATTTGGTTAATAGTTATAACACGCTGCTACAATACAATGAGTCGCGGGGGAAGTCTGTAGTGCGCGATGTGAATAACGATTTTCTTCCGTTTTACCAGATCTCGCAGGTAAGTATCATAGAGGAATTTGTGCCTTTGCTGGGTATCGATGTAAGGTTTAAAAACAATATGACTGCCAACCTGGAGTATCGCCAAAGCCGCGAGCTGAGTTTGAGCTTACTCAATAGCCAGCTTACGCAATTAAATATGAAGAATTTGACGTTTGGCTTTGGCTACAAAACCCGGGACTTCAGATTCCCATTTGGGTTGTTTAACAATACCATTTTGAAAAATGACCTTAATTTTAAGCTTGATTTTTCCTTACGTGATAACAAGACTATCATTTATCAGGCCGATGTAACCGCTGCCGAAATATCGGCCGGTGCTAAGAATATTACCTATCGCCCATCAATTAATTATATCCTTAACCAAAGGTTTGTATTAAATATCTTTTATGATTCAAATCTTACTAAGCCATATACCTCGCAGGCGTTTAATACATCATTTACCACCTTCGGCTTTAACTTGGTGCTGACCTTGCAATAAAGATCACGTTTAAATTGGCAGGGTACCGCCCTTTATCAACCTTTAGCCGCCTTCTCGGCCGCTTCCCTTTTCTTCTCTGCTTCCTTTTGTTTTTTCTTTAGCGCTCGCTTGGCTTTGCGCTTTTCTTTTCTGGTTTGCCGGTCTTCCTTTTTTAGGTTTTCGGCTGACATGCGCGCTGTGGCGGCTTTCTGGGTTTTATCATCTAAACCTACGGCGGACTTAATGCCTAATAGCAACGTGTTCCAAATGGTTTTAAAGAATGGGAAATCAATAGGGCGTTTGAAGTTTACTTTGAATGAGCGTGGAATCTCGCCCTCGTTATCCGGATTGTTATGCTTCAGAATAAACAAATTAGCAAACATGGATACAATGAACTTCTTTTTAAGCTGTTGATCTACTTCATCGTTTTTAAGCACGCTTACCTTCAAATCGTTGTAAAGCATAGTTACTTTACCATTAAAAAAGTTGCGATTGGCATCAAAATCAAAGTCGAAGCTTTTTAGCGTTCCCGAGGTGATTTTGACCATGGCTAATGGTACGGTAGCCTCGTTTAGTGCCGATAGTTTGATAGCCCCAAGGTGGCCTTTGTAGCTAAAAGTGGCCAACTTATCAGTAAGGTTAAAAGTAAAAGATACGTTGAGTTTTGCTCTGTCCATAAAATGACTGCTTACCCGTGCGGTGAGCAGCTTGTTTTTTTGAAGCGCCGCTTTGTTATTACTGATATTATAAAAATCGGCATTGGTGCGGTTAAATGTTATAGTGCCACTACGATGGGATTTTTTGCCGTATTCGCTGTAGCTAACGTCAAGTTTTTTTATCTGCAACGTATCCAATTTAAAGGGGCTCTCGACTAGAAAGAGCGCTACATGCGGGAAACTTCTGATCTTATCTTTATATATCTTCGGTGCATTCGGATTAGCGAATATGTCAAAAGCTCCGCGACTAATAATAAGATTAGATGCCGAAAATGATTTGTATTTATTGTAGGTTTTAAAATCAAACCGGTTTAGTATAATTGAATCAAGTTTTATGGCGTAGCGTATTTTGTGGGTTTTGGCAAAGTAGTTTGCTGTAGGCACTAACTTAAAATCCTGTATTTTTAATTGCGAAGTGAGGGTAGAAAACCTGGCCCGCTTTAAAGTATAACTATACAAACCATCGGGCGAGTTGCCTTTAAAGTTGTTGATATCGGCTATTACATCCTTGCAATATAAAAAACGCGTAGTGTCTGTTTGGGTAAGCGAGTCTATCAGTAGATCATTAACTTGTATGTTCACCTCTTTTAGCTCAGTAATACCAACCTTTTTGCCCGAGTAGTCGGTATATTTAAGTTTGGCATCATTCAAAAAAATATCACCGACATGTATGTATTTTACCGATTGTGACACTTTTTGCCAAACGGTACGGTTGTCCTTATCCAGCGTATCTTTTACATGATTTAATTGGTAAGTTACATGTACCTCGGGCTCGTTAAGGGTAATCCGATCAATGTCAACTATCTTTTTAAAATATAGTTTAAAGGGGTGTATGTGTGATAACACTAATCTTTTTACATGAAGCTCAACAAGATTGTTTGGTGCAAGTCCTTGTTGCTGACGGTGCTTGTAAACGGCCGAATCAAGTTTAAAATCAATATTATACAGTAATATCTTACCCTCCAGTACTCTCACTTCGGCAGAGCTAAAGTTGATAGTATATATACCGTCGGTAGCCTCGGTTACCGCCTTTTTAATTTTCGAAGATAGGATAGCAGACCACGAGCGATTGATGATAATAGCCGCACCGAACAGCACTACAATAAAAACACCGACGGATATCAGCGTTACTTTTTGCCATTTATGTTTTAGAAAGCCTAACGCCATTTAATTCTTTTCTTTTTTTGCTTTAGCAATCGAGTCCTGCTCTGCTTTGCGGCGGGCCTGGCGTTCTAATTTACGTTGCTTGCGGTTTTCTTTAAACTGATTGAACTTGTCAACCAAGGTACTTACTTTAGTAACTATTTTGTTTACAGTACCCTCTGTTTTTTTGCTGAAACCCACGCTGGGTTTTAAGCCATCCAGCAAACCTTTGTACAAAAAGCTAAAGAATGATACCGTAGGCTCGCGCGTAAGGTTTATAGGGCCCGGCCTGAAGTTGCCTTTCTTATCCGGGTTATCATTAACAATGATCAACGAGTTAGCAACTTTTGATATAAAGCCCTGAGTTTTTAACTGATTGGTGCCTTCCACCTTTTTCAGCAGCTCAACATTCAGGTTTTTGTAGTAAAACTCCAGGTGGCCACTCCCGCCATAATTGTTTGCATTTACGTTAAAGGTAAGGCGTTCTACATCGGCGCTTTTTACGTGCACCATGGCCAGCGGCTTAACCAGCTTATCTAACACCTGTCCGTTAAATTTACCTAACGTCCCTGAGTAGTTAAACGCTCCTTTAGGATCATTAAGGTTAAACTTAAAATTTACCTGCAATGGCGCCACATCCATAAAATGGGTGTTGATAGTGGCGGTCATAAAGTGGTTTTGTTTTTTAACCTCAGGGTCATTTGTAACGTTAGTAAAGTGGCCGCTGGTATTGGAGAACTTTATGACACCTGTGCGTTGTGTGGTGGCATCAAGCTCAGAATATTCGATATTGGTTTTGCTGATATTAAGTTTTGCCAGTTTCATTTCCAGCGCCACCTTCTGTAAAGCCTGGTGCGGGTCTTTGCCAATCTTGATGGATTTTTTGCCTTTATAATTACTATTGTTGTAAATCTGTACATCCCCATGCACAATATCAAGCTGCCCGGCGTGTAGTTTTTGATCGCGCAAAAAACGTTGTAAATCGATGTCTGTTATTGCTATTTTCTTGAATTTTAGTGTGAAAATTTCACTCGAACGGCCTAGTTTCTTGTAAAAATCAGCCTTATTATAGCGTGGCGTGAAGTCTACATTGTCTAGAATTATCTCTCGTTTTGCCGTCGAAAAATAGAGCTGTTTTATCTCGCTGTAATACATGCTGTCGGGCGTAGCAACCTTGTAGCCGTGCAGAGTAAAATCAACGCCCTTAGTATAGTAAAACCGGCTGCTATCCAATGCCGAAACTGAATCGATAGCGATATTAGATATGTTGATATCCAAGTGGTTAATGGCTGTTTGCCTGGTAACCGGATTGTTTTTATTAATGTAATTTACACTGATATCTTTAAGAGATATTGCATCAATGCGCAACTGCTTAAATACTTTTTTTATGATCTCGTAAGGTGTTTTAGACCTGCCTACTTTAACGGTATCATTAAAGCTAAAACGTTTATTGACAATGGTTAAGTTAGGTTTGTCAATGGTGATATTGTCAATGATCAGTATCTTGTCGGTATAGGCTTTTTTAGCGCCCACATTTTTAATGGTCAGTTTCTTAACGCTTAGGGTAAACAGGTTGTTGGGTGCTTTTTGCTCAGCTACCAGTTTTTGATATACTGCGCTATCAGGTATCAGTTTGAAGTTACTAAGAGTAGCATCGCCGGATGTGAGGTTAAGGTCGAAATCGGTATACTCTATGCGGTATAAGCTGTCTGATGTGCTTATAACCAGTTCCTTAAGTTTTGCTTGCAACAGTGGTTTCCATTTGTCGCCGGCAAAATAGCTGTTATAGATGTACCATCCGGCACCACCAATAGTAAGTATTAGCACTAGTATTACAATGGGCCATATCCGTATGGTGGATTTCTTCGGAGTATCTTGTTCTGTCATTTGCAGATGCTTTAATTGCTGATTAACAACAAGTAGCGTATTTTGTTACTTTAATTATTCTCCCCCCGCCGAATATTGTTGTAACTTTTTGTACCGTATTATTCTGCCAATCTGTCACATGGTATGTAAAAATTGTGTATTTTTGCTGCTCAAATTTTGATACGAATGATTGATTTGGTTATACCGGATAAAGCACACGATGAGAGCAGGCAGGGCGAAGCTCTAGTTTTAGATCCTGTCGTTGGAAAGAATAATGGGCGTAAACTATACATAGAAAGCTATGGCTGCGCCATGAATTTTTCTGATAGCGAGATAGTTGCATCTATATTGTCTGAGCAAGGATTTGAAACTACCAGTGATTATACCAGCGCCGATGTGATTTTTATCAATACTTGTTCTATCCGGGAAAACGCTGAAACCCGAGTACGTAACCGCCTTAAAGAATTTAAGGCAGCTAAAACCAGCAGGCCGGGTATGGTGGTAGGCGTATTAGGCTGTATGGCGGAGCGCTTGAAGGCTAAATTTTTAGAAGAGGAAAAGCTGGTTGACGTTGTCGTAGGCCCCGATGCTTACCGCGATTTGCCAAACTTGATAGACCAGGTTGATAGCGGCCAGAAAGCTGTAAACGTACTGCTATCCCGCGAGGAAACTTATGCGGATATCAGCCCGGTGCGTTTAAATAGCAATGGCATCAACGCCTTTGTATCTATTATGCGCGGTTGCGATAATATGTGCTCGTTCTGCGTGGTGCCTTTTACCCGCGGCCGTGAGCGTAGCCGAGATCCGTTCTCCATTGTTCAGGAAGCTACAGATTTATTTAATAGTGGCTATCGCGAGGTGACCTTACTGGGTCAAAACGTAGACTCATACAAATGGCAAAACGACGACGAGAGCCAGAAAGTGAATTTTGCTAACTTATTGGAGCGGGTAGCTTTGATCAACCCTGAATTGCGGATTCGTTTTTCAACCTCTCACCCCAAGGACATTACTGACGAGGTGTTATATACAATGGCTAAGTATGATAACATTTGCAAATACATTCATCTGCCGGTACAGTCGGGTAATACCCGTGTGTTGGATTTAATGAATCGTACCTACACTCGCGATTGGTATATTAACCGTATAGATGCTATCCGCCGTATTATGCCTGACTGCGCTATATCAACAGATATTATTACCGGCTTTTGCACCGAGACAGACGAAGAGCATAAGGAAACGGTAAGCATGATGGAGTACGTTCAGTACGACTTTGCTTACATGTTTATGTACAGCGAACGCCCGGGCACTTTAGCCGCCAAGCGCTATGCTGACGATATTCCTGAGCCAGTTAAAGCCGCGCGATTGACAGAGATAGTTGCTTTACAGCAAAAGTACTCGCTGGTACGTTTACAGGCGCAAATAGGTAAAGTGCAAAGGGTACTGATTGAAGGTTTCTCAAAAAAATCAAAAAACGATTACGCAGGCCGTACAGACCAGAACGCCATGATGGTTTTCCCGGTTGATGAAAGATTTAAACCAGGGATGTATGTTAATGTGATCGCTGAGCGCAGCACTAGCGCTACTTTGATGGGCCATATAATAGACTAATAAATTACACCTTAATTATTCTCCCGTTAGGGGGCTAAGGGGCATGGAGATACAAGAAATTAAACAACGCTTCGGTATCATTGGCAACTCGCCTTTGTTAAGCCGGGCCATAGATATAGCCAACCAGGTTTCGCCAACCGATATTTCTGTATTGATTACCGGCGAGAGTGGTAGCGGTAAAGAGGTTTTCTCGCACATTATACACCAAATGAGCCCGCGCAAGCATGGGCCCTTTATCGCGGTTAACTGCGGTGCGATACCAGAAGGCACTATAGACTCAGAACTTTTTGGTCACGAAAAAGGTGCCTATACCGGTGCCGTTGGCGAGCGTAAAGGATATTTTGAAACCGTAAACGGCGGAACGATTTTCTTAGATGAGATTGCCGAGATGCCTTTGGGAACACAAGCACGTTTGCTGCGTGTATTAGAATCTGGCCAGTACATAAAGGTAGGGTCATCAAAGGTTGAGAAAACAAATGTGCGTGTAATTGCAGCAACTAATGTTGATGTATATGATGCAGTAAAGAATGGCAAGTTTCGCGAAGATCTTTACTATCGTTTAAACACTGTGCCTTTGCGGATACCACCACTGCGCGACAGAAAAGAAGATGTTTATCTTTTATTCAGAAAGTTTACATCGGATTTTACTGATAAATACCGCACGCCGCCTATCCAATTAGACGAAGAAGCTCAGCAAATACTGATCAATTATTCCTGGCCTGGCAACGTGCGCCAGCTAAAAAACATGGCCGAGCAATTGGCGGTTTTAGAGCGCGATCATGTTATAACCGGTCCAACCTTGTTAACCTATATCCCGCAGGAAGCAAACGGCAAAAATTTGCCCATGCGTGTTGGCAATCAGACCAAAGAAGACTTTTCTGAACGCGATATATTGTACAAAGTATTGTTTGATATGAAACGCGATATGGTGGAGCTAAAAAAGCTTGTAGCCGATATTATAGAGCACGGGGGTGTAACGCCAAGCTTTGCAAATCAGTCGCAAGCTATAAACCAGCTGTACCGCGATATTGAAATGCCGGCCGGACATGCCGAGCCACAATTTACTATCCAACAACCCGTTATCAATAACAATAAACAGCAAGAAGGGTACAATATTACACATGATGCCGAAGAGGTAGAAGAGTCTTTATCGTTGATAGAAAAAGAATCGGACCTGATACGTAAGGCGCTTAAAAAACATAAGGGTAAACGCAAGCTTGCCGCAAACGAGCTCGGTATATCAGAACGTACATTGTACAGAAAAATAAAAGAACTAAACTTATAAGGTTGATGAAAAGGTTAACGGGTATTATTATTGCGCTAAGCGCTTTGATCTTTTTATCGCCGGGTTGTTATTCTTTGTCAGGTTCGGCCGTGCCGCCGGCCATGCGTACTGTGCATATTGATTTTTTTGAAAACGATGCGCCGATTGTTGTATCCTACCTGAGTTTACAATTTACCGAGGCTTTAAAAGAACGGATCCGCACTACTACCAAGCTAAGTATTGTCACCGGCGAAGGCGATGCCAATATGGGTGGATCAATTACGGGTTACTCGTACGCCCCCGCATCCATACAGGCGACAAACCCAAACCAGCCGCCAATTGCGGGTGCATCTATTTTAACCATAACAGTAAGGGCCAAGTTTACTTATGATGCTGATAAAAAGCTTAATTTTGATCAGGCTTTTACAAAAACGGTCAACTTCACCGGCGATATCAACTCACAGGAACAAAACCTGATACGGGGTGTTGTAAAACAGCTGGTTGACGAAATTTTTAATAAGGCCTTTAATAATTGGTAAGTATTTTATAGCTTCATCCCCGTGAACGAACAAGTAGACACAGCAGAGTACGAATTTTTATGGAAACTTTTAGCCAATCCGGCTGATCCTAACCATTCCTATATCTTCAGTTTACAATCGTTGGTTTCTGATTTTCCACAGAGTGGCGTGTTGCGCGCCTTGTTAATGCCAAATGGCGACAAGAAGCATTTAAAACATGCCGCCGCATATTTCAACCCACGGGTATTACATAAACTAGCCACTGCTCCGGATAGTTTAGCAAAAGTTAACCAGGATCAAATTGTATTTAGCGACGAGCCCGAAGAGGTAGTTGCTGATACCTATTTTAATTTGCCTGTAACGGAAACTTTTGAACCACCTATAACAGAATCTGCCGACACCGCCGTTGGTGACGACAGTGTTGAAGAGTTTGCGCCGATGGAGGTTTTTGAGCCAGAAGTTGAAACAAGTTACAATGGATTTTCTGAACCTCAGAAAACTCTGGCCGATCATTATATAGGCGAGCCTATAGCTGATCAATCGCATGAAGAAATCGCATATCTTGAAGACGGCGAAACCCAGCAGCAAAGTGAAGGCATTTATACAGAGGAGATTACTTATGTAGAAGAAGAGCCGGAAACACACACGTCATATACTGCGTTAGATACCGGTACAGCGATTGAAGAAGACCCGATACACGAGGAAATAGCCGAAGCGCCGATAGTTGAGCAAGTTGAGATTAAGCAACCCGAAATAGCCGAAGAGGCTGAGGAGTCGCTAGCTCAGCAATACGATGCTTATTTAGCCGAGAGTGAGGCTGCCCCAGTTGCCCTTGTATCATCATATGAAAGCACGGGCGATAGATATTTTCATCAACCTATAGAGGATGAGGTATATGATGAGATAGTTAGTATTGAGGACATTGGCCTTGAGCAATTAGCTATACTAAATAAAGCTGCCGCTGAAGGCGGCGAAAGCTATTTCGTTTTTGAGCCAGAGATAGCCGAACCCGCGTCGGGCATTACTGAAAATGTCGCGCCGATTACTGAAGATTCTGCGGCCGAACAGCAGGTGCCAGAGCCAGTAACTTACCCGGCGGTCGAAGAAAAACAGGTGTCGCCGGCCAATCTGCATCCTGTTGTGATTGCTAATGCCGCGTATGAGCAGCAAGCACGTAGCTTTGATGCAAAAAAGGAGATGTCCATGTATCATGACGAGACCATGCCGTACTCGTTTATGTGGTGGCTGGATAAAACCCGCAGGGAGCATGCAGCCGCTTACCAGCCCTACGCAAAGCATAATAGCGCTGCACCCGCTCCGGCTACTGCACCATCGGCAGAACCAAAAATACCGGTTGATGAGCTACAAAAACAATATTATCAAAACATCGTAAGCACCACAGCCTTTACGGAGCTGGATAAAGTGGCTCCCAAAACTGTAGGCACAGGGTCAATACGCCGGGAGGATAAGATCATTGAGCGCTTTATACAAGAAGAGCCTCAGATCCAGCATCCGGCAGGTGTAAAGCTAAATAATGAGAACAAAGCTAAAAGCAGCTCCGAAGATAAAGAAGAACTTGTAACAGAGACTTTAGCCCGGATTTATACCGAACAAATGCTTTATCACAAAGCGATATTAACGTATAAAAAATTGATGTTGAAATATCCGGAAAAAAGCCTTTACTTTGCAGGCCAAATTGAACAGTTAGAAAGTAAAATAAATTAATATATAAAGAAATGTATTTAGTACTTGTTATCCTTATTGTTTTAGTGTGCACGCTGTTAGGGCTTATCGTTTTAATTCAAAATCCTAAAGGTGGGGGTTTATCATCAAATTTTTCAAGCTCATCGCAATTAATGGGTGTTCAAAAAACCGGCGACTTTTTAGAAAAAGGTACCTGGGCTTTGGCTATCACATTAATGGTATTGTCGCTGGCAGTTAACGTTGTTAGCAAAGGTGGTTCCGGCGCTACTAGCAGTGAGTATCAGGAGCAGGTTGAAAAATCATTAAAAGCAAAGCCATCTGTACCAGCTACACAGCCATTGCAAATCCCGGCTCAAAAATAAGAACCGGTAAAGCTATATGGAAAGGCTTTGAAGCGAAACTTCAAAGCCTTTTTTATGTTTTGGTACTGTCATCATGACACGGCAAAACGCCGTAATGTAAACCACAAATTAACGCAGTTACTCAAAACTGACAATACAACAGTAAATGTGTCAAATTTGAGCCTTGGCATAATTGATGTGCAAAAGCAAGCATCCCATTGTTACTATGGGTTAATAAATTACATAACCAAAAATAAATATAAGTATGTCATTAAACGTTAAACCTATCGGAGACAGGATAGTAGTTGAAGCTGCTCCGGCCGAAACAAAAACCGCTTCAGGTATTTACATCCCTGAAACCGCTCAGGAAAAACCACAACATGGTCTTGTTGTAGCTGTAGGCCCTGGCAGATACGCAGAGGCAACCGGTAATTTAGTTCCATTATCAGTAAACGTGGGCGATAAAGTTCTTTACGGAAAATTTTCTGGTCAGGATGTTACCATTGAAGGTAAAGATTACCTGATAATGAGAGAATCTGATATTTATATCGTGTTATAATTAATTACTGAATGCGTGATTTAGCATATAAGTAAACAATACTTGTAGCTTAAATTGTAGTTCAATAATTCATCAAATTAAAAAATCAAACAAAAGCATGTCAAAGCAAGTAAAATATAATGTTGAAGCTAGAGACGCCCTTAAAAGAGGTGTTGATATTTTAGCTAACGCGGTAAAAGTAACGTTAGGTCCTAAAGGTCGTCACGTAATTATCGACAAAAAATTTGGCTCACCTATCGTAACTAAAGATGGTGTAACTGTAGCTAAAGAGATTGAACTGAAAGACCCTATCGAAAACATGGGTGCTCAGATGGTTAAAGAAGTAGCATCTAAAACTGCTGATATAGCAGGTGACGGTACTACGACTGCAACTGTATTAGCGCAGGCTATTGTTACTGCAGGTATTAAAAACGTTGCTGCGGGTGCAAACCCAATGGATTTAAAACGTGGTATTGACAAAGCTGTTAAACGTGTTGTTGAGAACCTAAAAACTCAAAAACAAGACGTTGGCGACGACTTTAGCAAAGTAAAACAAGTAGCATCTATTTCTGCGAACAACGATGACGTTATCGGCGAAATGATTGCTGACGCGATGCAAAAAGTTGGTACCGGTGGTGTTATTACTGTTGAAGAAGCAAAAGGTACTGAAACCGAAGTTAAAACGGTTGAAGGTATGCAGTTTGACCGTGGTTACCTGTCTGCTTACTTTGTAACCAATACAGACAAAATGGAAGCTGAGTTAGAGAACCCTTACATTTTGATCTACGACAAAAAGATCTCTTCGATGAAAGAGTTATTGCCGATATTGGAGAAACAAGTACAAACCGGCAAACCTTTGTTGATTATTGCTGAAGATTTAGACGGCGAAGCGCTATCTACTTTGGTAGTTAACAAAATACGTGGCTCACTAAAAGTTGCTGCTGTTAAAGCACCAGGGTTTGGCGACCGTCGTAAAGCTATCTTAGAAGACATTGCTATCTTAACAGGTGGTACTGTAATTTCTGAAGAAAGAGGTTACAAATTAGAAAATGCAGAACTAGAGCACTTAGGTATTGCAGAGAAAGTTATCATTGATAAAGACAATACAACTATCATCAATGGTTCAGGCTCAACTGACGCTATCCAGGCTCGTGTCAACGAGATTAGAACGCAAATGGATGCAACTACTTCTGATTATGATAAAGAAAAATTACAAGAGCGTTTAGCTAAACTATCGGGTGGTGTTGCGGTATTATATATCGGTGCTGCATCTGAAGTTGAGATGAAAGAAAAGAAAGACCGTGTTGACGACGCTTTACACGCAACCCGTGCAGCTGTTGAAGAAGGTATTGTTGCAGGTGGTGGTGTAGCCTTCATCCGTGCTGTAGCAGCATTGGCTGACCTTAAAGGTGAAAACGAGGATGAGAATACTGGTATCCAGATCATACGTCGTGCTATCGAAGAGCCATTACGTCAAATATGCGAGAATGCAGGTATTGAAGGTTCTATCATCGTACAGAAAGTTAAAGAAGGCACTGGCGACTTCGGTTACAATGCACGTACTGATAAGTTTGAAAACTTAATTGCAGCAGGTGTAATTGACCCAACTAAAGTAAGCCGTGTAGCCTTAGAGAACGCAGCTTCTATCGCATCAATGTTGTTAACAACAGAATGCGTATTAGCAGACGATCCGGAAGATGCACCAGCAGGCCCACCAATGGGCGGCGGCGGCATGGGTGGCATGATGTAATCAGCTGCGGCCTTGGCAAATAAAAAAGAACCCCGCTTATAATTTAGGCGGGGTTTTTTTGTTAGCTATTTTCGTCTATCAATTTCTGCAAATCTAATAGTTCTTTCTGCTTAACTTCATCTAAACCGCTATATTTTAGCCAGCGGTTAAACATGGTAAAATCCCACACGTTAAATTTATATTGCCCGCCCATAAATTCTATTATCTGTTTTGTTGATACACTCGACGATTTTTTTCCATTTAAAACATTTATGCCATTCAGCAGATACGCTTTTACAGCCAAATTGCCCCTGTCATAAGGAGCATCGTAGGTATTAAGCAACTTTGCCGCTTCTTTTCGTTTATCGGCAATAACCAAAAGCTCTGCATGGTCCAATGCAAAGCCGCCACGATTATAAGCCAGGTCGATAGTAACGCTGTCCAGGTTTTTCTTGCTCCGTTTTAAGGCGGTATTAATCAATGTTTTGAATTTAGCATTCTCTCCCGCTCCTTTGTAAATTACTGCGGCTTCTTGTAAACCATTTGTTTTGGGGCCACGTCTTATGTCTAAATCTTCAAAAGTTTTTGCTGCTTTAAGTGTTTGCCCTAATGCTAAATGAGCCTGTACTTTGTATTTGGCGCCACGCACATTATCATAAAAATCGATTGGGTTTTGCTTCAGATAACGATCGAAATCATTTACAGTGCCTTGAAAATCGCCGGTTTTAAAACGGCCAAGGCCAATAAAATACCAGTCTATAAATCGATTGTAAGCAAGCGAGTCGATACGAATCATTTCATCGGCTAAATCCACGATTGTTTGCCACTGTTTTTTATCATCCATACTCCCTTTTCTGACGTTGTCAAAACGTTTAAAAAGTAAGGCGATACGATTAGCTCTTGATTGGGTGCTATCTGTCTTTATTAAATCTACCACTACTACAGGTAGGGGTGTTAATGCGATATTATATAGGGCGGATAGATTTTGTTGTTGTATGTCGGTATAATTTGATGCTGATAACCAGCGCGCAAAAGAAAAAGAAGTATATTCATCTTCAAGGATAGGGCCTGTTTTAGCTATAGTGTCAGCCAATGCGTTTTTTAACTGTTCAAAAGCCGATGGTTTGATGATATAATTTGCGGCGGCTAATAGCAATTGTTTAAAAGGATAATAGCGATCTCCTGGTCTGTATATCTTATTTGACAGCCGTAACGTATCAACAACTTTTAATGCATTACCGGTAATTAAAAGGATAGTCGCATGCCTTATTATTACATCATCGGGGTATTGGTCTTTAATAACCATATAATTTTCATGCGGGTTGTAATGATCGTTTTTTCCATACCATTCAACATTGTATCTGGTCATTGCCACCATTTTGCCTGCCATTGTTGATACAACCTTTTATCGTTTATCCGTTTAGTCAAGGAAAGTGCCTGTATGAAGTTTTTCATTGACCCCGTTTGAACATAAGTTTTGGCCATGCCCACAGGATTATTCAACGCTGAGTCAGCTTTTAACTTATATTTAAGTTCGGTAGAAGTGTCATACCTTACGCCCGGGCCGGGTTTAGCTTGCTGATTAATGTAATTATCAAAGTCGGCAATAGCTCCGTTATAATCTTTCAAGTTAAATCTGCTAAGACCAATCATATTCCATGGCGCGTGATTTTGATACACCATAGGCGCTAATTGTTTTGCCTTTTCTGCATAGGCTAACGCGCCGTGCCAGTTCTTGGCTTTTGCGCGAGCCCGTATACGGTTGGTAAGCGCCAGGGCGTAAACGCTGTCGTCAACCAGTGTGGGATAGCTAAGCCCCATTTCTTCAAATAAAACTTTGATGTCGCCGGGCGTTTTAAATAAGTCACCGGCCGATCCATAATCAAAATCTAATTGATTATGGTATAAAAGTAAACCTGCAGAAAATTTCGTGCCGGCAATTTCAATTGGCAGGGTAGTTAATTTATTGCCAATTAAGTTGAGCGAGCCAAAATTAGCGTTGCTCCATTCTTTTGTTGCCGGCAGATGGCTAATATTATTGCCGCTTAAGTTAGCATTTAAAGGCTTTTTGCGGGCGGTAAGTAGTACTTCAAAAATACTCTCATGATCAATAAGCGGGCAGCCTGACAGGTTTATAAACTGCAAATCAGATGCATTTTTTAAACCTAGCGGCAATGCAGTTGTTTCAACAATACTGCCCGGCAGCGAAAGTTCTTTCAATTTAAGGCAATCGCCCAATGATGCGGGCAAGCCCTGAAGTTTTAAATTATAGCCTTGTAGTGTTTCTAAACTATGCAGTTTGCCAATTTGGGGCGGTAAATTAGTCAGTAAATTATTACTGATATTTAAAAATCTTAAAGTGTTATTATCGCCCGTTACGTCGGCCATTACGGCAATGTTGTTGTTTTGAATTTCTAACCGCTCGATACTTGGGTTATCCAACAAGCCATAATTAAAGTCCGTTAACTTGTTATCGGCAAGGTTCACGGTTTTTAAGTTTTTTAAATTTTGCCAGCCTTTAGGTAAAATTGATATCCGGTTGTTAGTGGCACTTAGATTTGCTAATGCAGGCAGGTGCACAATAGCTGTTGGCAGTTCTGTTAGCTTAGTATAATTTAACAGTATCGTGTTTAATTTAAGCCAGCCGTAAGTGCGTCTGTCTGGCAGCGAACCAAGCGGATTAAATGAAAGGTTTAGGTATTCAAGCTCGGGCAGGTTATACACACTCTCGGGTAATTGGGTAAGGCCATTACTGGATAGCGAAAGCCGTTTTAAGTGTATCATTCCACCAAAAATGTCGGGCATACTGCCAAGGCCATTGTAACCCAAATTGAGCGATTCTAAATTAGTAAGATTGCGAATTGGCTCTAATTGCGATGATGGAGTCTTGTTTTCCCCGTAAACATTTAAGCTTATGGAAAGATTTTTTAATTTACTAAGCCTGCCTACTTCATCTATCGGAATTTGAACTTGATCATCCAGGTTAGAAATAGACAAACTCTCCAGATTGCTAAGTGTTGCGATGCCTGTAATTAGATTGCTAAGCTTTTTTTTTGCATAAAGCTTTATGCCCTTAAGTTGGCCAAAGTTTTGTAAAACTCCAGCATCTGTAAGATTAAAAAGTCCTATCTCGAGCATGCGTAATGATTGTACTTTAGATAAGTTGAGCAACGCTTTTTGATCATCCCCATTATCAACATATCGTTTGTTAATGGCAGTTAACTGGCCTTCTGCTAAATAAACAGTTGTCCAAGTAACTTTGCTAAGCTCAATATCCCGAATATTTAGCGAATTGATCCTTACCTCGTCTATTTGTTTCAGATCGGTTAAGCCGTTTACCAATGGACGGTAGTAGCCTGTTATGGCCAGACTTTTTAATTGTTTTAGAGGGATCAGCTTTTTAAGTGCATCCTCCATGTCCAAATTGGCGGTATACGCAAATTCAATTCCCTTAAGGTTTTGTAGTAGATCGATATCTGCCGGTAGCTGGTACGGTTTGTCATTCTCAGCACCCCGTTGACTTTCGAAAATGGTAACATATTGAAGCATGGGAAATTGCGCCAGCTTGTTAAGTATCGCGGCGATGTTGGGCCTATATGTACTTGGAATCTCTACTGCGTACACGCGCACATGTAAGCCGCTTTCAATTACTTTTTGTGCACTACCTGCGTCACTTATCCATAGCTTGATGCTATCTGGCAGATGCTGAGCTTCGGCGTACACTGGGTTCAAATATGTTTCGACTGATTTATGTTCATTAAAGCCTTCATTGTGTAACCATTTTGCTTCTTGCGCTATGATATTGCTACAGGCAAAAAAGAGAATGATGAATAAAGCAAGCGACATGTGTTTAGGCATACTTGAAATTAAGCATTCTTTTTAAAACATCTGTATTTTAATGTGTACACGCTGTATTTTCCGTTAACATAAGTCATTGTCATTGTGGAGTAAACGGATGGTCATTTATTAATCAAATGATTAAAAACGTAACAAAGGGGTAATATTTACATCTATTTTTGTATATAATATTGTAAGAGCCAAAAGGGGCACAACAATTGAATAATACTTATCATGAAATGCTTAATGCACACCACCAAAAATATTCACACGGCACTTGTCGATCTGGTACTATTTAAAGTGCCGGTAATTTTTGTAACTATTTACGGACGTTAAAAAATTGTAGCTTTGCAACTTCATTATGGAGTTACAAAATTTCGATATACACGCATTTTATTACCTCGCCAATACATGGCTGTTAAATAAAGGTCTTAATTTAGTAATAGCTCTCGCAGTATTATTAATTGGTTTAAAAATCATCAAATACCTTGGCGTTCGTATCCGTTACCGGATGAGCCAGCGCTCGGTTCACTCTTCGCTTCAGCCATTTTTTCTTAGCCTTGCAATAACTTCGCTATACGTGTCGCTAATAATCTATGTATTAAGCATAGTTGGGGTGCCATTTAACTCGTTTGCTTCTATACTTGGCGGCGCCACCGTTGCAGTGGGCCTGGCTTTATCTGGTACGTTTCAAAACTTTGCAGGTGGGGTACTCATACTTTTATTAAAGCCGTTTGAACTGGAAGACAGTATTATTGCTCAAGGGCAAGATGGTAAAGTGACATCTATTCAGATTTTTTACACGGTACTATTAACTGCCGATAACAAAACGGTTATCATCCCTAACGGTAAGCTATTTAACGAGGTAATTGTAAACGTGACCCGCGAGGGCAAGCGTCGCCTTGACTTTGAAGTAAAGCTAGGTTATTATGTAGATGTTGACCAGGCTAAAGAAATCATAAGCAAAGCTATACACACTACAGACAAAGTACTAAAAAGGGAAGTTACAAGAGTTGGAGTAATTGCTTTTGAGGTTGATCATGTCCGGTATACAGTAACGGTATGGGTATTACCCGGCGATTTTTTAAACACCAAGATAGCGCTGCAAGAACGGATTATTAAAGACCTGAAAGCTGGTGGCATTAGGCTGCTGGGTACCTAAAGATTAACAACATTATAATCATTTTCTCTGTATAACTACGGTGTTTTAGCTGTAAATTTAGCCCTATGCAACGCGAACAACTTTCGGTTTTTGACATGTTTAAGATCGGCATCGGCCCGTCAAGCTCACATACGCTTGGGCCATGGCGTGCTGCGCAGCAATTTGTGCAGATGCTCGAACAGCAGACCGTATTACAAGATATTGTAGGCGTAAAGATTTTACTCTACGGATCATTAGCTAAAACGGGACGTGGTCATGGAACAGATATAGCTGTGTTACTTGGTTTAAGTGGCGATGACCCTGTCACCTTTGCGGTTGATGAGGTGACGCCTAAAATTAATCAGATCTCTACAGCTAACAAATTATCATTGAGCGGCAAGCACGAGGTTGACTTTATAGTGGCCGACGATCTGTTATTTCTTTTTAACGAGAGTTTGCCTTTTCATCCAAATGCGGTTACATTCCAAGCTTTTTTAAGTACCGAGAAAGCCTTGTCAGAAACTTATTACTCCATAGGTGGTGGCTTTGTAGTTAAAGAGGGCGGCTCGAACCAACAAAAAGCCGAAGTTGATCTGCCTTTCCCGATAGAAACTGCCGCAGACCTGTTACACTGGTGTATAAAAACCGGACTAAAAATCTCAGAAGTAGTACAAGAGAACGAGCTGGCCTGGCGCCCTGAGCCTGAAACCCGCGCAGGCGTTCTCAATATCTTTAATACAATGGCCGAGTGCATGTATCGCGGCAGTCATGCTAGTGGTAAACTGCCCGGGGGGCTAAATGTAGCCCGCCGCGCCGCCGCTTTGAATAAACGGCTGCTTGGTGACCGCGCTTACTCAAATTATAAAGAGTGGGTAACCGCTATCAGAGAAACAGGCACCGGTTTTCAAAATATCCTTGATTGGGTTAGCTGCTTCGCATTGGCTGTTAACGAAGAGAATGCCTCTTTCGGTCGTGTTGTTACTGCACCTACTAACGGTGCTGCCGGTGTTATCCCAGCGGTGCTGCAATACTTTATTGCCTTTTGTGATGGGTTTGACGATAAGCGTATTCTGCAGTTTTTACATACAGCATCTGAGATAGGTTGCATCTTTAAAAAAGGAGCTACTATATCTGCCGCTATGGGCGGTTGCCAGGCAGAGATAGGTGTTTCATCTGCGATGGCTGCAGCGGCGCTTACAGAGTGCCTGGGGGGATCTCAAAGGCAAGTGATGATGGCAGCGGAGATAGCCATGGAGCATCACCTTGGCTTAACTTGCGACCCAATAGGAGGGTTGGTTCAAATTCCCTGTATCGAACGAAACACAATGGGTGCTATTAAAGCGATTACCGCATCGCAGCTGGCACTTCAAACCAACCCGGACAACGCCAAGGTAAGCTTAGATGCTGTGGTTAAAACGATGTGGCAAACCGCGCAGGATATGAACTCTAAATACAAAGAAACTGCCGATGGTGGCTTGGCTATAAATATCCCAATAAGTTTACCTGAGTGTTAATACTTTACAATGTAGCCCTGATTACTTCTTAAACAATCGGACGTCGAAAACAAAAGGCTCAATAGTTTTGATCTTTACGCGATAAAATTCAGAGTGCCTTGGGTTTATAAGATAGTTGAAATCGCCTGCTACGCTTGCCGAAGGGACCTGCAAGGCAAGGTGATAGTTATTTTTGATGAAGTTATTTCCAATATTTTGTGTTTGGCGTATAAAAGGGTTGGTGGCCCAGTTCTTCGGTAGCGTATTAAAATCTGCCTCTATTATTTCATCGTCAGGAATTTCTATAGTAGCTAAATGGTAATCTACAGGGATAATGCCCAACGGAACATGGACGGCAACCTCAACAACGGCTAAAGCTCTTGATGCAGCAGTGTAAAGTAGCGGGATGCCTTTACTGTTCCACCGGCCGCCGGTTTTCTCGGCACCCATTCCGGATAGGTCATTGATAAAAGCTTTTTTGCTAAGCCTAAAAACAATCATGCAAATACACCGTGCTCTATGCGGCCTAATTCGTCGTAAACTGCATCAATGCCAAATGAGGTATCTAAAAGTTGTTTAGGTTTGACATTGCCTAAAGAGATACTGAGGGTATCCATCCAGGTATAAAAATTATCAGCTACACCAAAAACCTCTATCCCTTTTTTATACAGCAACTCAATTTGCAGTATCCTTTCAGAGTAAAGCGGATCAAAAGATTTGTTTTCTTTTTTGTAGCGTTGAATGGTACGCTCAGACAAATGCAGATACGATGACCAATCCTCAAAACCAAAATGAATTTGGTTAGAAAGCTTAGTAAAATATGGAAATGGCACCCCTTCTCTAACCATGCTGGTTAGCTCAAAGGCATCGTCCTCGTTAAACTGATATTCTTTTGGCTCTTTACTCATTGTATTGACATCTGTCATCAAATTTACGACACTTGTCTTGGATATACAAGTTTTTTCAACATTTTGTTTTCACAAACCATTGACAGTAAGATTTTAACGAGCGTGCTTTAGGGTATTATTTGCATATTAAACAAAGCAGCTATATGGTGTTGTAGCGTTTGTTGCACCTCCTTAATATCAATTTCACGGCCCAATTCGTATTGCATAGAAGTCACCGCTTTATCATCAATACCGCACGGAATGATGTTTTTAAAATAAGAGAGATCATTATTTACGTTAAACGCCAGCCCATGCATGGTAACCCAGCGGCTGCAACGTACGCCCATAGCGCTAATTTTACGGGCACGCGCGTTATCGGCGTCAATCCACACACCTGTATAGCCCAGGTAGCGGCCGGCATTAATGCCATAGTCTGCAAGGGTAAATATTACGGCTTCCTCAAGGGTGCGCAAGTAAAGGTGTATATCGGTAAAAAAGTTGTCCAAATCCAGTATAGGATATCCCACTATCTGGCCTGGGCCGTGATAAGTAATGTCGCCGCCACGGTTTATATGATAGTAGGTAGCCTCTTTCTCTTCAAGGCCTTTCTCGTCAAGTAGCAAATGCTCGGGCTTGCCGCTGTTGCCTAAAGTATATACGTGCGGGTGTTCGCAAAAAACAAGATAATTGGGTGTGATGATCTCGTCGGAGGTGTCCCCCGCAATCGCTAGCTCGCGGTTGCGTATCGCCATTTTAAGGGCTATGGTTGCATTAAACAAACTTTCTTGCTTTGCCCAGGCTTCCTTATAATCAATCAGTCCCCAGTCTTGTACTTCAACCTGTTTATTCATCATCCTTATCCCTTTACGTACCCTAGCATGTAATCTTCGTACTGCAAATATCCAACGGAATAATCTTTTTTGATGTCGCCTTTAGTTAAAATGGCACTTAACTGACCGGTAGCTTTATAATCGAATGATGATAATAGTATATCATCCATAAATGATACCTCCTTTTGCCCGTAACATTTGTAAATAGCTTCTTTAGCGCACCAACAGGCGTATAGTTGGGCAATCTTTTGATTATCGTCAATAAAAGCCAGCTCTTCCGGCGATAGAAAACGCGCGGCAATTCGCTCTACTTTTTGCTTTACCTGCTCTATATCTATTCCCACAGGGCTTTTTTTGCTGATCATTACTGCGGCATAATCATAAGAGTGGCTCAGCGATATATGGTAGGGTAAGGTAACCAGGTAAGGTTTTCCATGCTCATCAACCTGGCAATCAATGTATTCTTCTGTATTTAACATTCTGCGCAGCAATACCCGCGTGCCCAGCCAATGCAGATGACGCTTGCCATTGCTGATATTTTCAACAAAGGCTTTTTCATCATCATTAAGTTGTAGCTGATTATATAAATCCTCTGCCTGCTCTTCAATTTTCCAGAGCGCAAATTCAGTATCTTCATCAACCCGTTGCCTGTAAGCTATGGCCATATCGGTGAATGCAAAATAGTAACACAAACTTAGAGCAAATTATTCTAATTTTAGCCAAAAATCCCAACCCCGTCATATGATACTGTCAGATAAGCGCATTCTCGAAGAAATTGATAAAGGTCAAATCATTATTGAGCCCTTTGACCGAGAATGTTTGGGCACAAACTCATACGACGTGCATTTAGGTAAATACCTGGCCACCTACAAGAGCCGCGTATTGGATGCCAAATTGCATAATGAGATAGATCATTTTGAGATACCAAAAGACGGTTTTGTTTTACAACCTAACACCCTATACTTGGGCGTTACAGTGGAGTATACCGAAACACATAACCATGTTCCGTTTCTGGAAGGTAAATCAAGCACGGGCCGCTTAGGTATTGATATACATGCCACAGCCGGGAAAGGCGACGTAGGTTTTTGCAATACCTGGACGCTTGAAATATCATGTACGCAACCGGTAAAGATTTACGCTGGAATGCCAATAGGCCAGTTGATTTATTTTGTGGTTGATGGCGATGTTGAGACTTTATACAATACTAAAGGAAACGCCAAATACAATAATAAAACTACCCGCCCCGTAGAGAGCATGATGTTTAAAAACAAGTTTTAGCTTTAAAACGCTGAAATCTAATTGATTTTTAAGTAATTTTGTAGGTACAGATGTCGACTACAGAAACACAGGAACAAACCTTTACGCTTGAGGAGCTACTGGCTGGATTTAAGGAACTACACCGGCTGATATTATGGAACGATGATCATAACTCCTTTGATCACGTTATTCATTGCATGATAAAATACCTTGACTATAACGAAACTCAGGCCGAACGCATAGCCTGGAAAGTACACAACGAAGGCAAATGTGCCATCCTTGAAGGATCATTTACCGAGGTAGAAGTTTACCGAAAAATTCTTCAGCAAGAAGGGTTGACGGTTAGTGTAGATTAGTCTGAAAATACAAAGTTCCGGTCAGAAAACACACAGAATACAACACATAACAGACGTCATAAACAATAAAACCCTTGCATTTTACAAGGGTTTTATTGTTTTATTTGACAAATCAATCTCTTATCTTATTCAACAAAACAATTCCAGCCATGCACATCAGGGCCTTGGCCATAACGGATGGCGTCGAGGGTTTTCAATACCTTTTGTGAGAACTCTCTTTGCGACGGATCGATGAGCGTATATTCTTCGCCCTGATAACTGATAGAACCAACCGGGGCAATGGTAGCGGCAGTGCCGGCTCCAAAGGCATCAGTCAATTTTCCGCTTTTTGCGCCTGCTATTAATTCGTCTACCGATACGTTTCGCTCTTCAACCGGGAAACCCCAATCGTGAGCTAAAGTGATGACCGTGTCGCGGGTTACGCCGTCAAGGATAGTGTCTTGGGTTAGCGGCGTAACAAGTTTGCCGTCTAACACAAACATAGCGTTAGCAGCACCCATTTCTTCAATATATTTGTGCTCTTTAGCGTCGGTCCAAATCAATTGGTCAAAACCTTCTTCGGCAGCTTTTTTGGCAGGATACATTGAACCGCCGTAATTGCCGGATGATTTTGCGTAACCCATGCCACCTGCTGCAGAGCGGGTATAATGCGTTTCAATTTTTGTCCTTAAAGCCTTGGTAAAGTACGGGCCAACCGGACAAAGTAAAACCATGTATTTATAACTTAGGGATGGCGCTACACCCAGGTATTGGTCCGTAGCGAACATAAACGGGCGGATGTATAACGAGTGGCCCGGAGCAGTAGGGATCCAATTGCGGTCGATATCTACCACAGCCAAAAGGCTTTGCAAAAAGATATCTTCGGGCATAGGGGGCATGCACAAGCGCTCGGCCGATTTGTTAAAGCGTTGCGCGTTTTTATCCGGACGGAAAATAGATACCTTACCATCGGCATGTTTGTAAGCTTTTATGCCTTCAAAAAACGATTGGCCATAATGAAGTGACGAAATACCCGGACTGACGGAAATTTCTCCATAAGGAAGAATTTCAAAATTTTTCCATTCGCCGTCGCTGTAGTCAGCAACTAGCATATGATCTGTAAAAGTGCGCCCAAAAACTAAATTATCGAAATCAGTTTCGGCTAAGCGCGATTTAAGTGTCTTCGTGATCTTTATGTCCAGCGTCTCAGTCATTTCTTTGCATATTATATTCAGGATCGGCAATTTACCTAATTCCCAATATCTTTAGCGAAAGAAATTGATAATTTATTATGCATGCACAGTAACATTTTGCCGGGGCATGACATTTAATAATATTGTTAAGCTGTCAGTTTACTTAAATTTGCGGGCTTTTGCCTTGACATCAGCGATATAAACCCCGGCCGGAAACTTCTTCAAATACGCTGCAGTTAGTGCCTTGCACAGCGCGGCGTTGTTAGTGAAAAAGGCATTAATGATCATTTGGTAACCAAACTGCTCTACCACTGGGGCAGGTAAGTATTTTACCGCGCTCTCCCATCGTTTGAGTAAGGATGCTGGTTTGCCAGGCACCTTTTTTTCTATCTCCTGCAAATAGTTATTTACAAATATATAGTAAAGTGGCCCCGCGGGCATAGTTGCTGGTTTAACATCAGCTCTGCTATAAATATCGGCAACGAATTTATTCAAAACCGCAGGGTTTGCGGCGCCTATATCCGTTAATTCGTGCAGGTTGTTATAGGCGAAATATTTTATCTCGGCAGCTATCAATTTTTTATATGCGGGGTTTATTGTCGATTGATTTACCAGGGCTATCTTCCAGTCGCGCGCTGCAAAATAGGGCTTCAGTAACTGGTTGTTCAGGGCATTATTGTCAAGCGTGGTATAGCGGTCATCCAATAAAAACTGTGGAGTCTCGGTTAGGTTTACTTTTTGTAATATGATGTTTTCCGGCTGCCCGGAGCCACTAATTATCTTTATGATTTTATTGCCTGCATCAAGCTCAATAGTAATGGCTTTGTTGGGGTGTAATAATAACCAGTAAGGGTAGGCCTGAAACATCAGGTTGGCAAACTTAGGGCCTTTAACCGGCAGCGTTATAGCAAATGAACCATTTTTGTTTACCGGTATAGCAACAGAATTCTCACTTAAAAAGCCGTATACTACGGGTATGTTTATATGCAGATCGGAAGTGCCTGCATAGTTAGCTATTTTGCCATTTAGCTTAAATTGCGCAAATGCAGCAGTGCTGCTTGCTAACAACAGCAGGATTAAATATTTTTTCATTAGAGATTCAAAGATCCGCTTATCCTAAAATGACCAGTAATTCATTCAACTCGTCAACTTTATCTGCCGAACCAAGGTGTTCGTAAGAACTGATGAGGTTGCGCAATACACGCTTTATAATGTCGGTGTTTGAGCAGGGCTCATAAAACTGTTTATCAAAGCTCAGGTTCAATTGTTTCAAAAACATATCTACATCGCGACGCCCAAAAATGAACCCTTTGTTAAAAGCGTTAATATAAAAAAGGATGCCGTTTTCAAACTCGCTTTCCTGGCTTTCATCAACATAAGCTAAAATAAAGTGCTGCGGCAGGTTAACGCCATAAACCGGAATATCCAGTTTTTGGGCAATAATGGCGTAGATAGTAGCCAGCAAGATCTGATTGCCTCTTTTGGTTTCTATCACCTGGCTCAGATAGCTGTTTTGCGGATCCTGATGATTGGTAGTATTACCGCTAAAGCCATACATGTGGTAAAATACATGGTTAAACAATTTAACCTGCTCAACAGGGCTGGCCTCGTGCATCATTTGTATCCAAATGTCGCGCTTAATAGCTTCGAGCTGATTGATTATCTTCTGCTCATCCAGGTCAGGGTATTGGTACCTATTGATGATCAGTATCCCTTGCAGCAAATCAAAAGCGCCACCTTGGTACCAAAGCTTTAGGTCGTTTTTAACGGTACCAAATTGGATTTCGTGCACCAGGTTAGCAATGCGGTCTTGCTGTATGGCGTCAAACGCTTGTTCAAAGGCAGATTCCAGATAGCCAATTGCTTCGGGGCCGTAAGAGAGCAGCTTTTCATGAACATGCGTATATATCTCCTGATCCGGGTCGTCCAGCAGGAGTATCAATGAGTTTACTTCTGTCAGATTTATCATTATATACTGCTAAAATACAAAGTTTGTATAATTTTACAACCATGTTCAATTTAAGGTACGCTGCCGACTACCTATTGCACCGGCTTAAATCAAAAACCAGGCACGGCACACACTCGCCATTTGTTTACAGATTGGTTGATAAAGTAATTTACGATTTTTATCCCAAAAAAGTATATGCTGATATCGAAAATAGCAATAACAATATAGATAAAAAAACAGAAAGGTTAATTTATCGCCTGGTAGCCGACTGGCAGCCCGAAAATATAATTAAGCTGGGTAGGGGAGAAGGTAACCTATCTGCTTACCTACACAAAGCCGCGCCCCATGCAAAAGTTTACAACATTGAAAATAGCCCCGGCCGGGTAGATTGTATGGTTATAAACGACAGTGCTGACGTTTATAAGGATTTTGAACTATGTCTACCCAAAGCGCACGAAAGGACGATGTTGATCGTAATCGATATCTATAAGCATAAAGCTAATAAGCAAGCCTGGACCCAGATTAAAGCTGAACCAAGTGTTACTGTGACTATCGATCTGTTTTTTATAGGTTTGGTTTACTTTAGGAAAGGACAGGTTAAAGAGGATTTTTTGATAAAGCTTTAAAGCTATACGCACATCAATTAAAAAGACTGCCCTAGCCCCACATACAAACCGCTCAAACGTTTCTCGCCAACGGGTTGCTGCCCCATGCCGTAGTCTATACGTACTGCCAGGCCTTTTTCTAAATCAAAGAAATAACGAATACCACCCCCATAATTCGGTTTTAAAGCCGATATTTTGAATGAAGATTGGAATACCTCGCCACTACCTGCAAAGGCTGCTAGCCCTATGCGCTCGCTTAGGCGGTAACGTAATTCGGCTTGCCCAGCCAGCAAGTTACGGTCGCGGTAGCGGCCCTCGTAATACCCCCGCATTATTTCGTCATTACCCATAAGCGGGAGTAAATAAAAAGGCGAGCGCCTGCCGGTAAGGCTTTGTTCTTGTATATCTATACCCAAAACAAGCTTTTTACTCAGGGCAAAAAATTGTACGTATTCAATATTGAAAAAGCCACCCTGGTAGCTGTTATTGCCAAATACGCCCTGCATTAAGTTGTAGTAGGCATGTACATAAATCCCTTTAGTGGTGTAGGTGTTATTATTCCGATTGTCGTAACTAAAGCTTGGCCCCAGGTAAATAAACGAGCCGCCGCCACGATCCGACGATGGTATCACGGTATTAAGCGTGCCGGTGGCGTTGTCGCTGCCCAAATCATATTTATATGCTCCGCCTACCAAGCCAACGTATATGTTGCTCCCCAGGTTTCTAAGAGCGCTTAAATTTAGCCTGTAGCGTTTTTGCTGCAGATAATCTTCGTTAGCTTTTACTGTATTGTTGCCCACGCCGTAAAAATTTACGGGGAAATCTATACGACCCAGTTGCGCGGTTAAATTGTATTTATTTTGTGGCGACCAGTAATTGGTGCTTAGGTTTAAGCGGTTTTGCCCTTTGGTGGTAAGGGTAGCGTAAGCATATATGTTTGACAGGCGGGTTTCGCGGTGAATGGTATCAGTATAAAAGGAGTAAAGTGCCGCTCCACCTGCTTCAACTCCGGTTTCGGGCGCCGATGAAAGCACGGGTAACACTACAAAGCTGCCGCGTTTGGTTGTATCTTTTTCAAAATACATTTTACGTATAAACTTTGGGACAATGCGCTGTGCCTGTGCGGGCTGGGCGCTTTCAAAAACACTTAGGGTGATAAGTAAAAACAGGATTTTTTTCATACCGGTTGTTGGGACCGCAAGATACTGTTTACAAATTAAATTTTGTTTGGCAGATAATATTAGCAATATGATAATGTCGCTGGCTGGTTAATTGCGGTGGTTTATAACATTTTAAATTTACAGCCCCCTTTTACGCAAAATGCCTACTTTTGCGCAATATTTAAAAAGTATAATCATGAGCACAACTAAAGGACCCGTATCTCAGTTTATCGAGAAAAACTATCTGCATTTTAATGCCGCAGCGCTAATGGATGCTGCCAAAGGCTACGAAACTCATTTGCTTGAAGGCGGAAAAATGATGGTTACACTTGCCGGTGCCATGAGTACTGCCGAATTGGGTATATCGCTGGCCGAGATGATCCGTCAAGGCAAAATTGATATTATATCATGTACAGGTGCAAACCTGGAAGAAGATATTATGAACCTTGTAGCGCACTCGCACTACAAACGCGTACCTAATTACCGCGACCTTAGTCCGCAGGACGAGTGGGATCTTTTAGAGAACCATTACAACCGTGTAACTGATACTTGCATCCCTGAGGAAGAAGCTTTCCGCAGGCTGCAAAAGCATATCCATAAAATTTGGAAAGATGCTGATAATGCCGGCGAGCGCTATTTCCCGCATGAGTTTATGTACAAAATGCTGTTGAGTGGCGATTTGGAGCAGTACTATGAGATTGACCCAAAAAACTCATGGATGCTGGCCGCAGCAGAAATGAACCTGCCTATCGTTGTACCGGGTTGGGAAGACTCGACCATGGGCAACATCTTTGCATCATACGTTATTAAAAATGAGATAAAGGCTACAACCATGAAAAGCGGTATCGAATACATGACCTGGCTGGCAGACTGGTACCCAAAAAACTCTGGAGGTAAAGGTGTGGGCTTTTTCCAGATAGGTGGCGGTATAGCTGGCGACTTCCCGATATGTGTTGTACCTATGCTTTACCAGGATATGGAGATGCAGGACATTCCGTTCTGGAGCTACTTCTGCCAGATCTCAGACTCGACAACTTCATACGGTTCTTACTCGGGCGCGGTACCTAACGAGAAGATCACCTGGGGCAAGTTGGATGTTGCAACGCCTAAGTTTATTGTAGAGAGCGATGCTACCATCGTTGTACCGTTGATATTTGCCTGGTTGTTAGATCAATAAGATCGGCTTGGAATAATCATAAAATAGCTGCTTTTTTGATTATTTAGAATAATTATAAATTAGTTATAACTGTCATTAATTTGTCAGCGATTATTTAATAAATTATACTTTTGTGGCTGAAAATTCCGAGGAAACCTATGTTCTTTCCTCAGTTTGGCACACTATACAAATAACTATTTAGCATCAATACAACTTTATGAGTAGCATCTCATTAATTTTTAAACAATTCTCAAAGTCGGTTTTACTGCTTGCATGTTTTGCTGTTTGGGGAGTTTCTGCTAAGGCGCAAGGCGACCCTGCAAAAGGTGAAGCCACATTTAAGTCTGCTGGTTGTACCAGTTGTCATAAAATAGATGTGCGTTCAACCGGTCCGGCATTGGGTCCGCTTATCTCATCTGATACTAACGACAAATGGTTAACCGCGTGGATACACAACAGCCAGGCTTTGGTTCAGGCAGGCGATCCGAAAGCGAAAAAGATATTTGATGACTACGCTCAGACAGTGATGCCTCCGTATCCGCAACTATCTGACGGCGATGTTGCCGACATTTTAGCTTACGTACGTGCTGACTGGAAAAAACTGGAAGAAGCAAAAGCGAAAGCCGGGCCTGTTGCAGGAGCGGCTGTTGATCAGGGACCAAGCAGTGTTACTGTTTATATCCTTATTGCTATTGTTGTTATCGCGTTTATCATCATATTGGTGTTAAACAGAATCATATCAGCTTTAGAGCGTTTATTAAGCAGCAAAAGATTATTACCTGTTGAAGAAACCTTAGCAGCGGACGGATCAGTTGTTTTGGCTGACAAATACGTTTTCTTAAGAAAGATCTTAAAAAACAAGAAACTGGTTTTCTTTATCCTGCTTTGTGGTACTGTTGCAATGGGCAGCCTTACTTGGGTGACTTTATGGAACACCAACGTTCACCAGGGTTACCAGCCGGTGCAGCCTATCAAATATTCGCACGAGTTACACGCAGGCGTCATGAAAATTGAATGTCAATATTGCCACAGCGGCGCATTCAAATCTAAAAACGCTTCAATCCCGTCATTAAACGTTTGTATGAACTGCCACAAATCTGTTAAAACAGAGTCGCCGGAAATACACAAAATTTACGACGCTTTGGGTTACGATCCAGGGACTCAGAAATACGATGAGAAAAAGGCAAAACCTATTCAATGGGTACGTATTCATAACCTGCCTGATTTCGCTTACTTTAATCACTCTCAACACACTACCGTTGGTGGTATAAAATGCCAAACCTGCCATGGCCCGGTTGAAACCATGAAAGAGGTTTACCAATACTCGCCACTTACCATGAAATGGTGTATACAGTGCCACAAACGTACTGACATTAACATTAAAGGTAACGGTTACTACGAAAACATGTTGGCGGTGCACGACCTGATTAAAAAAGGCGCTAAAGTTACACCCGCGCAATTGGGTGGTATCGAGTGTGGTAAATGCCACTATTAATTATAACAGAACTTAGCATTACAGTTTATACTATAGCTTAAATGGATAGCAATAAAAAATACTGGAAAGGTTTAGAAGAGCTAAACAAGTCGCCAGAATTTGTTGAAAAGAATAAACATGAATTCGCGGAGCCCATTCCAATCGAAGATGTTTTGAGCGGAGATGGTTTACTAGGAAAAACACCTCGTCGCGACTTTTTAAAGGCGGTTGGTTTTGGTGTAGGCGCGGTTACGTTGGCAGCCTGCCAAAAAGTACCGGTACACAAGTCAATACCTTATTTAATTAAGCCTGAAGAAATTACTCCGGGTGTAGCTAACTACTACGCATCAACTTTAGAAGGTCATGCTATTTTGGTTAAAACCCGCGAGGGCCGCCCTATTAAAGTTGAGGGTAACCCAAATGATGTATTAGCAAAAGGCGGTTTAAGTGCAACAGCACAAGCATCTGTACTTGATCTTTATGACGTTAGCCGCGTTAAAGCACCTTTGCATGAAGGTAGCGAGAAAGAGTGGAGCGATCTTGACGATTTAGTTAAGTTAGAGCTTGCAAAAATTGCCGACTCGGGCAAAAAGATCAGATTGATCACATCAACTGTGACCAGCCCGTCAACCTTAGGCGTAATTGCTGATTTTGTTGCAGCTTTCCCTACGTCTAAACATATTAACTACGACGCGGTATCATATACCGGTATCATACAGGCCAACCAAAACAGCTTTGGTAAAGCAGTATTGCCTCATTACAGTTTTGATAAGGCTGATGTTATTGTAAGCTTTGGTGCAGATTTCCTTGGAACATGGATTTCTGGAGAGGAGTTTACCCGTCAGTACGTAACCAACCGTAACGATAAATCATTAAAGGCTAAAAAGATGTCTCGCCATATCCAGTTTGAAACCGGTATGAGCTTGACAGGTACTAACGCTGACGTTCGTATCCCTCTTAAACCGTCAGAAGAAGGGGTAGCTTTAATCAACCTTTATAACGCTATTACCGGTACAACGTTACCAGGTAGCAAAAAATTGGAAAGCAACTCAACCAACAACGCTATCACTATTGCAGCTAAAGAATTAGCTGCCGCTAAAGGTAAGGCATTGGTTGTTGCAGGCTCAAACGATGTTGCCGTACAAATACTGGTAAACGCAATTAATGGCGCTTTAGGCAGCTATGGCACTACTATTGATCTTGACAATCCGTCAAACCAATGCCAGGGTAATGATGCTGATTTTGCCGAGTTTATAAACGAAGCAAAAAGAGGCGAAGTTGGCGCGGTATTATTCTTGAACGCTAACCCGGTTTACGATTACTTTAACGCAAAATCAGTTACGGACGCACTTGCTAAGGTGCCGTTGAAAATTTCTTTTGCAGCCAACTTAGACGAAACTACTGCTGTTTGTAATGTTGTAGCGCCTAACCATCATTACTTAGAATCGTGGGGTGATGATAACGCTATTTACGGTTACTTTACAGTATTGCAGCCAACCATTAATCCCGTTTACAATACTCGTCAAGCCGAAGAAAGTTTATTAAGATGGAGCAGCAACCCTGTTACCAGCTACTATACTTACGTTACTAATATTTGGACAACAGGCATCCTGCCACTTGTAGGTGTAACTGGTACAAAGGGTTGGGAAACTTTATTGCAAACAGGTTTTGTTAAAACGGCAAGTGCACCGCTTACTGCTTACACTTTTAGCCGTGATTTGAACGCCGTAGCACAGACTATCATATCGCAAAGCGCTAAACAAGTAGCAGGCGAAAAAGACTTTGAACTACATTTATACCAAAATAACGCTATCCGCGACGGTCGACATGCAAACAACCCTTGGTTACAAGAGTTACCGGATGCCGTATCTAAAGTAACCTGGGATAACTATGCTGCCATGTCGCTTACTGACCTTAAGAGATTGGGTTTTCAGGAAGGTGATGTGATCACTTTAGACGCTAACGGTACTTCTATCGCTTTACCTGTGTTGTTACAACCGGGCCAGGCAGAAGGTACAATATCGGTAGCGGTGGGTTATGGCCGTACTAAAGGTGGTAAAGTAATTGAATCAGGAGTTGGTAAAAACGCGTTCCCGCTATACAGTTTCCGTAACGGTACGCTGCAAAACAACAATGTTGTTAAAATATCAGCAACCGGCGATCAGATCATCCTAGCGCAAACACAAACGCACCACTCTTATGAAGGTCGTAACGTTGTTCGCGAAGCTAAATTTGTTGAATATCAAAAGAATCCATTTAAAGGCAGTGGTAAAGACGGCGAACACAAGGTTTACGAAACTTTGTGGGAGAACTACGATACTCCTACCTACAACTGGGTAATGGCTATCGACCTTAATGCTTGTACCGGTTGCGGTGCCTGCGTGGTGGCTTGTAATGCCGAAAATAATATCCCGGTTGTTGGCCGTGATGAGGTACGTAAACGCCGCGAGATGCACTGGATACGTATTGACCGTTACTATAGCTTTAACGAGAAAGGCGAAAGCATTACCGAGGAGAAGGAAATAGACAAACTGGAAGACTTTAACAATGTATCGGTTGTCCACCAGCCAATGCTTTGCCAGCACTGTGACCACGCTCCTTGCGAGACTGTTTGCCCGGTTTTAGCTACCGTACACTCGTCCGAAGGTTTGAACCACATGGCTTATAACCGTTGCGTAGGAACACGTTATTGCGCTAACAACTGTCCGTTTAAAGTACGTCGCTTCAACTGGTTTAACTACTGGAACGATTCTCGTTTTGAAAACTACCTGCAAGAGCAACATACTCAACTGGTATTAAACCCAGACGTAACTACCCGTTTCCGTGGTGTTATGGAGAAATGCTCGATGTGTGTTCAACGTATCCAGGCTGGTAAACTACAAGCTAAAATGGAGAAACGCCCAGTTAAAGATGGCGATATCCAGGTAGCTTGCGCGCAAACCTGCTCCGCTAACGCGATTGTATTTGGCAATGGTAATGACCCTAACTCTGAAGTATCAAAAGCTTTAAGAAGTGAAAGAACTTACTATGTGTTAGAAGAGCTTAACGTAGTGCCGGGTATTGGTTACCAGGTTAAAGTGAGAAATACAACAGAATCAGAAGCTTAATTTTTACAATAGCTATAATATGGCATCTCATAAAGAATCAATAATTAGGGAACCGTTAGTTACCGGCACAGGCATAACCTATGCCAAGGTAACCGACGACGTATTGTTCCCGGTTGAAAATAAACCTAATAAAGCGTGGTGGATTGGATTTGTGGTTTCGGCATTAGGCGCTTTACTGTGGGTATTTGCAGTAAGTTGGACGTTTTGGTACGGTATAGGCGTTTGGGGCCTAAATAAAACTGTAGGCTGGGCCTGGGACATCACCGGTTTCGTATGGTGGGTAGGTATCGGTCACGCCGGTACGCTTATCTCTGCTGTATTGTTATTATTCCGTCAAAAATGGCGTAACTCAATTAACCGTTCTGCCGAGGCGATGACCATCTTCGCAGTAATTTGCGCAGCTACTTACATTGTAGCGCACATGGGCCGCCCCTGGATGGCACTATATTGCTTACCGTTACCCAACCAATACGGATCATTATGGGTTAACTTTAACTCACCGTTGATTTGGGACGTATTTGCGATCTCTACTTATTTTTCTGTGTCATTAGTATTCTGGTACACAGGTTTATTACCGGATATTGCTACTATACGTGATCGTGGTACAGGTTGGTACCGTCGTGTTTACTCTATCCTTTCCTTTGGATGGACAGGTTCAGTTAAAACTTGGCAACGTTTTGAAACTGTGTCATTAATATTGGCAGGTGTTTCAACTCCACTGGTACTTTCAGTACACACTATTGTATCAATGGACTTTGCAACTTCGTTGGAGCCAGGATGGCACACCACCATTTTCCCTCCATACTTCGTTGCAGGTGCTATCTTTTCTGGTTTCGCAATGGTGCAAACACTATTGCTGGTCACCCGTAAGGTATTAGGCCTGGAAAACTATATCACCATGTTCCACATCGAATCAATGAACAAGATCATCCTTGTAACAGGTTCGGTAGTAGGTGTGGCTTATATCACTGAGTTCTTTATCGCTTACTATAGCGGTGGCGAGTACGAGCAGTATACTTTCTTAAACAGGTTTGTTGGGCCGTACTGGTGGGCAGCTTGTATGATGTATGGCTGCAACGTATTGATGACCCAGGTAATGTGGTTTAAACGCGTTCGTACCAATATTGCTATGTCATGGGTATTGTCAATCATCGTAAATATCGGTATGTGGTTTGAGCGTTTCGTGATCATCGTAACCTCATTACACCGTGATTTCATACCATCAAGCTGGGCTATGTTTTATCCAAGCTGGGTTGACGTGTCGTTGTTCATCGGTTCAATAGGCGTATTCTTTACCTTGTTCCTGTTGTTTATCCGCGTGTTGCCTTCTATAGCAATGGCCGAGGTTAAATTGCTGTTGAAAGAGCAAAGCGAAGAATACAAATTAAAACAGATCAAAGAGGGTAATCTTGATCCTGAGCAAGTGAAATTCTACAAGGAATCATTGAAGAAATTTGATAGTGTTGATCTATCAGCATATGAAAACGTATAATTATGAGCAGCACTAAATTTATATTAGGTCTTTTTGACGATCCGGATGTAATGATGCACGGTATCGACAAGCTACAGAAAAATAGTGTCCCTATTTATGATGTATATACGCCAATGCCTATCCACGGTATTGAAGCAAAATTAGGTATCAAAGATTCGCGTTTAGGTTATGCTGCATTCATGTTTGGCTGTGTAGGTGGTACCACTATCTTAAGTTTAGTATACTATTTCCTGGTGCATGACTGGCCAATGAACATAGGCGGCAAGCCACACTTCGCTCTTCCGGATTTTATCCCGGTTACGTTTGAGTGGACTGTATTATTTGCTTCATATGGTATGGCATTTACGTTCTTTTACGCTACGCATTTATTCCCGGGCCGTGCGCCGAGAGTAATGGACCTTAGAGCGACTAATGACCGTTTTGTTATAGCTATCGACGCTAAGGGCAACACGCCACATGATGATATTACAAACTTGCTTAAAGAAGCGGGAGCTGTTGAAGTTAAGCATAACGACAGAAAATATGTTAGCTATGAATAAGTATAAAGTATTGGGTATTGCGGTTATTACCGTTGCTGCAGCGATAGTTACCACGTCGTGCAATGATAAGAGAAGTACCGGATGGGAGTATGCCCCCAATATGTATGAGCATCTTGCATTTGACCCGGATCAAAAAAATCCGAACTTCAAAGATGGCAAAACAGCTCAGTTACCACCGGCGGGTACTACACCGGTAGGTTTTACCAGATTTGATTATCCGTCAACAACCGAAGGTTATACCCTGGCTAGTGTTGAGGTTAAAAACATATTGGCCTATACATCAACAAATATAGAGCAGGGTAAAAAATTATATATCACATTTTGCTCTCCTTGCCATGGTGCAACAGGCCAGGGTGATGGTACGGTTACTACACACGGTTTCCCTGCGCCTCCATCGTACTCAAAAGGGCAATCATCACGTGGTGGTGCAATGAAAGATTTAACCGATGGTAAGATCTATCATACGATTACTTACGGCTTAAATGCTATGGGCTCTTACGCTTCGCAGCTATCGCCGGAAGAGCGTTGGAAAGTGACCATGTACGTTCACCATTTACAAACTTTATAAGAAACTGAATTAATGGAAACTCATAACAGTTTTAACGAACAATTTGAATTTAGCAGTAAAGGCAAAACCTGGAGCCTTATAGGCATTGTTATAGGCATTTTAGCTATAGCATTCGGGCTTCTTTACAAGGACAGTCACGGTGAAAGCCATGTTGAGCGTACATTTGCAAACCTTTTGCTAAATGGTTACTACTTTGCCTGCGTATGTATAGCCGGTATTTTCTTTTGCTCATTGCAATATGCGGCACAAGCAGGTTGGTCTGCAGCACTATTACGTGTGCCCCAGGCTTTTGCGAAGATGTTACCTTATGCTGCCGCAATATTGATATTGATTGTGGCTTGTGGCTTGTTTTTAACTCAAGAGATAGTTACTCACGAAGGGCACCACCAAATCACGGGTACTTACCTTTATAAAGAGTGGGCCTCTAAGGCGTTTACCGAGCATGGTAATGCGGCCTATAATCACCTTATTGCAGGTAAAGCCGACTACTTAAATGTTCCTTTTTTTATAGGCCGTATCGTGGCTTACCTAGTAGCGTACAGTATACTTGGTTTACTCTTAGTAAAATATTCAACTAACGAGGATGAATTAGGGGGTATGGTTAACTACAAAAAGAGCTTTAACATAGGTGTAACTTTCTTAGTTATATTTGGTTTTACTGTGCCATTGTTTGCTTTTGATACCATTATGTCATTAGATGCGCATTGGTTTTCAACGATGTTTGGCTGGTACAACTTTGCAGCGATGTGGGTTAGTGGTTTGGCAGTTATAACGCTACTGCTTATTACCCTGCGCAAACAAGGTTACTTTAGCTGGATCACCGTGGATCATTTGCACAATTTAGGCCAGTTAATGTTTGGCTTCTCTATTTTCTGGACGTATTTGTGGTTCGCTCAGTTCTTGCTGATCTATTACGCTAACATCCCTGAAGAAACTGTATATTTTTACAAAAGGTGGGAACCTGAATTTCAGCCTTGGTTCTGGTTAAATATTGTTATTAACTTTCTTGCACCGTTCTTAATATTAATGTCCCGCGATTCAAAACGTGCGATAGGCGTATTAAAAGTAGCTTGTATTGTTTTAATATGCGGCCACTGGTTAGATTACTATATGATGATCATGCCTGCTACAGTAGGCCCGCACCACAGAGGTTTTGGTGTAGAAGAGATCGGTATATTTTTAGGTTTTGTTGGATTGTTTTGTTTCCTGTTTTTTACCACATTAAGCAAATTTAAATCGCTCATTCCTAAAAACCACCCATTCATCGGTGAGAGCTTACATCATCACATATAATAATTACTAAATTTGCAACCCAATAAAGAATACCAAACGACCAATACAATGGCATTCAAACAAATAATAGATTCTAAAAAGGTAACTGCGCTTTTAGCAGTGTTTATGCTTGTGGGCACTAACACACTGATGGCACAGGCTACCGCAGCGGCCCAGGCTGAAAAACCGGGTGTTAACTGGTTAAGCGTAGGTTTTTACGTACTTCTTTTCTTTATAGCATGCATATCAATTGCTGTTATAGGTAAAGTACTAAAAGTATATGACCTAAGCCAGCAGATACAAGGTAAAAAAGGTATCCAGTGGAACAATATTATGGCTATTATATGCCTGGTGTTTTTAGTGTTTGGTTTAGCAGGCGCATACTGGGATTTTACCGAGCATGGTACTAAAACCTTACCTGCAGCAGCTTCAGAACACGGCGTTAAAATAGACGCAATGTTTTTTACGACGTCAATCATCACTATGTTTGTAGCTGTTGTTACCCAGATATTGTTATTTACCTTTTTATTTAGATACAAACACTCAGACAAACGCAGAGCTTACTACTTACCTCATAACAATACCATCGAGAAAGTTTGGACGATTATCCCGGCTATTGTTTTAACAGTATTGGTGATATTTGGTTTCTTTACGTGGCAAGAAGTGGAAAACAGTGCCGAGGTTGCCGGTAAACCATCTATCAACATAGATATTACAGGTAAACAGTTTTCGTGGGACATTCGTTACGCAGGTACTGATAACGTGTTAGGTAAAAAGAATTTCAAGCTAATTGTTGGGAGCAACAAACTGGGCCTTGATTTTAAAGACAAGAATGGCCTTGACGATTTGTTAGCTGATACTTTAGTATTGCCGGTGAATAAAACCATACGCTTAAATATATTTGCCCAGGACGTAATACATAGCGTTTACATGCCACACTTTAGGGTGCAGCAAAATGCGGTGCCGGGTTTACCAACATTTTTCAAATTTAAACCGACGTTAACAACGGAGCAGATGCGTGCTAAGACAGAGAATCCAGAGTTTGAATACACCCTTTACTGCAACAAAATTTGCGGAGCCAGCCACTACAACATGCAAAAAGTTGTACGCGTTGTTACAGAGGGCGAATACAACCAATGGATAACCAAACAAAAATTGTATTTAAGCCCGCAATTGCGTACAGAGCTAAAAATGGCATCAGCAGATCAAAATCAAGGTATTACACAAAAGTTAGCGTTAAACAATTAATTAGCGATTATGTCAACATTATCAGTTCACGATCACGGAGTAGCACATCACGAAGACGGTCACGAGCATCACCACGATACTTTCCTTACTAAATACGTATTTAGCCAGGATCACAAAATGATTGCCAAGCAATTCCTGATAACAGGTATTACGATGGCGGTTATTGCGATGATTTTATCTATACTTTTCAGGATCCAATTAGCGTATCCTGACAAAGCGTTTCCGTTAATGGAAACATTATTGGGCCGTTTTGCTCCAGAGGGTCGCTTAGATCCGGAGTTCTACCTGTCATTAGTTACTATCCACGGTACCATTATGGTATTCTTTGTATTAACGGCCGGCTTGAGTGGTACTTTCAGTAACTTACTAATACCACTTCAAATTGGCGCCCGAGATATGGCATCGCCATTTATGAATATGTTGTCATACTGGTTCTTCTTTATGGCTTGTATTATCATGTTGTCATCATTCTTTATCCAAAAGGGCCCTGCCGGTCCGGGATGGACGATCTATCCGCCATTATCTGCATTGCCACAGGCCATGAAAGGTTCTGGGACGGGTATGACGTTATGGTTAATTAGTATGGTACTTTTCGTAGCATCATCATTAATGGGTGGTATCAACTACGTTAGTACAGTATTAAACATGCGTACTAAAGGGATGGACCTTTGGAAGATGCCTTTGACCATCTGGGCGTTTTTCTTAACCGCTATATTAGGTGTGTTATCATTCCCTGTATTAGTTGCAGGGGTGGTGTTATTGATATTTGACCGTAGCTTTGGTACGAGCTTTTACCTATCAGACATCGTTGTCGCCGGTCAGGTTATGCCGTTTGAAGGTGGTAGCCCAATTCTGTTCCAGCATTTATTCTGGTTCCTTGGTCACCCGGAGGTATACATCGTAATTATGCCTGCAATGGGTATTTCGTCAGAGGTTATGTCTGTAAACTCGCGTAAACCAATTTTTGGTTACCACGCAATGGTTTACTCGCTGATAGGTATTACTGTGTTATCTTTCATAGTATGGGGTCACCACATGTTTATTACTGGTATGAACCCGTTTCTGGGTGGGGTGTTTATGATCACTACTTTGATTATCGCGGTACCATCGGCGGTAAAAACTTTTAACTGGTTAGCTACACTATGGCGCGGTAACATCAGGTTTACACCTGCAATGTTGTTCGCTATCGGCATGGTGTCATTCTTTATTTCTGGTGGTATTACCGGAATATTCTTAGGTAACGCCGCGTTAGACATCAATTTACACGATACCTATTTTGTGGTAGCCCACTTCCACTTGGTAATGGGTTCGGCCGCTATATTTGGCATGTTGGCGGGTGTGTACCACTGGTTCCCTAAAATGTTTGGCCGTTTAATGGACGAAAAATTAGGCTACCTGCACTTCTGGTTAACTTTCATTGGCGCTTACCTGGTATTCTTCCCAATGCACTTTATGGGCCTTGATGGTGTACCACGTCGTTATTATTCAATGACCGAGTTCCCTGCGTTTAACCAATGGATGTCTGTAAACTTATTCATTACCTGGGCAGCTATCATGTCCGCATGTGCGCAGGTGGCATTCTTATTTAACTTTATACACTCTATTTTCTGGGGTAAAGAGGCAACTCAAAATCCATGGCAGTCTAATACATTAGAGTGGACTACACCTGTTGAGCGGATCCACGGTAACTGGCCGGGCGAGATCCCAAGCGTTTACCGTTGGCCATATGATTACAGTAAGCCGGGTGCCGAAGATGATTATATTCCTCAAACAGTTCCGCTTTCGCAAACCATGAGTTCAAACCTTCCGCACGATTTTGAAGATAATCCTGCAGGTTTAGATGCTCAGGCTAAGTGGACAAACACAAAAAGCACAAACGAAGAAGTAAAGTAAATAAACTTACCGATCTGATCTTTTAGGGTATCTGTACCGGAAATAAATTCCATAACAGGTACCCTAATTTGTTAGAAAACATTTAGATGAGTAACCCAAAAGCAAAAAACAGATTCAGAAAGACTAACCTCTTGAGTATAGCTCTGCTTTTTGTTTTGATATTGGCGGGTGGTGTAGTGCGTAGCACCGGCTCGGGCATGGGCTGCCCGGATTGGCCTAAATGCTTCGGCCAATATATACCACCAACAGACGTTACTGATTTGCCGACCGGGTATAAAGACAAATATGTTGCAGGCCGCCTGGCCAAAAATCAGCGCTTTGCAAACACACTTGATGTATTCGGTTACAGTGATTTAGCGAAGCGCCTGCGCGAGGACAAATCGATACTGATACCCGAAGAGTTTAATGTAGCCAGAACCTGGACAGAGTACGGTAACCGTTTGATAGGCGCGCTGTCTGGTATATTTTTGTTGCTCACGGCAGTTTACTCTTTTAGTTATCGCGATGCTAGTAAGCTGATACCTTATTTAAGTGTATTTAACCTGGTGTTGATCGCTTTTCAGGCTTGGTTAGGGTCAATAGTGGTATCAAGCAACCTAGTAGCCTGGATCATCACTGTACACCTCTTAATAGCTTTGGCTATATTGGCTATTTGTATTACTACCTATCATTTGGCTAAGGTGGCCGGCCGCCCAAAACTAAGGGTGAATCCGGTTACGCATATTGTTACTTTCCTATCGTTAGCTATTACGCTACTGCAAATAACTTTTGGTACCGAAGTACGCGAAAAGATAGACGCGGTGTCAAATCGTTTACAGGGCGGTTACCGTTCCGAATGGATCAAGAACGCCGGCGACATATTTGCGCACCATCGTGACCTTGCTGTTTTTGTTTTGGTCATAAATCTATTACTGTTTGGGTTGATTCGTAGAGCGTTCAGCAGGCACTCCTTACAGCAACAGATCATGAGCTTTAGCTTTTTAATTATTATGCTGCAGATAGTTACCGGAATAATATTATCATATCTGGCGTTGCCGCCATACGCGCAGGCCTTGCACATACTGTTGGCTAGCCTGATTTTTGGAGCGCAGTATTATTTAATGTTAAATTTATACCGGTCGGTTAACATACACGGAGGAGGACGATGAAGGGAAGTGATTTTTCAAAACTGATCAAATTCAGACTCACATTCCTCGTAGTGTTTTCGGCCTCGATATCTTTTATCATTGCAGTAAAAGCAAACGGTGGCGACACTTGGGGATCATTATATAGCGCCACCATGTGGATTAACTGGTTAAAGCTGGTTGCCGGTGGCTTTTTAGTTACCGCTGCGGCTAATTGCTTTAACGAGGTAATTGAGGTTGACCTTGATAAATTAATGAAACGCACTATGGACCGCCCAATGCCTGCCGGCAGAATGACTACCGGCCAGGGTTTGGTATTAGGATTAGGCATGGGTATAGCCGGTACTTACTTACTTGGCTCATTAAACTTACTGACGGGTTTGTTATCTGTGTTCTCCATTTTATTATATGCGTTTGCTTATACGCCTCTAAAGCGTAAATCGCCTATATCAGTATTTGTTGGGGCTATACCTGGGGCCTTACCGGCGCTAATAGGTTACGTTGCAGGACAGCCACGCGGCCATATTGACCAGATTGCTTTGATTTTATTCTCTATACAGTTTATATGGCAGTTTGTGCACTTTTGGGCAATAGCCTGGGTGTTAGACGACGATTATAAATTAGCCGGTTTCCGTTTGTTGCCAACGCAGAAGAGGGATAGAGCCAGCGCTGTAGTAACTGTGCTGTTTGCTATTATATTGGTACCTGTGAGTTTATTGCCAACCTTTTACGGCTATGGCGGTTACTACGTAGGTGGCGTATCGCTGGTTTGTAGCTTGATATTTTTATACCAGTCAATAGGTTTGTTACGTACCCTGCAAATTGCAGAGGCCCGCAAGCTGATGTTTGGCTCGTTTTTTTATTTGCCTGTAGTGCAACTAATGTTTTTATTTGATTTTATAGCGAAGTAATAATGGCGGCGATACAGCAAGAAGATAAAGTAAACCTGGGCGCGAAGAAGTTTGTGATGTGGATTTTTATATTCACTTCGTTTATGCTTTTCGCGGCGCTTACCAGCGGTTTTATAGTTTACATCGGCGGTAATGGCAAAGGCCTTAATCTTACTCTGCCCGATGCTTTTAGATATAGTACCGGCGCGTTGCTTTTAAGTAGCTTAACATTGTTCCTGGCGTCAAGGGCGGCAAAGCGACTTGATTATGGCAAGCAACAAATAATGCTTTGGGCCACAATGGGACTTGGAATTGGTTTTTTAATATTGCAGGTGTATGGCTGGTATTATATGGCCTACAAAATGCACGTCTATTTAGTTGATCCAAACGCAACCCGGTCTTTCGTTTATGTAATGACCTTACTGCACGTGTTGCACATTATTGGTGGCATAGCGTGGCTGATAAGCGCGTTAAGTGGCAGCATAAAACGTATACCACAGGTCCGCAATTTGTATCGTATGGAGATGACATCTATTTTTTGGCATTTCTTAGATATTATATGGATTTATCTGTATGTTTTTTTACTTTTGAACCAATAATTTAATAACGCTATAGCTAATTACAAATGAGCGCAACAGTATCACAAATTGATGAACTAAAAACAACGCCATGGTCGGGCGGCAAATCGCCGTTCAATATTGAGTATGGTAAAATGATGATGTGGTTTTTCCTCCTGTCGGATGCATTTACCTTTTCGTCATTATTAATATCTTACGGTGCATTACGTTTCAGCGCAAGCGCTTGGCCTGCTGCCGATAAAGTTTTTCAATCGGTACCTTTAACCAGCATTGAGCAGGGCGCACCGTTAGTGTTTGTTGGTATCATGACCTTTATCCTGATCATGAGCTCTGTAACGATGGTATTGGCGGTTGAAGCCGGTCACCGCAACGCTAAAAAAGAAGTATTGGGCTGGATGGTTGCGACTATTATAGGCGGTTTAATGTTTTTAGGTTGCCAGGCCTTAGAGTGGACGCACTTACACCATGAAGGTTTTTGGTGGTCAAGCATTCCAACTAACCTGGAAACCCTTAAAGAGTTTTTTCACGGCGAGCCTGCTGTAGCAGCTCAGCAAATGTCGGCACACCAGTTTGCTAACTTGTTTTTTACTATTACAGGTTTCCATGGTTTCCACGTATTTAGCGGTGTTATTATCAATATCATTATTACCATCAACGTTTTGGTTGGTACTTATGAGCGTCGCGGCAGCTACCTTATGGTTGAAAAAGTTGGCCTTTACTGGCACTTTGTAGACCTTGTATGGGTATTTGTATTTACATTCTTTTATTTAGTTTGATCATTATTTAACCTGATATAACATGTCATCAGAACACACTGAAATAAAACACGGCGAGCACGACCACGGTGATACCATGACCCGCGGCCGCATATGGAAAATATTTTTCGTACTGCTAGCCATCACTTGTGTAGAGTTCTTTATTGCGCTTTACCTGGTACCAAATCACCACATGGGTTTAAACATTGCAAACCCTATCTATATCATCTTGACGTTAGCTAAGGCATTTTATATAGTTGCCTATTTTATGCACTTAAAGTTTGAAAAAGCAGGTTTAGTATATACAATACTCGTACCTATACTTTTCATCATTGGTTTAATCCTGGTATTGACAAACGAAAGTCATCACTGGATTACGCTGAGATAGATGATACGAAAAATTAGTCCCGTAAAAAAAATATTGATCCTGGTAATGATATTAGCATTACCGGGATTTTTATATTATTTACTAAACACAAAGGGCAAAAATCGCTATAAACCGTTGCCTTATTTTGGCCCTAAAGAAATGTCGGGCACCAGCCATAAGTTTCATGGCGAAGTGATACCTGATACCACTTATCACCAGTTACCTGCTTTTAAATTAGTAGACCAAAACGGCGATACCGTAAGTTCTGAAAGCCTGGCCAACAAAATCTTCATCGTCAACTTTTTTTATACCAACTGCCCTGCGGTTTGTAACACCATTAACAACAACATTAAAGGCTTGCTGAATGATTATGCCAAGAACAAAATGTTTGTTTTTATATCGATAACTGTCGACCCTGAGCGCGACTCGGTAGCTGCGTTGCAGAAATACGCGGAGAATTTTAAACCACCCGGTATTGAGTGGAAATTTTTAACCGGCGATACATCAGTGATCTATCCACTGGCGCGTAAAGGGTTTTTGGTTGATGCGGTTAAGGTGAATAAAGACGAATTTATCTACAGCGATAAATTGATCATGATAGACAAGGAAAAACACGTTAGAGGATATTACTCGGGCACATCAATAAAAGATATCGCGAAGTTAAACGATGAGATCAAAGTAATGATAGCCGAAGAATTGCGTAAAATTGATAAACCGCTATATTAGTTTCAAAAGTAACAGCTAAGAATCAAGAGATAACGTGTGCATATAATTATTAATAAAAAGTCTTGATTGTTGCATCTTGACTCCAGACTCTTCATAAAAATGAGCGATAAATTTATATTCCGTTTCGTTGCTATAGTTACAATAGTTGTAGTATTGTTAGTGGTGTTGCTAAACAGGCACCTTATTCCCGGTCCGGCTATCGCGCCGGCATTTACTCCGTATTTGCCCATGCTTAACGCGGTGATTAATGGCACCTGCACTGTACTTTTACTGGTGTCTCTTTACTTTATTAAGCGAGGTAATATTACCATGCACAAAAGATTAAATATCCTTACGTTCTGCTTGTCTGCAGTGTTTTTGGTGTCATACGTATTGTTTCACTATTTAATGCGTACTGATACAGTGTATGGCGATGTAAACAGAGACGGCAAGGTATTGGGCAGTGAGCTAACGGAGTATGGGAGCTTACGTAAGGTGTATTTAATTATTTTAGTGCCGCATATTATACTGGCTGCTGGCGTGTTTCCGTTAATATTATTGAGTTTTTATCGCGGCCTGCAAATGCAGGTAGAGAAGCACCGCAAACTGGTGAGGTGGACGTTCCCGTTTTGGTTATTTGTAACAGCTAGCGGTGTAGTGGTGTATTTAATGATAAGGCCATTTTATCATTTTTAATAGTATTGTCAAAGTTGCCTGATAAAACGTTGGGTAGCAATTAATTGTTATTTTTGTACTGATGAGAATATACAGGTTGTTATTGATATTATTTACCGTTTACCTATTGGCGGGCGGTGTCGCCACAGTAAGCGCGCAGTGCGCCATGTGTACTGCCACTGTAGAATCAAACGCTAAAAACGGTAATACAACTACTAAGGGATTAAACAACGGTATTATGTACTTGTTGGCTGCGCCTTACATAGCTGTTATGATAGTCGGCGTTATCTGGTACAAAAAATATCGCCGCAAAAATGTTGATCTGGTCATGCGCGACGAACGCTTTAATCTGAATTAGGCCCGCTTCATTTCCTTCTATTATGGCTCAAACATCTCAAGCAAGCGCAATGCTGCATGCTAAATGCCCGCGATGCCGCAGGGGTAATATGTTTGAGGGACATACTTACAGCTTTTCATTTAACCGTATCAATTTAAATTGCCCAAGGTGTAATCTATATTTCGAGATTGAGCCTGGTTATTTTTATGCAGCTATGTACATAAGCTATGCCTTAAATGTGGGTACATCATTTACCATAGCTATGCTTACTTATCTTATTACCGGCAACACCACGTCGCCGTGGTTATATACCTGCGTAATTATTGGTGGATGTTTTATATTTGCTCCGGTAATTTTCAGGGCGTCAAGAGTAATGCTTTTATTTTGGCTGTCGCCGAAGATCCATTATCACGCTTATTTAGATGTAGATGATACAACAGCAAACACTTGATTTTTTAAGCGATTTGGTTGACAATAACAACCGCGAGTGGTTTATGGACAACAAAGTTCGATATGACCAGGCACGTCAAAACGTCATTGATTTTACTACAGAGCTAATCAAGCTGATGCATAAGGTGGATCCGGCGCTATCCCCAGAGCTGGATGCAAAAAAATGTGTTATGCGTATTTACCGTGATGTTCGTTTTAGCAAAAATAAAACACCTTATAAAAATAACTTTGGAATAAGCCTGCCCACAACCGGTACAAAGTTAGGCGGAGCCGAGTATTATTTTCAAATACAGCCCGGCGGCAAATCATTTATAGCTGGTGGTTACTGGATGCCCGATGCCGCTCACCTAAAGGCTATACGCCAGGAAATTGATTATAATGGGCACGATTTGACAAACGTGATTGATGATGCAGCTTTTGTTAAGCTGTTTGGTGATTTTAGAGCGCAGGATAAATTGAAAACGCTTCCCCGCGATTACACCGCCGACCACGAGCATATTGAGTTGCTAAAGCTCAAAAGCTTTATAGCCCTGCACCATATTAAAGATAAAGACATTCTAAGCGCTAAAGCCGCAGAAAACGTTGCGGCTTTATGTAGCAAAATATGTCCCCTTAATGTATTTTTACGCAACGCAATTTTATAATTAAATAAACATTAATGAGATTAAAGTATTTGTTTTTTGCCCTACTGATTTGCACTGGTTTAAACTCGTGCGTAGTCCTGTCTACCAAAAAATATAAAAGTATGGTCGCTGAGTGCGACTCGCTCACTAACCGTACCGGTACCCTTGGCGGCTTTATTACTCAATTACAAAGCGATACCGCCCGCTTGCATAAAGAAATAGCAACGCTTAAAGGCTTACTGACAGATCAGCGCACAACCAATGCTGCTCAAAAAGAAAGTTACGACGCGTTAACCAACAAGTATAACGCACTAAATAATAACCTGGCATCAACAAACTCTAAAGTAAGTCAACTTTCGACCGATTTACAAACTCGTGAGAAGCGTTTAAAAGAGGTTGAGGATATTTTGCGCAAGCGCGACGAAGCGACCAACGCTTTAAAAGATAAGTTGCAAAAGGCCCTGCTCGGTTTCCAGCAAAACGGTTTATCGGTTGATATCCGTAATGGTAAGGTATATGTGTCTTTAACTGATAAATTGTTATTCCCGTCTGGCAGTATTGTTATAGACGAGCGCGGTAAGGCGGCCTTAAAACAGTTAGCCGCAGTAATGAATAAAGAGGCCGACATTAACATGGCGGTTGAGGGCCACACCGACAATAAACGTATACGTAACCTTGGCCAGATAAAAGATAACTGGGATCTGAGCGTACTGCGTGCGACATCAGTCACGCGTTATTTAACCGAGGTTGAGCACATAGCCCCAAAACGTTTAACCGCCACCGGTAAAAGCGAGTTTCAGCCAATTGACGAAGCTAAGAGCGAAGAGGCACTAGCTAAAAATCGCCGTATAGAAATTGTGTTGAGCCCTAAACTGGATGAGTTGTATAACCTCATCACCAAGTAGTCATACCCTATAAACAAGAGAGGCTAACCGCGCGGTTAGCCTCTCTTGTTTCATAACGTATAGTTTAGCTTACTAATAAGTAAAGGGGCTGTCCATATCTGCAAAGGTAGGCAACAGCTCGTCTTTAGCGGATATAATAGTGTCTTTTTCGTCGATACCCCAGTTGATAGCTAGGGTAGGATCATTCCATTTAACACCTACTTCATGTCCTTTGGCGTAGTAGCTATTAACCTTGTAAGCAAAAATGGTGTTGTCTTCTAAAGTAGCAAAGCCATGTAAAAATCCTTCAGGAACTAAAAACTGGCGATTGTTTTCGCCCGTTAATTCTATAGTCTCAAATTTACCATAAGTAGGCGACCCTTTACGGATATCCACCGCTACATCAAGCACGCGGCCTTGTATAACCCGTACTAATTTGGCCTGTGCAAAAGGGTTTGATTGTGCGTGTAAACCCCTAACGGTGCCTCTGTGCGAGAACGACTGATTGTCTTGTACAAAATCAATGTTAATGCCAGCTTCGGCTAGCTTTGTTTTACTGTAGCTTTCAAAAAAATAACCACGGTCGTCTTTAAATATCTGAGGTTCAATAATTACAAGGTCTCTTATACTGGTCTGGATAATTTTCATATTTAGTTTATGCTTTGCATTAATGTGTTAAATAACACAAATTTATTTTCAAATTTTTGTTGATGTAGGGTCTGTATACCTAAAAAATGATGGACATTGTACTCGTTATATTTTTCGCGGCTATCTGTAAAAAATTGGAGACAGTACGTAACCCCCTCGTTAGGCGAATCAAGAACATTTAATATCTTGAACGAGTTAAAAAAGCCGGTTTTTATTACCATGGGGATGTACTCGGTTTTCACCCAGCTTAACCATTGTTTATGAACGCCTTCGTCCACTATAACGGTTTCATTATAAGTAATCATTCGGCAAAAGTACAAATTATGCCATTAGTATTTTGGTTAAATCATTATGATGCAGTATCGCCGCGCAAAATTCTGAAACGTTTCCGCGCATCGTTAATGTAAAGGCTGCCGGCGTAATCGGTAATAATTTTTTGATAAAGTGTTTTGGCTTGTTCTTTATCATTGAGTTGGTTCTCATAGATATCGCCCAGCATAAAAATAGCATCGTCGGCCCATAACTCGGCCGGGTGTTCGGTGACAATTTTTTTAAGGTAGGTAACCGCGTCGGTATAGCTTTTTTGCTGTATGGCTATGCGTGCCTTAGCCATAGAGATATCGTCGCTCAGTTGATTATCAGGATATTTTATATTGATGCTATCCAATATTTGTATCGCCTTGTTTTGTTGTTGCGCAAAAACCTGCAGATCTGCACGGGCGTACATTTTTAATGCAGTACCAGCAGAGTCTATTGCCAAATTGTCGGCAATTAACAACGACAAATTAAGCGCGTCATTAGCTATCAATTGAGATGTTGAAGCCTTTAGCACATCCAACTGTCCCTTGGCCCAATTAAAATCGCCCGTATAGTAGGCAAACTTCGCGTTTTTAAATTTGGCGTCCTGCCCAACCGGCGTATTAGGCGCTTCTTTTTCTACCTGGCTATACAGTAAAGTAGCTTCCCAAGGCTGGCCATTTAATAGGTAAATGTCGCCCAGATCCAGCTTACAGGCTGCAAGTAATGCTGGTCTGATTTGTGGCAGCTTTATGGCATCTTCTAGTACTTTTTGCGCCTCATTTAACTTATGCAGCTTAAATACTTGCAGATTGGCCAACCGCTGCATAGCAAAAGCGGTCGACGTGTTTTGACCAAACTCGGCAAGCAGATCGATGTAATTTTTTTCAAGTTCGATAAGATCGCTGGCCACATATTTGCCGGCTGTTACCTTTAAGTTTTTAGTGTTAATGAGCTCAATTTTCGCGGTAACGTAAAAAGGCTGCTCTTTACCTTTGCTTATCAAATATTCGTACCCGCGTATGGCGGTGTCATATGCTTCGTTATACACCAGGGTGCTGCAAAGTTCATAAATATCGCTCCCATCATTAATAGTACGGCGGCTAAGGGCTAAAGCTTGGTTAAGCGCCTGGTCAAAATCTTTTTGCTGCAGAAATTGCCAGGTTAGCATATTTACAAACACAACTTGCTGCGGATCTTTCTGTATGCGTTTAAGCAGCGCTACGCGCAGCATGTCATAGTCGGCAGGGCCTTCAAATAAGGTAACCAAAGCATTTTGTGCCTGGTTAACCATCAATGGGTTTTTAGGCAGAATATTGAGGTACTCCTCGGTTAACGCCTGCTTATCTTTTTTGAAACGGTAAAGTGTAATCAACTCATAAGCAAAGGCATCGTCAATGTTTAGCAGCTTGCGGCCTTGCAAAAAGGTTTTAATAGCATAATTAGCGTTTGCGCCCTGGTAAAATTGCGATGCAAGTATTGTTATTTTGCCTTGGTCGGCAGGTAGATTTTTTATCAGGTCGTCGTAAAGCGCGTTGGCCTTTTCGGGTGTTTTTTTTTGCGTGTATATGGTGCCTAACTGTATGGTATATTCAATAGCGGTAGGGTACTTTCGCATCATTTTTTTTGTAGCGCTCTCGGCATCATCAAACCTTTTAAGGGCTAACAGGGTATTTATATAGCCGGAAAAGTAAGCATCGTTATCCTGCTTATAAAGCTTCTGGTATATTTCAAGCGCTTTTTGATATTCGCCGTTCGTGTTGTATTGACGGGCTAAAAGCAGGTCATTACTTTGCGCAAACGCGTTAGCCCAAGAACAAAAAACAAGAAAACACAATATCAGCAATCGCTTCATAACCATAAAAATAAATATTTTAAATTTAAGCAGTGCTTACGCGTTATTAAATAACGTGTTTAAGCAGTAAAATTGTAGTGACATATTTACACAAGCTAACTTATTTAGCTACTTTGACATCCTAGTAAGTTGGATTAACTGAATTTTAAGAAGAGTGAGGAACATAGTGAAAACGTTTATTTTGGCTTTTGTAGTTGCTGCACTTTGCTCGTGCAATAAAAATACGATCACCCAGATACCTATCGAAGAGTTTCTTAAAAACCCCGAAAAGACTTCTTTCAGGATCTCGCCTGACGGTCGATACATATCCTACTTAAAAAAATATAAAGACAGGCAAAACATCTTTATACAATCATTAATAGACACCAGCGACGTAATAAGGGCCACATCGTTTAGTGATTACAGTGTGCGCGGAGATTATAACTGGACTTATGATAACCAGATGCTTTTTGCGCAGGACGATAAGTCGCGCGATAAACGCCTTCTGTCGGTATTAGACGTAAATACCCTAACGGTAAAAACCATCTTGTCCGAAGGGAAAGCAGAAGTAAGAATACTTAATAAAAACCGTCTTACGCCTGACGTAATTACCATCAGCATGAACAAGCGTGACTCGGCAAATTTTGATGTGTACCGTTTAAATATCCGAACCGGCGAATTGAAAACTTACCTGGTTAATCCCGGTAACATAACCGATTTTTTGGTGGATGCTGATGCCAATATCCGCCTTGTAAAGTCAACAGATAATATTGACGAAACCATATTATACAGGCCCGACGATAATACCCCGTTTAGACCTATCATAAAAAACAATTTCAGGAACTCTGTGCGCATGGTAGCTTTTAATGGTGTACGCAATAATTTTTATGCGCTATCAAATGTTGGCCGGGACAAAACAGCTTTTGTCGAAATTAATGCCGAAAATGGCCGTGAAGAACGCGTGATTTACGAAACTAAGAATGTAGACATACAACGCGCAGATTACTCCAAAATGAAAAGCCGTCTTGAGTTTGTGGGTTGGGAGGACGGTAAGCCACAGCGGCATTTTTTTAATAACGATACCAAAAAACTTTACCAGGAACTATCTGACTTGGTTGACGGTTACGAAGTAAACATTACGGATAGAGATATTGCCGAAAATAGATTTATAATACAAACTTTTACAGACCGTAGCAGAGGGGCCATATATCTTTATGAACGTAAAGAAAAGCGACTGACTAAGTTGGTGGATAACTCTACCATAGATCCTGAGCTGCTTTGTGAAAAAAAACCAATTCACTACACTAGCAGCGACGGGTTGGTGATTAACGGTTACCTAACCCTGCCGCTTGTTAACGACAAGACTAACCTGCCCGTTATAGTGATGCCTCATGATGCGCCGCTTGGGCAGCGAGACAGATGGGATTATAATGCAGATGTGCAGTTTTTTGCTAATCGGGGTTTTGCTGTTTTGCAGGTTAACTATAGAGGGTCATCGGGATATGGCAAGTATTATTATAGTGCGGGCTTTAAAGAAGTGGGCGGCAAAATACAGCAAGACATTACCGATGGTGTAAACTGGCTTATTGCCAATAAAATTGCCAATCCTAAGAAAGTTGCTATCTATGGCCGCGGGTTTGGTGGGTTCTGTGCGCTGCACGCGCTGTCATTTAATCCTAAATTGTATAGTTGCGCCATAGTGCAAAATGGTATGATCAATCTTTTTACGTACATTATAACAACGCCGCCGTATTTATTGCAACGCCGGCAAATTATGTACGCCACTATTGGCGACCCACTTAAAGAACCGGCGCTATTAAAAAACATATCGCCGGTATTTCATTATGATAAGCCTAAAGTGCCGGTATTTTTTTTGCAAGACTCGCGGGACAGGCGCGCCAACATACCGGAATTGAACCATTACATACGCGAATTACAGAAACGTAATGTGCCTGTAAAGTATTCTCTTGATACAAGCGAGCGAGGATCTGTAGGGGGCGATAAGAGACGCCTGGATAACTATGCCGAAATAGAGAAGTTTCTTGATGCCAATATGCATGTTAAACCTTAAGCCATTAAGGTATGAAACAGCCTAATACCGTTTATCGAAAAAACTCGTCGCTCATTATTGCTTTTTTGACGCTTGTAACCGCTACGCTTATTGTCGGGCTTGTGGTGGCTTATAAATTAACCGCGCGAAATGTGGAGGTTGATTTTACCGTTAAAAAAAATAACGTTGCAGATCAATCCGTTATCAGCCCCTATAATGACCTGTATCGAAATAAAATATTCGAGATAAATTCATATTCGGGTTTACTAGATTCTGCTTTAGCGAAAAGCTACACTGATTCCATTTTTAAAAACTTTAAATTTGTTAGTAAAGTTGTTTTTTATCAGGTAATTGTTGATAGCCCGCCTAATACTGATATTACAAATAACCTGGCCGTTAAGGCGCGTTCTATACAGCAGTACTTCCCGGTGGGCCACACTGAAAGTAACGCCCGCGCAAGTGAAGAGGTGAATACGATAGATCTTAGGCAAATGGCCGAAAAGCTAAATAGCTATATAGCAACGTATGACACTACGCGCGGCCCGGGCATTGACCAGCCCGCATCGTTTTACAATACACGGCCCGGTAAAGTCAGCTTTTTAAATATCCCCTCGAATGCCGATTTAAAGAGCTATCATGACCTGCAGGCGAGTAGGAACTCCGGGTTGTTTTATCGGCAAAACATGATGACCTTTTATCTGGACCCGTACAAAGTGCAGATAAGAAACGTACACCCTGAGCTATATACATCTGTAACGCTTAAACAAGTGTCGTATGATCCACCGGATATAGACCATAGCAAGGTAATTACCGACGAGGTTGCCCTTCCCGGTGCATTTTCTGATTATAAGCTCTATTTCAGTTCTCCACGCGAGTATTTGAACAGCGAGATCTATCGCCGCTTCTTGCCGGTTGCCATTGTTATATTTTTGGTGTACGCTATTTTTATGCTGATAGGGTGGCTCATCTACCGTAACTTGAGTGTGAACGACAAGATGTTTAAGCTGCAGTATGATTTTATAAACAACTTTACGCACGAGTTTAAAACCCCGGTAAGCGTTATAAAAATTGCAGGCTCAAACCTTAAAGGCGACAACGAACTCACCGAGCGGCAGCGTAAACATTACGGCAGAATTTTGGATGAAGAAGCCGACAAACTAAACGAGCTGATGAATAAGCTGCTATCATTTACCCAATTGGAAAATAAGTCCATCACCATAAAAAGAGATAAAATTAAGGTTGAAGCTTTTGTAAAAGGATATATTGATACTTTTAAAATAAAATACCCGCTATTTAAGCTGGATTATGCCATTGAAAAGCAGATTAAAACTTTTGAGACTGACACCGTGTTGTTAGGTAGCGTCTTTCAAAACCTGATTGAGAATGCTTATAAATATTCGCACCCTGACCGAAAGGAACTTTTTATAAAAATCAGCCTCGAAAAACGTAATATTATATTCTTGTTTACCGATAAGGGCATAGGGATACCTAAAAACGAGTTGAGTAATATATTCAGGAAATTTTATAGATTAGAGAACCAATATAATCAAAACGGGAGTGTGGGCCTTGGGCTGGCATTTTGCAAAGAACTGGTTAACTTTATGGAAGGCGACATAGCCGTTAAAAGTAAGGTTGACGAAGGGTCTGAGTTTACGGTAACGCTTCCATACGAAAACTAAATTTATGAATAAGGAAATTAAGATTGCGCTTGTTGAGGACGACGAAAACTTAAGATTTTTGGTTGCCGAAAGGTTAGAGTCTGAAGGTTATAAAGTATTAGAAGCTAGCAATGGCGACGACGCGGAAACGCTGATATTAGCAGAGCAGCCAGACATTGTTTTGTTAGACTGGATGCTACCGGGCAAACAGGGCGCCGAAGTTTGTACCAATGTACGCAATAAAGGATTTGAAGGCGTTGTAATTATGACCACCGCAAAACAGCAGGATATTGACAAAATTACAGCGTACGGATTCGGTGTGTCCGACTATGTGACCAAGCCATTTAATATGGATGTTTTGGTGGCACTGATTGAGAACAAAATTAAGTTTGTGCTAACCAGCAGCGAGAAAAGCGAAACCTATGCGTTTGCCAATATGGAGCATCATCCAAATACGCACCTTTTGTTACGTGATGGCCGTAAAATAGAGTTGACCATATTGGAGAACCGCATTCTTTTATACTTCCTGAAAAATAAAAACAAGGTAATTAACCGCGAAGAGCTGATGATGGAAGTTTGGGGTTACAATGCCGATGTTAATACCCGCACGCTTGACATGCACATTGTCCGCCTGCGTAAAAAAATTGAAACCAATCCGGATTATCCGCAATACCTGCAAACCGTAAGAGGCGTAGGGTATAAGTTTGCTTATATGGCGTAAAGCTCTAAATTTTGTCATTGCGAGGATGACACGATCGCACGCTGCAAGGTTCGCGATTGCCACGCTAGGCTCGCAATGACATTATTTTTTAAATACTTTTGAGCTTATAAAGTCCCCAAAGAAAGTTTTGCTCTCAATTGTTTGGTAATCTTTAAACAGCCCATCAATATCCGGCAACGCACTGGCCTCAACATCGCACAACGTTCTGAAAAACTGCAGCATACTTTTTAGCATTACGCTTTGCCACCATTTGCCGGTTAGTTGAAAATCGGTATTCAACCAAAGCCCGTTTTGTTTAAGGCGACGATGTAGCACGGCAAATACCTTTTGCAAGATGTCCACTTTAAAATTATCGAATAGAAAAGCGGTAATTACAATATCGTAGTTGTCGGTCAAGCGCGTATCCTGTATAGGTTCATTTATGTAATTTATTTCATTTTGGCCTATATGTCGTTTTCGCGATTTAGCCATCATTTTTTCAGACACTTCTACATAAGTGATCTTCAACCCGGCGGGGTGGAAGCGAGTTATTTCATCCAGCACCCATCCAGTGCCGCCACCTACAATTAATATGGTTGCATTAGCTGTAATGTATGGTAACAAAAAAAGTTGCGAGCTGACAAGTGCTTTTCCATAAACCAGTTTAGATAATCGGTCGTAAAACCAGGCAGCATTATCATAGTTGGTTGATGCCATAGCTTACAAATAGCTAAACAATACCAGCATTGCATATTGTAGTATCAATACGCCATCAAGGTAAAAAAAGTAAAAGTATGGCTTACTTTTCCATTTTGATTTAAAAATGAGCCAGCCGGTAAGTATGGCAGTTAGTGTTAAAGCAAAAAAATCTTTGTTAAAGCCGTTGTTTCGGAACAAAAATAATAACACGATATATCCGCCCAACAAGATCTGGCAAAACAGGTATGCCCGCTTTTCGCCGACGGCGACCGGGATGGTTTTTAAGCCTGATTCGCGATCTTCAAATAAATCACGAATATCAAAAGGGACGGTTAATGCTGCTATCAGCAAAAACCTTTTGGCCAACAATATCATGGTATCGCGCAGGTTGATATTTGTGAAGTTAAGATTTTGTGCTTCCATAATAGGCAGCAACACGGTACTTAACGTCCATACCAGGGTGATCAGAAATTGCTTTAAGCCGGGTATGTTGCGTAAACCAAATTTTTGGTCGCCCAGGGTAAACAGCGGCAAGCTGTAGGCAAAGGAAATCAACGCTAGGAAGATGAGGAGTAGTCGTGATTCGATCGATATCAGGAAAAATAATGGTATAAGCGATAGTATACAGATAATAGTAACCGTTACCATTAGCCTATGGTGGCCAAAAAACCATCGCATGCTAGCCTTGTCAGATTTTTCGGGGTGCTTTGAGCTGGTTAACAGGATAGAGAAATTGTAGATGGCCAGCGTAGACACAAACAGCAGGCTCAATACGGTATAGTTAGGCACAGAGGCTATTAAATGAAAGGTAACCAAGCCCTGCGCCACCGCGCACAGTGACATAAAAATATTGCTGTACAGCAGGAAATCAAAAACCGATTGTAATATTTTTTTCATGGGTAATGAGCGGCCCTTTACTAGTGGTTAACCTTTTTGCAGTAAAGGGTCATAGGCAGCCCGTAACGTAAATATCGTAATCTCCGGCAATATTCCAACCCTCCCCGGGAAACCTAGAAAACCGTAACCTACATTTACATATAATTGCTGATGCTTCTCGTGGTATAAGCCTGCCCATTCCTTATACACATATTCCACGGGGCTCCATTGAAAATGTTCGGCGCGAACACCGAATTGCATGCCATGGGTATGTCCTGAAAACATGGCGTCTATCTGGGGGTAATGCGGCAATATCTCTGTCTGCCAATGCGAAGGGTCGTGCGACAAAAGTAGCCTTACCGGCAACTCTTCAGTGCCTTTTAAGGTAGGCTCCATTTTACCATATTTTGGGAAACGGGTTAGCTCGCCCCAGTTTTCGCAGCCAAGTATAGCTATTTCTTCGCCATTAACTTTTAGTCGGCGGTTTTCGTTGCGCAACAAATCCCAGCCCATGTTTTTGTGGGTAACCACCAGGTCTTGCAGGTTTTTGGCTTTATGAGCCGGGCTTGGCCATTTTTTATAATAATCACCATAATCATGGTTGCCAAAGATGGAGTATACACCCAGCGGCGCTTTTACTTTACTAAAAACATCCTGGTAGCCATTCATCTCTTCGCTGCGCTCATTTACCAAATCTCCGGTGAAGAATATCACATCCGGCTTTTGTCCTAGCAGCATATCTATGCCGCCAACCACTGCTTTTTTGTTATAAAAGCTACCCGAGTGTACATCAGATATTTGCCCGACGGTCATGCCATCAAAAGCCTTAGGCAAGTTGGGCAGATATAAGTTTTGTTTGCGTATGCGATAATCATAAGCCCCGGCGACAATACCAATGCCTATAGATGCCAGCGGTACCGCGCCGGCTATCAATCCTGCACGCATCAAAAACTCAGAGCGGGGCATGTTATCGGCTTTAGCAGTGGCAGGCACCGCTTTCTTTTGTGGCGATACTTTTTTGCTGTGGATAGATATTCTGCGGATGTCGTCGGCAACTACAAAGAAGAAGAATGTAACCTTTACCACCATCAGTACAAAAAAGAGCATTAAAAAACCCGCACGTACACCTACAGGCAAGTTTAAATAAATGCTGCAGATGGTACCTGTAATTAATACCAGCGAGAATAGTGTATAAGCTATTTTAAATAGTGGATGGTTGGCCCATCTGGTTTTTTTGAAGGCCGCAACAAAGCCGCCAAACAAGTATTGATCAAATAATATCAGCCCAAGGCCAAGTAGTATAATGGTAAACAGCTGACTTTGCATTCTCCTTTAGTAACGATCGTCGTCCAGGTTTAAATCGTCGTCGTCAGGCTGCAAATTAAACAAACTGTTAAACATATCCGAGAACGCAAAGCCATTATCTAAAAAGCCCTTGCTTAGCTGAGAGTACTCGGCCAGGCCATGCAGCACAAACTCCATTAGTATCAATCGTTGTGTTTCTGCTAAGCTAGGGTGAAATTGCTTGATCAGCTCTTTTAAACCGGTTACCTGATTTAGTGCATTTTTGTACTCAGCCAATGGCAGGTCGTCTAAAACGGCGAGTGTGTTGCCGTCGCTAAACCAGTTAATGATCTTTGTGTAGGGGTTTGGTGCCTTTGCTTTTTTAGCCTTTTCAGGATCAGGAAAGTATTTAGCAAACAATGTCTTAATGGCTTTGCCTATCAGGATATTGGCCACTTTACCCGGGCCTTCCAACTCGCCCTCGTAAACCAGTTCTATTTTACCCGTTATCGCCGGTATTACACCCAAGAAATCAGCGATCCGCACAAAGGTCTTTGTCTCGTGATTGATGATCATGCGGCGCTCCGCATTACTGATAAGGTTTTCGTAAGCTGATATAGTCAGACGGGCAGACACCCCTGATTTTTTATCGATGTACTCAGAGTTACGCGCCTCGAAAGCAATTTGCTCAACAAGGTCCTTTACCAAACCATCAGCTTCAATATTAGCACGTTGGTCTGGTGTAAGCGATGCTTCCTGCTGGGTGATCTTGCGCGAGATCTCGACCGAGCGTGGATAGTGTGTTAATATCTGACTTTCGATACGGTCTTTCAAAGGTGTAACTATCGAACCACGATTTGTATAATCTTCGGGGTTGGCGGTGAACACGAACTGAATATCCAACGGTAAACGCAACTTGAAGCCCCGGATCTGAATGTCACGTTCCTGCAGGATGTTAAACAATGACACCTGTATCCGAGCCTGCAGATCGGGCAGCTCATTGATCACGAATATGCCTCGATGCGCACGAGGTATCAAGCCAAAGTGGATAACACGCTCGTCCGAATAAGTTAGCTTCATCGTAGCTGCCTTTATCGGGTCCACGTCGCCAATTAAATCGGCAACCGTAACATCCGGCGTTGCCAGCTTTTCGGTGTAGCGTTCGCTGCGATGAATCCAGGCTATCGGTGTGTCCTCGCCTTTTTCCTGAACGATACTGTGGCCAAACCATGATATTGGGTTCAGCGGGTCGTCAAATAGTTCTGATCCTTCGATGTAGGGGACGTACTCGTCCAACAGGTTGACCAACAAACGTGCAATACGTGTTTTAGCCTGCCCACGTAACCCCAGTAACAATATGTTATGGCGAGACAGGATAGCAGTTTGCAGATCAGGAATCACCGTGTCCTCAAACCCGATGATGCCTTCAAAACCACCCTCTTCTTTTTTCTTTAGCTGGGTGATCAAATTGCGGCGCAATTCATCCTTCACCGACTCACTTTTATACCCTGATTGCTTTAATTGGCCCAGGGTTGTAATATCTTGTTTGTTCATATTGACATTTAATCATTGGTCATTGGTCATTCGCACATCTGCACAACTACCTGACGTTTTTCCTTCTGTTTTTAGCGTAATCTTCAAATATATACTCGCCCAGGTTATTCAATGAGCTGTAAAAGGCCTTGCCACCATTGGTCTCTGTAAACTGCCTTACAAATTGCTGCAGGTAGGGGTCCTTGGCAATCATAAACGTGGTGATAGGGATCTTAAGGCGTTTGCACTGCGCTGCCATGTTAAGGGTTTTGTTAACCACCTTGCGGTCAAGTCCTATGCTATTTTTGTAGTACTTGGTGCCTTCCTTTAAACAGGTAGGTTTGCCATCGGTGATCATAAAGATCTGTTTATTAGAGGTTTTACGGCGACGCAATATATCGGTAGCCAGCTCTAATCCGGCATAGGTGTTAGTATGGTAGGGGCCAACCTGCAGATAAGCCAATTCTTTCAATGTAATCGGCCAGGCATCGTTACCAAACACCACAATATCTAAGGTATCCTTAGGGTATTTGGTACGGATAAGCTCGGCCAGCGCCATGGCCACCTTCTTGGCAGGAGTTATGCGGTCCTCGCCATATAGGATCATGGAGTGCGATATATCGATCATCAACACGGTGCTGGTGAGGGTTTTGTAGTCCATCTCCTCCACTTCCAGGTCGCGCTCAGTCATCTTAAAGTCGCCTATGCCGTGGTTAACCTGGGCATTGTGGATAGACTGTGTCATATCTATCTGATCCAGGCTATCACCAAACTCAAACTCGCGGCGCTCAGAGTTGCGCTCGTCGCCCTGCCCGCTTTGCGGCGACCGGTGGTTGCCTTTGCCAGACTTCTTCAGCTTGCCAAAGATCTCCTCGAGTGCAGACGCGCGAATGCTTTGCTCCGTTTTTGCGGTGATGTTGAACCCGCCAGCTTGTTCACCGTCGCTTAGGTAGCCTTTTTGCTTTAGCTCATCTATAAAGTCGCCCATGCCGTACTCGTCATTGGTGATTTTGTACTGCTTGTCCAGCTCATTTAGCCAGGCCAGCGCTTCGCCGGCATCGCCCGCGGTGTAGTTGAGCAACTCCAGAAATAACTTAAGTAATTCATCAAATCCGCCTTTGGGGATTTGGTTTGGGGTAAACTTGGAAAATCCGAAACCACGCATATTTTGCCTTTCAGTTATAAAGTAACGGATTATTTTGGGCAAAGTATGGCAACACTCAAGGCTAATTGTAATTGTTAGGCTGTGATGACAATGTGTGTATGGGGTAAATAACGGGGTTTTGATGTACAGTGAGGTACGAGGCCCCAGATACCGTTGTTTGTTTCACGCGTGTGTGACACAGATGAAACAAGTGAAACAAGATTTTGACTCATTGCTTTGTTAATGAGGAGTTTGTGAAAACAGAGTGAAACAAAATGAAACAAGATTTTGATTGACCCGTCCTGAAAAAAGTTTACACTATTGGTTGTTAATACTGGTGTTAGTTTACACTTTAAAGTTAGTACTAAAATAGGTTTACACAATTACGGT